>JBBINL010000008.1:0-34578 GCA_037443905.1 Burkholderiales bacterium | reverse complement strand
GATGCCGGTTTCATTGGGGAAATGCGCTGTTTTGGGGGAGGAACTTCGGGTTAATAATGGACTTTCTACCATTCTGCGAAGCTGCCATCCCTATGGCGCCATATAGGGTTGCGCCAGCGGTGACCGATAACGGCGCGTTCCTTAACGTACTCTTCATTGATCTCGATCCCCAATCCCGGACCTTGCGGAATCGTCACATAGCCATTGTTGTAGGCAAAGACTTCCGGGCTTTTCAGATAGTCCAGCAAGTCATTGCTTTGGTTGTAGTGGATGCCCAGGCTTTGCTCCTGGATGAAGGCGTTGTACGACACGGCATCTACTTGCAGACAAGCGGCCAGCGCTATCGGGCCGAGCGGGCAGTGAAGTGCAACTGCGATGTCGTAGGCCTCTGCCATGGTGGCAATCTTGCGGGTTTCTGTGATGCCTCCGGCATGCGAGACGTCCGGCTGGATGATGTCGACATAACCGTCGCTGAGAATTCGTTTGAAATCCCAGCGCGAATAGAGTCGCTCTCCGAGAGCGATGGGGGTGTTGGTCAACGGCGCAAGTTCCTTTAATGCCTCATAGTTTTCGCTGAGCACTGGCTCCTCGATGAACATCAACTTGTATTGATCGAGCTCTTTGATCAGGACTTTGGCCATCGGTTTATGGACCCGACCGTGAAAGTCGACGCCGATACCGACATGGGGGCCGACAGCTTCACGCACCACCGCCACATTGGCTAGGGCCGCTTCAACTTTCTCATACGAATCGACGAACTGTAATTCTTCCGTTCCATTCATCTTGACTGCAGTAAATCCGCGCGCCACCGCATCTTTGGCGGCGGCTGCAACATCCGCAGGACGGTCGCCACCGATCCAGGAATAAACGCGGATACCGTTGCGAACCGGGCCGCCCAACAACTGGCTCACCGAGATTCCAAGTGATTTGCCTTTGATATCCCATAGCGCCTGATCAATGCCGGCAAGCGCGCTCATGTGGATTGCGCCACCACGATAAAAGCCTCCGCGATACATGACAGTCCAGTGATCTTCGATATTGCTCGGGTCCTTGCCGATCAGATAGTCGGATAACTCTTCAACCGCAGCCGCCACGCTATGCGCCCGGCCTTCAACGACCGGTTCACCCCAACCTACCAAACCTTCATCAGTTTCAATTTTCAGAAAACACCAGCGCGGTGGCACGATGTAAGTTGCAAGTTTGGTGATTTTCATGGCTCGCTTTTTCCTTAATGAATGTGTCTGCTCATAGTGACGCCCATGTTGATTGATTCAGATATATATCTGCTGATGCGAGGCATGCCATGCAGCGATGAATTCGTCGGCATTTTGGCCGACCCGCATTGCACTCAGACCCGGCTTAAAGAGCGCTGAACCCAAGCCAAAACCGGATGCACCAGCAGCGACATAGGAAGCCATATTGGCGGGTGTGATTCCGCCCACCGGGATCAATGCAACGTCGCTCGGAATGACCGCCCGCCATGCCTTGACAACGACTGGGCTGAGTTGCTCGGCAGGAAACATTTTCAGAACATCAGCGCCTGCGGCCAGCGCGGCAAAGGCCTCGGTCAAGGTGGCCACGCCTGGAGCACAGGCCATGGCAGCCTGTTTTGCTGCACTGATCACTTTGACATCGCTGTGCGGCATCACGATAACCTCTCCTCCCACATTTTTAACTTCAGCGACTTGTGATGTCGACAGTACGGTGCCGGCACCAACCATACAGTCTGCAGCCAGTGTCTCCCGCAACATACGGATGCTTGCAAATGGTTGCGGGGAGTTCAAAGGCACTTCGATCACTCTGAATCCGGCCTTGTACAGCGCCAGTCCAATGGTTGCAACTTCTTCCGGGTGGATCCCCCTCAGGATGGCGATCAGCCCGCAGTGTTGCATTGCTTTTTTGAGCATGTGATGATTCATTCATTTATGGTTGTCACTAACCAAGCAAACCGGCAGCCATTGCAATTTGCCATAAGCCACGTTCGGTCGCTTGCCCTGCAACTTGAATCTGATCTAGACCATAGGCTCCGAGGGCACGCGTGTAACGAGCGCACAACGCTGAATCACCAACCAGAATGACGCGCCCATGCTGTTGACCTTGTTCCGCCAGTAAGGCTTGCAATGCTGCTACCTCATGGCCGATTAGCAGTCCTGAAAGATATTCGCGCTGTCCTGTAGCGTCCAGTACGCCAGTCAGGCCCAGTGTACGTGCGCTGAAGATGGTCGACAAGACCCCGGCACGACCGGCCGGGGTTTGCGGTACCAGGACGCCGCGATCGAACGCAGCGTGATCGTTATGATTGACCTCGCTGGTTTGCATGCCGCGTCCCAAAATGGTGTGCTCGCATAGCACCGCGTAGACCTCGCCTGTCATGAATGTGTGGAAATGTTCGATACGATTTTGTACTTCACCACACTGAATTCGCACTTGCACCCATTTGGAATGAGTGCCAGGCAAACCGATCAGGATTTCATCATGCTCATTTTGTGTATCTGAGCGGGTCTGAGCTTTACCGAAATCAAGCATACTGAGCGCGCCGATCACCTGGGTTTCTTCGCCACGCATGACATTTGGCAATGCCGAGTTCTCTATCAGGCCGGGGACAATATGCACTATCTGGCCGTTTCGGGTATGCACTGTGCTCAGCGCGCCTGCGATTCGATCTGCCGCAATCGGTAACGACAGATATGGCGCTTCGCACCAGCCTTGGCGGCTACCGACCATCCCAGCCGCGATCACCGGGGCGTGAGGTGCGGCACGAATCCAGTCACCGCATGCCCCTTCAAAAGCAAACTCAAAGCTCGCTTTTGCATCGACGTCAGAATTTTCGGGATGTGCGACCACCGGCAGCTTCATCACGCCCCACGGCAATGAGCGCGACTCCAATACCCATCCCGCAGCATCTATGCGATAAGCCCGCAACGACGAAGTGCCCCAGTCGAGTGCGATTAGCTTGGTTTGACTCTGTGCCTGATTCATCTTCGTATCATTCGCGAATTCGCCGCCGACGGAGCTGTGATCGGATTACTCAAGGCTCAAGCGGTGTCAGAGATTTCAATGTGCTAAGCGCCTTAACTTCGGGTTTGATTCGACTATTTCCCAAATGATGGCTAAGTAATGAGGCCATTCCTCAAAGAATTGTATGTGATCAAATAGCCTCTCCTTCTCAAAACCCGTCCCTTCCATGAGCCTCTGGGTTCAGGTACACCTGTGGATTCAAAACGATTGCCCGAATAGTGATAAGGAATGCAAGTGGTGGGAATACTTGCATTTAAAGCAAATACTTTCATGCTATAAATATTGCAGTTTTTATTGGGTAATCCCTACGAAACAGCATCGTGATACAGTAAATTTACATGTCTCTGGAGCCGCTTAATGAAAATGACCTTTCGCTGGTATGGCGAGTCTGACCCCGTCAAGCTCGAATACATTCGCCAGATCCCCGGCCTGTATGGAGTTGTTTCCGCTATTTACGACGTACCGGTGGGTGAGGTCTGGCCCCTTGATAAGCTGCTAGCACTGCGTGCACGCATTGAAGGCGCAGGGCTGAAGTTTGAAGTGGTTGAAAGTGTGCCCGTCCACGAGGACATCAAGTTGGGCAAGCCGACGCGGGATCAACTCATCGCCAACTTCCAGCAAAACATCCGCCATTGCGCGGCGGTGGACGTGAAAGTGATCTGCTACAACTTCATGCCGGTATTTGACTGGACCCGAACCGAAATGGCCAAGGAGTTGCCTGATGGCTCCTTCACCCTGGCGTTCGACGCGAAGGCAATAGCCAAAATTGACACTGGGAAAGGTATCGCCCTGCCCGGTTGGGACACCAGCTATCAACCAGAACAGCTCAAAAGCCTGCTGGCCGAGTACAAAACCGTGAATGAAGAAGCCCTTTGGGCTAACCTGGAATACTTCCTCAAGGCCATTATTCCGGTCGCAGAAGAATCAGGTATCAAGATGGCTATCCATCCGGACGACCCGCCACGCCCCATTTTTAACTTGCCGCGCATTGTCAAGAACCGCGAAGACTTGCTGCGTTTGGTCAACATTGTTGACTCAAAAGCCAACGGTTTGACATTGTGTTCAGGTTCGCTTGGCGCTGATTTGTGCAACAACATTGAAGCGCTGGTGCGCGAATTCGGCAGCCAGGGGCGCATCCACTTTGGCCACCTGCGCAATGTCAAAGTGGAGCCGGACGGGACTTTTTATGAATCCACACACCGCTCGTGCGATGGTTCGCTTGACATGGCTTCTATCGTCAAGGCCTACTACGACATCGGTTTCGAAGGTTATGTGCGCCCGGATCATGGCCGCATGATTTGGGGTGAAACAGGCAAGCCGGGCTACGGGCTATATGACCGCGCGCTGGGGGCCGTCTACCTGAATGGCTTGTGGGAGGCGATAAGCAAGTACGCGCAAACGGCACATTAACGTGAATGCGGTCTGCCCTGCAGCCGTCGCGGCTTGCTACCTTGGAGTTGACTCCACCGACGCCGCAAACCTGTCAAAACCAGTTATATTGTCTACGCTTTGAAGTCCGTTTTGAATGGAATCAATCACTTACGTGCGGGAAGTGTCGAACTTGAGGGACTTGCACCCGCAGGTGTGCTCACATGCTGGGCGTACCAGAAAGCACAACGCCCACTCAAAGTGGGCGTTGATTCCAAGCTAAGTGCTTGATTTTATTGGTTGCGCGAGAAGGATTTGAACCTCCGACCTTTGGGTTATGAGCCCAACGAGCTACCAGACTGCTCCATCGCGCGGCAAGAGTGTATTGTAACCGATCAAGAGGCTGTTTCAGCTTCCGGAGCCACTGTTTCAGTGTCACGATCCACCAGTTCGACGAGGCACATGGGCGCGTTGTCTCCGACACGGAAGCCCATCTTCAGTATCCGGGTATAGCCACCTGGACGGGCGTTGAATCGGGGACCCAACACGTTGAACAATTTGACGACTGAGTCACGATCGCGCAAGCGGTCAAAGGCCAAGCGGCGGTTGGCTACCGTGGCTGTCTTGGCCAAGGTAATCATGGGCTCGACAACACGACGCAATTCCTTTGCCTTGGGCACGGTCGTTTTAATCACCTCGTGCTCAATCAGAGAATTCATCATGTTGCGCAACATCGCCAAACGATGGGAGGAAGTGCGATTTAATTTACGAAGACCAAGGCCGTGACGCATAGTGGATTCCTTTATTTAATAAAACAGCCGTATCAGGTACTGTTCATGTCACATGAATAAGATGAGAAATTACTTTTTTTCGAGTGAAACAGGTGGCCAGCTTTCCAGCTTCATGCCTAAAGTCAAGCCACGGGAAGCAAGAACTTCCTTGATTTCATTGAGGGATTTTCTACCCAGATTCGGCGTCTTCAACAACTCGTTTTCAGTGCGTTGAATCAGATCACCAATGTAATAAATATTTTCAGCTTTCAGGCAGTTGGCAGAACGTACTGTCAATTCAAGTTCATCAACCGGGCGCAACAGCACAGGATCGAAGTTGGAACTGCCGCCACGTGCAGGCGAAGCAATGATGGAATCAACATCACCGCCTTCGAGCTGGGCAAAAACAGCCAACTGTTCAATCAGAATCTTGGCAGATGCGCGCACAGCATCTTCGGCTGAAAGGGCGCCGTTGGTCTCGATGTCGAGAATCAACTTGTCCAGATCGGTGCGCTGTTCGACCCGCGCACTCTCCACTGTGTAGCTGACGCGCTTGACCGGTGAAAAGGAGGCATCCAGCACAATGCGGCCAATCGACTTGGTCGTGTCGTCCAGATGACGGCGCATGGTTCCAGGCACATAACCACGACCGCGCTCAACCTTGATCTGGACGTCCAGTTTGCCACCATGCGACAAATTGGCGATGACATGATCAGGATTGATGATTTCAACATCATGCGGCGTCTGGATATCGCCAGCGGTCACCACACCCTCGGTGTCCTTGCGCAGGCTCAGCGTGACTTCATCACGATTGTAGAGTTTGAAAACAATCCCTTTGAGGTTGAGCAGGATATTGACCACGTCCTCATGGACCCCATCGATCGATGAGTATTCATGCAGCACTCCGGCAATGGTGACTTCGGTAGGCGCATAACCAGGCATTGACGAGAGCAACACGCGACGCAATGCATTACCCAAAGTGTGACCGTAACCTCTTTCGAACGGCTCTAGAACCACTTTGGCCCTGTTGGTAGATAACTGCTCAACATTGATAGCCTTGGGTTTTAGTAATAAATTTTGCATGTATAAATCCTCTGAATACCCCTGGCGATTGACACCGGAAAAGGCTTACGATGCAACTGACGAGCGTTAATCCATCGGTTGCCAAAACATAGGCTGCTGTCTTTTAACGTGAATACAACTCGACAATCAGGGACTCGTTCACATCAGCAGCAAATTGATCGCGATCCGGCACGGCCTTGAAAACGCCTTCGGCTTTGTCAACATTGACATCAACCCATGCAGGCAAACCTACTTGTTGGGCCAGTTGCAAGGCTTCAACAACGCGATTTTGCTTGCTGGACTTTTCACGCACAGAGACAACATCACCCACCTTGACCAAGTAAGAAGGAATGTTGACCGTCTTTGCGTTCACCAGGATGGCTTTGTGAGAAACCAGCTGACGCGACTCGGCACGGGTGGAACCGAATCCCATGCGGTACACCACGTTGTCGAGGCGGGTTTCAAGCAAGGCCAACAAATTGGCGCCGGTGTTGCCTTTGCGACGATCGGCCTCTTCAAAATAACGGCGAAACTGTTTTTCAAGAACACCATACATGCGCTTGACTTTTTGTTTTTCGCGCAATTGAATACCAAAATCAGATGTGCGCGCACCCGAAGTGCGGCCATGCTGACCTGGCTTGGAATCGAATTTGACCTTGTCTCCGATGGAACGGCGAGCGCTCTTGAGAAACAGGTCAGTGCCTTCACGGCGGGAGAGTTTGCCCTTGGGGCCTAAAAAACGTGCCACTTGAATTTCCTTCTGGTCAGCTACCGCTTAGTAATAGCGGGAGCCAATGTGCGAACACATTGGCGGTGGGCTTGGTTAATAAATTAAATACGACGGCGCTTTTGCGGCCTGCAACCATTGTGCGGTACAGGGGTCACATCAGCAATCATGTTGATGCGGATCCCCAGTGCGGCCAAGGCACGAACCGAAGACTCGCGACCCGGACCAGGACCCTTGATTTCAACGTCGAGGTTCTTGATGCCTTGTTCAATCGCGTTGCGGCCAGCCACTTCAGACGCGACCTGCGCAGCAAAAGGAGTGGATTTGCGCGAGCCTTTGAACCCCTGGCCACCAGAGGATGCCCAGGCGAGTGAATTGCCCTGCCGATCCGTGATGGTGATGATGGTGTTGTTAAAAGATGCATGCACGTGCGCGATACCGTCGGCCACGTTCTTGCGAACTTTTTTACGTACTCGCTGAGCAGCGTTATTGGCGGGTGCTTTAGCCATAATGTTCTTTCAGTGCCTGTTATTTCTTGAGTGATTGCGCGGCTTTGCGAGGGCCTTTGCGCGTGCGCGCATTGGTACGCGTACGCTGACCACGCAAGGGCAAGCCACGACGATGCCGAAAGCCACGATAACAGCCAATATCCATCAAACGCTTGATGTTCATGGTGGTTTCACGGCGCAAATCACCTTCGATGGTGAATTTGGCGACTTCATCACGCACTTTTTCCAGCTCGGAATCGGTCAAATCCTTGATCTTCTTGGCATAGTCAATGCCGCATGATTCACAAATCTTGCGTGCGCGACTACGTCCAATACCAAAAATAGCGGTCAGGCCAATTTCGGAATGCTGTTGTGGCGGAATATTAATACCAGCGATACGTGCCATTTTGGTCCTCTATAACTCTTGCAATTAACCCTGACGCTGTTTGTGTCGTGGGTCTGTGCAGATCACGCGAACAACGCCATTGCGTCGAATAATTTTGCAGTTGCGGCAAATTTTCTTTACCGAAGCCGAAACTTTCATTGCATTCTCCTAAACAATTCTCAAACAATGTAATCTACTTGGCTCGGAACACGATGCGTGCCCGGCTCAAATCGTAGGGTGTAAGCTCTACCGTCACTTTATCCCCAGGCAAGATCCGGATGTAATGCATGCGCATTTTGCCGGAAATATGCCCCAGAACAATATGACCATTTTCAAGTTTTACCCTGAAAGTAGCATTGGGGAGATTTTCAACAATCTCGCCCTGCATTTGAATAACATCGTCTTTAGCCATATGGATTAACCTCAGGTCGCCTTGAAGTTTGCTTTTTTCAGCAAAGACTCATACTGTTGCGACATAAGGTAATTTTGCACCTGGGCCATGAAGTCCATGGTCACCACCACAATAATCAGCAAGGATGTACCACCAAAATAAAAGGGTACGTTGTACTTGAGAATCAAAAATTCTGGCAAAAGACAAACCAGGGTGATATAGATCGCTCCAACAAATGTCAGACGCAGCAGGATTTTATCGATATATTTGGCAGTGTTGTCCCCGGGACGGATACCTGGAACAAAGGCGCCACTTTTCTTGAGATTGTCAGCAGTCTCACGACTATTGAAAACGAGTGCCGTATAAAAGAAACAGAAGAAAATAATGGCAGCAGCGTAGAGCATGACGTATATTGGCTGGCCGGGTGTCAAGGTTCCTGCAATGTCTTTTAACCAGCGCATTGAATCACCCGCGCTCAGCCAGCCAACCACGGTTGCCGGCAAAAGAATGATCGACGAAGCAAAGATGGGTGGAATCACGCCCGCCATGTTGAGCTTGAGCGGCAAATGCGATGATTGCCCGCCATACACCTTGTTCCCAACCTGTCGCCTGGCGTAATTGACCAGAATCTTGCGCTGACCCCGCTCGACAAAAACGACAAAGTAAGTCACCAAACCTACCAATATCACGATAAACAGAGAAACAATGATGCTCATGGCACCCGTGCGAACCAACTCCAGCAAACCACCGATGGCATTGGGCAATCCGGCGGCGATGCCAGCAAAAATAATGATCGAAATACCGTTACCCAGACCACGTTCGGTAATCTGTTCCCCCAACCACATCAGGAACAAGGTGCCGGCAGTCAGCGTGACTACGGCGGTCATGCGGAATCCAAAACCTGGTGCAATCACCAGACCAGGAGAACTTTCCAGAGCCACAGCAATCCCCAGCGACTGGAACAAGGCCAGACCCAGGGTACCATATCGCGTGTACTGGGTAATCTTGCGGCGACCGGCCTCGCCTTCCTTTTTAAGTTGCTCAAATGCTGGCAACACATAGCCCATCAATTGCATGATGATCGAAGCCGAGATATACGGCATGATCCCCAAGGCAAATACTGTGAACCGTGACAATGCGCCACCCGAAAACATGTTGAACATGCCGAGAATACCGCCTTGCTGCCCCTTGAAAAACTGCTGCAACTGGACCGGATCTATGCCAGGCACGGGAATATGTGCACCAACACGGTACACCACAAGAGCAAGCAACAAAAAGATCAAGCGGCGACGCAAATCGCCGTACTTGTCTGTTTTTGCCGAAAGAGCCGAGCTGGTAGCCACTTACACCTGTCCTGAATCTGAATTAGGCAACGCTGCCGCCAGCAGCTTCAATAGCTACCTTGGCTGCTGCAGTGGCGCCGATGCCATTCAACTTGAATGCCTTGGTCACTTCACCAGTCTTGATGATCTTGACCACTTTGGCCAACTCACCAACCAGACCAGCCTGCTTTAGAACCAGCACGTCAACATCCGTTACATCCAGAAGATTCAATGACGACAAAGTCACCTCGGCATTGAATTTCAACAATGCAGATTTGAAGCCACGTTTGGGCAGACGACGCTGCATGGGCATTTGACCGCCTTCGAAACCGACTTTGTGATAACCACCAGCGCGCGATTTTTGCCCCTTGTGGCCACGACCTGCGGTTTTACCAAGTCCAGAACCGATGCCACGCCCCACGCGACGTTTGGAATGTTTAGCGCCGTCAGCCGGCTTGATGCCATTGAGTTCCATCATTTACCTCTTAAAGCACTTTGACCAGATAGCTGATCTTGTTGATCATGCCCCGGACCTCAGGGGTGTCCACCAGTTCACTGGTGCTGCGAATTTTGCGCAAGCCCAAACCCCGGACAGTGGCACGGTGCGACACGGCGCAACCAATTGGACTGCGCACGAGCTGAACCGTCACTTTTTTTTGCGATGTCATTTTGAAGACTCCAATCAGGCAAAAATTTCTTCGATGGTCTTGCCACGCTTGGCGGCGACCTCGGAAGGCGTTGTGGCGTGCGAAAGTGCATCCAGCGTTGCCCGGACCATGTTGTAAGGATTCGAAGATCCATGACTCTTGGCCACGATGTCTGTAATACCAAGAACCTCAAAAACTGCGCGCATTGGACCGCCCGCAATGATGCCGGTACCCTTCGGGGCCGGCGCCATCATCACGGCAGCCGCGCCATGGTGCCCGATTATCTTGTGATGAATGGAACCATTCTTGAGCGGCACTTTGACCATGTTGCGGCGCGCTTCTTCCATGGCTTTTTGAACGGCAGCAGGTACTTCTTTCGATTTCCCCTTGCCCATGCCAACGGTGCCGTCACCGTCACCCACCACGGTCAGCGCCGCAAAACCGAGAATACGACCACCCTTGACCACTTTCGTGACGCGGTTGATCGCGATCATCTTCTCGCGCAGACCATCCTCAGGCCCTTCAGCCTTACCTTGCATTTTTGCTTGTACTTTAGCCATGTTGTATTTCCGATCTGCTTAGAACTGCAAGCCAGCTTCGCGTGCCGCATCGGCCAACGCTTTGACGCGGCCATGGTACGCATAACCTGAACGATCAAACGCCACTTTTTCCACGCCTGCAGCTTTTGCCTTCTCAGCCAGACGCTTGCCAATGACCTGTGCGGCTGCCACATTGCCACCTTTGCCAGAGGCGCCCAGCGACTTGCGCACTTCGGCCTCCAAAGTGGATGCGGTGACCAGAATCTTGTGGCCGTCGCCAGAAATCACACTGGCGTAAATGTGCAGATTGGTGCGATTGACCGTCAAACGCGCAGCGCCCTGGAGAGCAATACGAATGCGGGTTTGACGGGCTCTGCGAAGACGCTGCTCTTTTTTGCTCAACATGATGCAGATCCTTATTTCTTCTTGGTTTCTTTGATTGCGACTGTTTCGTCGGAATACCGAATACCTTTACCTTTGTAAGGCTCAGGCGGTCGAACCGCACGAACTTCAGCCGCCACCTGACCGACGCGCTGACGATCAGCACCCTTGATCACGATTTCTGTTGGCGTTGGCGTTGCAACCGTGATGCCTTCGGGCATGTCCATGTTGACCGGATGAGAGTAGCCCACCGTCAAATTGAGTTTGTTGCCAGTTGCCTGCGCCTTGTATCCCACGCCGAGCAATGTGAGCTTTTTCTCAAAGCCTTTGCTGACGCCAATCACCATGTTGTTCACCAACTGGCGCAAGGTTCCAGCCATGGCATCAGCTTCGCGCGAATCATTGGCTGCCGAAAAACTCAGTTTGCCAGCGTCGCTTGAAATCTTGACCAGCACATTTTGCGACAGGGTCAGCAGACCGCCAGCGCCTTTGACGCTTACATCCTGCTCACCAAGCTTCACTTCAACCCCGGCAGGGATGGAAACGGGCATTTTTGCTATACGAGACATTTTGTAGTTCCTCTCAATGTCACGCTTCAGGCGACATAGCAGAGCACTTCGCCACCGACTCCGGTCGCGCGCGCTTTGCGGTCAGTCATCACACCCTTGGGCGTTGTAACAATTGCCACACCCAGGCCATTTTGAACTTGTGGAATGGCATCACTGCCACGGTACACGCGCAAACCAGGACGGCTGACGCGTTCGATGCGTTCAATCACAGGGCGGCCAGCGTGATACTTCAATGCAATTTCAAGTTCGGGCTTGCCGTCGACCGGATTGACCTTGAATCCGTCAATGTAACCCTCGTCTTGCAGGACTTGGGCAATCGCGACCTTCACTTTGGATGAAGGCACGCGAACTGTAGTTTTGGCAACCATTTGCGCATTTCGAATGCGGGTCAACAGGTCGGCGATCGGATCACTCATGCTCATGTCTATTACTCCTACCGATTACCAACTGGCCTTGACAATGCCGGGGATCTCACCGGCAAAAGCCATTTCGCGGATCTTGGCACGCGCCAGACCAAAGTGCTGGAACGTGCCACGCGGACGACCGGTAATCTCACAACGGTTGCGCTGACGGGTGGGGTTTGCATTACGTGGGAGCAATTGCAAGCCGAGACGCGCAGCGGCGCGCTCTTCGTCGGTGCGCTTGGCATCTTTCGAGATCGCCTTCAATTCCGCATGCTTTTTTGCGTACTTGGCAACCAGTTTGTCTCTTTTGAGCTCGCGCTCGATTAAAGCCATCTTAGCCACAGATCACCTCAGTTCTTGAAGGGGAAACGGAAACCGGTGAGCAACGCCTTGCACTCATCATCGGTCTTAGCCGTAGTCGTGATGCTGATATTGAGACCGCGCAAGGCATCAACCTTGTCATACTCAATTTCAGGAAAAATGATTTGTTCCTTGACGCCGATGTTGTAGTTGCCCCGGCCATCAAAGGAACGACCAGAGATGCCGCGGAAGTCACGCACACGCGGCAATGCCACCGTCACGAAACGATCCAGGAACTCATACATCTGCGCACCACGCAAAGTCACCATGCAACCGATGGCTTGATTCTCGCGAATCTTGAAACCGGCAATGGCTTTTTTGGACATCGTCACCACCGGTTTCTGGCCGGCAATTTTGGTCAAGTCCGAGACCGCATGATCCATCACCTTTTTGTCGGCAACCGCCTCGCTCACACCCATGTTGAGCGTGATCTTGGTCAGACGCGGCACCTCCATGGGCGACTTGTAGCCAAACTTGGCCATCAATTCGGGCGCCAATTTTTCACGATAGAGTTGTTGCAGTCGAGCCATGTTATGCCACCTTGATTTCTTCGCCGCTGGATTTGTAAACGCGAACGCGTTTGCCATCAGCCTGTAGCTTGATGCCCACTCGATCCGCCTTGCCCGTCGCAACATTGAAAATAGCGACGTTGGACTGATGGATCGGCATGGTTTTTTCAACGATGCCGCCCGCTTCACCCTTCATGGGATTGGGCTTGGCGTGCTTCTTGACGATGTTGACGCCCTCGACAACCAGGTGAGAGTCGTCTTTGCGCAGCGTTACCTTGCCGCGTTTGCCTTTGTCGCGCCCCGCGAGCACGATGACATCGTCACCTTTACGAATTTTGTTCATGGTGATGTCCTTACAAAACTTCAGGTGCCAGAGACACGATCTTCATGAACCTTTCAGTGCGCAATTCGCGCGTGACTGGCCCAAAGATGCGGGTGCCAATAGGTTCGAGCTTGGCATTGAGCAACACTGCCGCATTGCCATCAAATTTCACCAGTGAGCCATCGCTGCGACGAATGCCTTTGGCTGTACGCACAACCACAGCACTGTAGACGTCGCCTTTTTTGACGCGGCCACGAGGCGCCGCTTCTTTGATGCTCACTTTGATGATGTCGCCCACGCTGGCGTAGCGACGCTTGGACCCGCCCAGCACCTTGATGCACAGAACGGACTTCGCGCCGGTGTTATCGGCGACTTCGAGTCGAGATTCGGTTTGGATCATTTGTAAATTTCCCAACTTGTACCGGAACGCGACGTTCCGGTCAGTCTTGGGCCCGTAACACCCAGCGCAAACCACTTGCACTGTGCGTTATTGGGCAGACACTTCATGCTCTTTCAAGCGAAGCCGCATATTATGCCCTGAAATTTGCTGTATCGCAAATATTTTTTCATTTTCCCAGCAAATAGTTGTCCGCAAGCGCCACAAAATCATCTTGATTCTGCGCCGTCACCTGCTCGTCCCGCATGATCTCGGCGACGCGATCGGCCAGGGCCATCGCCAGTCGCGCACCATGGCCTATCTTCTCGCCATGGATCAGGGCAAATCCAGTTCGCGCAGCGTCATGTTGGACGCACGTGGTCGGATCGACGCCATGACGCAGCAGGAGTTCGCCCAGATTTATCCGCAACCTGGCTGGGTTGAGCACTATCCCATGGTGATCCGACAAACCCAGAAGTGGTCTGGAACCACTTGACCGGGCAAGCCATTTACAACGCAATTGTTTGGCAACTCACCGTAGGCACAAACGTGGCGACCCGTGCCCAGGCAAACGCCGCTCGCATGAGGTTTTTCAATATGCATAAAAACGCTTGGGACACCGAACTGCTGGACGCCATGCACATTCCCGCCCATCTGTTGCCTGCAGTCAAGCCATCGAGCACCCTGTCTGGTCTGGTTCAACCTGCTTTGCCGGGGGCTGCGATGGCCATTGATGGCATCACCGGCGACCAACAGAGTGCCTTGTTTGGCCAAGCCTGTTTCAAGCCCGGCAGGGTGAAAAACACCTATGGCACTGGCTGATTCATGCTGATGCATACCGGAGATCGCATCAAGACCTCGCGGCCCTTGAGGGTAATGCATTTCAGAGTGTCGAGCTGATGCAAGTGATGCAGCCTCCCGCACGGAATGCGGAGCGCATGGCGCGCCGGGAACACGCGGTGCAACAAACCGTCCTGTTGCCCGACGTGTAACAGCCATTTGACCTAACATTTGATTAGACTCACACCTACGACAACTTTGGAACAGATCCACAGTCTTTACACGAATCATGAGCAAACGTATCGCATTCATTGGCGGGGGCAACATGGCCAACGCCATCATCGGTGGCCTGATCAAGCAAGGCCTTCCCACTGAACTGATTGACGTGGTCGAGCCACTTGAAGAAGCACGCGACAAGCTGCAGACCAGCTTTGGCATTGCCGAACGGCCGCAAGCTGGCGCCTTTTTGCTGGATGCCACGCTGGTGGTTTGGGCGGTGAAACCTCAAGTCTTCAGGGAAGCGGTGCTGACCGTCGCCCCGCACACGCGGGGTAGCCTGCATCTGAGTGTGGCTGCCGGCATTCGCAGCGACAGCATCGCCGCCTGGCTGGACTGCGATCGGATCGTGCGTGCCATGCCCAATACGCCAGCGCTGATAGGCCAGGGTATCACCGGCCTGTTTGCCCGCTCCGGTGTCACGGCCAATGACAAGGCCTTTGTCGAACAGGTGATGGCCTCCACCGGTCAATCGCTCTGGCTGGAAGCCGAAGACCAGCTTGACGTGGTCACCGCGCTGTCAGGTTCGGGACCTGCCTATGTGTTTTACTTCATGGAAGCCATGATCATGGCGGGCACTGAAATGGGCCTGAGCCGCGAGCAAGCGCAGAAACTCGCCGTGGCCACCTTTGCCGGTGCCAGCGCGCTGGCCAAAAACTCGAGCGACTCACCCCAGGTGCTGCGCCAACGCGTCACATCCAAGGGCGGCACCACGTTTGCCGCCATCTCCAGCATGGAAGACAACGATGTACGCGCCCTGTTCATTGACGCCATGTACGCCGCCCGTGAGCGCGCCAAGGAACTCGGCGACGAGTTTGGCAAGGCCTGAACTTCTTATTGCAAGGCAAAACTGGCAGCGATGCCGACAAAGACAGCAAAGCCCACCCAGTGGTTCTGCCGGAAAGCCCTGAAGCAGCCTTCTCGGGTCCGTGTCCTGATCAAGGTGAAATGCCACACCACCTGGGCCAGTGCCACCATAATGGCCAGATAGAACAGCACGCTGTGGACATAGGCCATCAGAGACAGCGTCCAGATGCAGATGAATGCCAGATAAAACAGCATGACCACCGGAACATCCCACATTCCAAGCGTGATGGCGGAGGTCTTGATGCCCAGGCGCAGGTCGTCATCACGGTCCACCATGGCGTATTCGGTGTCATAGGCCAGCACCCAGAACAAGTTGCCCAGCATCAGCACCCAGGCCAGCAGCGGCAAGTCGCCACGCACGGCAGCAAAGGCCATCGGAATACCCATGCCAAAGGCCACACCGAGCACGGCCTGCGGCATCGACACAAAACGCTTGGCGTACGGGTAAGCCAGCGTCACGGCCAGCGCGGCACCTGACAGGCCAATCGTGATGGCGTTGGTGGTCAGCACCAGCGCAAAGGCCAGCAGCGCCAGCAGCGCGCCCACCAGCAACGCTTCCTTGACCGACAACGCGCCGGTGGTCACCGGCCGCAATGCGGTACGCTTGACGTGCTTGTCAAAGTCGCGGTCTGCCACATCGTTGATGCAGCAGCCTGCGCTGCGCATCAGGATCGTGCCCAGCACAAACACCGCCAACAGATGCCAGCCCGGAAAACCACCCGCCGCCACCCACAGTGCTGACAGCGTCGGCCACAGCAACAGCAGCCAGCCGGCTGGGCGATCCCAACGGATCAGCGCCAGATACAAATCGAGTTTTCGTTGCCAGCGCATCGTCAGGATCCCGCGCCCAAGCCCAGCTGACGCAGATCCAGGCGCCCCGCGTGCATCGGTGGACACCAGAAATACGCGCTGCTGATCGGCCTGGAAATGCCGAACAGGGCATCCACCACACCGTCGTCAAGCCCGAGCATGCGTCGCAACAATGCTTCGAAGGCATCCAGTGAATGGCCAAATGCCACGAACATCAAACCCGCCCGGTCACCCGCTGCCCATGGCATTGAACGACGCAGCACAAAGGCCGCTGGATCGAAGCTCTCTTGCGCGGTCCGCTTGACATGGGCTGAAGCGGGCGCGTCGTCGAGTTCCTCATTGTCAGCACGCCTGCGGCCTATCATGTGATCTTGCGCCTGGGTTGACATGGCCTCGAACGCATCCAGGTCATGAAGCCACTGCTGGACCGCCACGAAACTGCTGCCCTCCATGCCAGGTCGGGCTGCACTGACCAGGGCAGCGGCCAAAGCGTCATCGCCCTCGGGGTTTTCCGTGCCATCTTCATACCCTGTCAAATCGCGGCCATGGCCATTGGGACCCTGCCCGTGGCGAAATGCTTGCACAGCCTCGGTCATGGACAGCGCCGGGGCCAGTGCTTTTTGAATGCGGCGCATCAGGTGCACCAGGTCGCCCGCATCCTGGCCACAAAGCCAGCACAGCAGCGCCGTCGGCGTCGCAGACACCGTCACCCCGACACCGGACAAGGTCTCAAAGGGATGCAAGCCGGGCACCTGAGCGGCCAATTTTTGGACCAGTTCCGGCCCCAGGCCCACCACCACTTGCGCGTCAGGTTCACTCGCCAGCAGATCAGCCAGTCGCAACAGGCTTTGGCCGATGACAGGGGCGCCGACATCTTTCAAGTCAAAAAAAACAAAGCGGGCGAGCTGTGGCACTTCAGCCAGCAGCGCTTTTTGGGCAAGATTCATCGCATCAATCCAGCATAGAAAAATCGAGGTTTCAGGACAAGCGCTTGACGCCCGGCAGTTCGCAGGCATAGATGGCATTGCGCAGCGCGGCAATGGCCTCGTAACGGGTAAAGCTGCGGCGCCAGGCGAGCACCACACGGCGCTTGGGTGGCTCACCGTCAAACGGCAGGTATTTCACATAGGCGTCTTCATGTCGCCTGGCCTTGGCGGCAAAAGCTTCCTTGGGCACACTCAGGCGCGGCACCAGCGTCACACCCATGCCGGCAGCCACCATATGCTTGATGGTTTCCAGCGACGAGCCTTCGAAGCTCTTGCGGATGCCCTCGGTGTTGCTGGAAAAGCGAGCAAATTCGGGGCACACCTGCAGCACATGGTCGCGGAAACAATGGCCGCTGCCGAGCAACAGCATGGTTTCATTCTTCAGATCTTCACTGGTCACCGTGGATTTTGCTGCCAGCGGATGATGCACCGGCACAACCGCCCAAAAGGGCTCGTCATAAAGGGGGGCCACCGCCAGTCCGGCATCCGGAAACGGTTCGGCCAGAATGGCGCAATCGATCTCGCCGGTGCGCAGCATCTCCAGCAGCTTGACAGTAAAGTTTTCCTGCAGCATCAAGGGCATTTGTGGCGTGTGGCCAATCATCTGGCGCACCAGATCGGGCAACAAATAGGGGCCGATGGTGTAGATGATGCCCAGGGTGAGCGGACCACCCAAAGGGTCTTTGCCACGCTTGGCAATCTCTTTGATCGCGGCGGACTGCTCCAGCACACTTTGCGCCTGGCGCACGATTTCTTCGCCCAATGGCGTCACCGTGACCTCGTTGGCGCTGCGCTCGAACAGCTTCACCTCCAGCTCTTCTTCGAGCTTCTTGACAGCCACCGACAGGGTTGGTTGCGACACATAGCAGGCTTCGGCGGCCTTGCCAAAGTGGCGCTCACGCGCCACTGCCACAATATATTTGAGTTCGGTAAGGGTCATGTGGCGTATTGTCCTATCAGAACGACACAGTGAAGCTGTGAGCAGGATCGTGACTTTGAAACGCTTGCTGAATCCGCAAGACGACTGATTTAGGTCAAGGAAATGATTGCATGCCTGGCTAGCATAGTCATTAGGAGAATCGCCATGTTTGACTTACCCATCAAATCCGTCATGGAGCACAAGAAATTTCTGGTCGCTTCGCCCGACAAAACCGTCACGCAGGCGGCGCGCCTGATGGCGGGCAAAAACACCGGCGCGATCCTGATTTTGCAAGACGATCATCTGGCGGGCATTTTCACCGAGCGCGACTTGGTCTTTCGCGTCATAGCCAAAGGGCTGGACCCTAAAACAACCGCATTGCACGAGGTCATGACCACTGGAGTCAAGACCCTTGCTGCCGACCAGACTTACGGACACGCGCTGGTCATGATGCAGGAAAACGGCTTTCGCCATGTGCCGGTCATGGAGCACGGCCACGTCATCGGCATCATCTCGTCACGCAACGCGATGGACCCCGATCTGGATGAATTCATCACCGACGAGCGTCGCCGCGTGCACTACCAGTAAGCCTAGGCGCGCGTGGTCTGCGCTACGCTTTCAGGAAATCCGTCCTGCCACCCAGCCAGCGCTGAACATGTTGTTCTGCCAAAGCAGGGTGCTGGTCGAGCATCAGCGGCGCCAGTCGACGTGCCCAGTCCAGCAGCCGGGCATCTTCCATCACATCGGCAAAGCGCAGCATGGCGTCGCCTGACTGACGCGCGCCCATGAATTCGCCGGGGCCGCGTATCTCCAGGTCGCGCCGGGCGATCTCGAAACCGTCATTGCTTTGCGCCATGGCCTTGAGCCGCTCGCGCGCGGCCTCGCCCAGCCGCGGCGCGGCGCCAGTGGCATACAGGAGCACGCAGGCTGATGCGGCTGCACCGCGCCCGACGCGCCCGCGTAACTGGTGCAACTGACTCAGGCCAAAGCGTTCGGCGTGCTCGATCACCATCAGCGAGGCGTTGGGCACGTCCACGCCCACCTCGATCACCGTGGTGCTCACCAGCACCCCGATTCGGCCTTCAGCAAAATGACGCATCACCACTTGCTTGTCTGCCGCCGGCATGCGCGAATGCAGCAGGCCGACCCTCACCCCGGGGAGCGCCGCACCGAGCTGGGCATGGGTCTCGGTGGCATTGCGCAGGTCCAGCGCCTCGCTTTCCTCGATGAGTGGGCAGACCCAGTAGATTTGCCGGCCCTGCGCCAATTGGTCGCGGATGCGGGCCACCACCTCGTCGCGGCGTGCATCGCTGACCACCCGCGTGACGATGGGTGTGCGCCCGGGCGGGAGTTCGTCGATGGTGGACACATCCAGATCCGCGTAATAGCTCATGGCCAGCGTGCGCGGAATGGGCGTGGCGGTCATCATCAGCAGGTGCGGCTCCATGGACTGGCCACCCAGCTTGTCGCGCAAAGCCAGGCGCTGTGTCACGCCAAAACGGTGCTGCTCGTCGATGATGGCCAGCGCCAGTTTATGAAACTGCACCTTGTCCTGGATGAGCGCGTGGGTGCCCACCACCAAGGCGGCCTGTCCGCTGGCGATGAGGGCAAGCATGTCGCGCCGTTCGCTGACTTTCTGGCTGCCCGTAAGCCAGGCGACTCTCACGTCCAAAGGCTGCAACCAGTTCACCAGTTTGGCGAAGTGCTGGGTGGCCAGGATTTCGGTAGGCGCCATCAGCGCGCACTGCCATCCGGCCGCCATGCACTGCGCCGCCGCCAGCGCGGCCACCACGGTTTTTCCGGCACCGACATCACCCTGCAACAGCCGATGCATCGGAATGGGACGGGCAATATCATGGCCAATCTCGCCCACCACCCGCTGCTGCGCGGCGGTGAGCGTAAACGGCAAGGCAGCCAGCAGGCGCCCAAAAAGACTGTCTGCGCCAGCGACTGGCAGGATCGGCGCGATTTGCTGGTCACGGGCACGGCGCGCCTGCAACTGCGAGAGTTGCTGTGCCAGCAGTTCCTCCGCCTTGAGTCGCTGCCAGGCTGGGTGCCGACGGTCCTGCAAGGCGTCGATCGACACATCGGGCTTCGGGTTGTGTAAAAAGGCAAGTGCCTGACGCAGTTGCCAAGGCGGATGCAGACCGATTTCCTGCAGGTAGTGACTCGGCACAGTCTCTGTCAGCTCAACGCGTGCCAGGCCTGCCTGCACCGCCCGACGCAAATACGCTTGCGGCAAACCCGCCACCGTCGGATAAACCGGCGTCAGGGCCGTGGCCAGTGGCCCCCCGGCGGACTTGACCACCGGGTGCATCATGGTCAGCCCGGCGAAACCTCCCCGGACTTCGCCACGCACCCGGATCTGCTTGCCCACCGCCAGCGCCTTTTGCTGCGATGGATAAAACGTGAAAAAGCGCAACAGACAGGTGCCGGTGCCGTCGTCCAGCGTGACCAACAGTTGCCGGTGGCCGCCGAGCCTGACTTCGGCGTGCGTCACCCTGCCCTCGACCTGGGCCAGGTCGCCTTCGCGCACGTCGCGCAATTGGACCAGTCGCGTTTCGTCCTCGTAGCGCAGGGGCAAATGCAGCGCCAGGTCAATCGGCCGAACCAATCCAAGCTTGCGCAAGGCCTTTTGCGGACCGGTCAGCGGTTTGGCAATTGGGGCAGAGGACAACGATGGCATGTGCCAATTTTGCATGGAATGAAATCAGTTGCACCAGCCATCGATCATGATTTCGATTTCATTATCATCATGCCATGCCTGCCATCCCAGCTCCGCCCATTCGTCATACCAGCTTGCCTGATGCATTGCTGCAACACATACACAGTTGGTGGCACATGCTGCATGTGGGTTCGATGGTGTTGGTGCTCGCGCTCAGCCCGGGCAGCTACACCCTGGCGTTTCGGCGCCGTTGCATCCAGCACATTTACACCAGCACCTGGCAGGTCATGCCCTGGTTTACCGCAATGTCGGCCCTGCTGAGCCTGGTGCTGATCCGCATTGTGGTGGTCACTGCCCTGAGTTATGGCCTGTCGCAATATGCCTTGCAGATGGTGGTGCGGGTGCTGGTGCTGGAGCTCATTCCCTTGTCGGCCGCCTTGTTCGTGGCCTTGCGCGCGGGTTTGGCGTTCAATGCTGGCGCCATGGACCCAGCACGCCAGCCACCGGGGATTCAGAGGGCACTCGACGTGACGCACTTGCGCCAGCATGCAACCCCCAAAGTGCTGGCCGATGCCTTCGCGGTGCTGGCGCTGGCCTCACTCAGCAGCATGGTGGTGCTGGTCATGACTTACCTTACGGTGTATGGGTTGTCCCCTTGGGGATTGCCCGGTTTTACCCGCACCGTGGGCCAGGTCTTCAACTTGCCGGTGAGCCTGGGGTTTGCCCTGAAAACCCTGTTCTTCAGTTTGGCGGTTGCCGTCGTGCCGATGGCCGCCAGTCTGGAAGCGGCGCATCACAGAGTCAGCAGCACCATTCAGCCTGGTGCCGTGCGGCTGTTTCTGGTTCTGTTCCTGCTCGAAGCGGCGTCACTCGTTGTCAAATACGTCTGATCGAACCCAAAGCGCCCCATGACCGACACCAGAGAAACACCCCCGGCCTTTCCTCGCATTGAGCGTCTCGCCAAGGGCTTGCTGTTGCTGATTGCCAGCCTGGTTCTGGGTTTTGTGATTTATGTGATGGTGGCCCGTGGCGTGTTTGAGAGCACCCAGCAACTGGTGCTGATCTCGGACGACTCCGAAGGGGTGATCGTTGGCATGGACCTGACATTCTCCGGTTTTCCGATCGGCCGGGTCAGCCGCATCGAACTGGCGAGCGATGGCATGGCTCGCATGGTGGTCGATGTGCCGCACAAGCAAGCCCACTGGCTGCGCACTTCGAGCATCTTCACACTGGAGCGCGGCATGGTGGGTGACACCCGCATCCGCGCCTACAGCGGCATCCTGAACGACCCGCAGCTGCCTGCCGATTCAGAGCGCACCCTGTTGCGCGGCGACACATCGGCCGAGATGCCGCGTTTGATCGCCTCGGCGCGGGCGCTGATGGAAAACCTGCAAACCATGACTGCAACCGAGTCGCCGCTGAACGCCAGCCTGGCTCAACTGAAAACCACCACCGAGCGCATGAATGGCCGCTATGGACTGCTCACGGGCGTCATGGGCAGCGACAGCCATGCCAAAAATCTCATCCAGACTCTGGAGCGCACCAACAGCCTGCTGGCCAAGGCGGAGCAGCGCCTGTTTGCCAACGGCGGCGTGATCGACAGCGCCCAGGCCACCCTGCACAGCAGCCAGGCGGCGCTGGATCAGCTCCACTCTGTTTTGGGTGACGCGCGCAACACACTGAAAAATGTGGATGCCGTGCTGGCCGAAGCGCAGGCGGTGGGCGCCAATGCGCGCCTGGCCAGCACCGACCTCGGGGCGCTGCGCGACGAAGTCGAAGCCAGCCTGCGCCGGATCAACCAGCTCACCGACGAAATCAACCGCAAGTGGCCTTTTGCGCGTGCAACCGAGATCAAGCTGCCATGAGGAACTTAAGCGCCCTGATCACCGCCCTGCTGCTGGTGGCATGTGCGAGCGCACCGCCACCACCCGACTGGCAAGGACAGGCTTTCATGGCCCTCCAAAGTTACACCTCGGCTTACCTGAGCGGCAACACCCGGGTGGCGGATGTCGAATTCGAGCGCGCCCGAACAGAAATTGCCCGCACCGGACGAACCGACCTGATGGCGCGCATCGAGCTGCTTCGCTGCGCCACGCAAGTGGCCAGCCTGATCATCACACCCTGCGCCGGTTACCAGGCCCTGGCCGTGGATGCGACACCCGCAGAGCAAGCCTATGCCAGCTTCATCGCGGGCCGCTGGACCAGCCTGGAGACGGCACAGTTACCGCTGCACTACCAGGCGCTGGTAAGACATATCCAGGCCCAAGCCAGACAGGATGCCGATGCTGAACTGCAAATGAACACTTCCAGCCATAGCCGACTGAATCTGATCGAAGACCCGCTGGCGCGCCTGGTGGCGGCCGGAGCCTTGATTCAAAAGGAACCATTAAGCAGCGCCGACATTGATCTGGCCGTCGAAACAGCTTCCAACCAGGGCTGGCGCCGGCCCTTGCTGGGCTGGCTGGGCGTGCAACTCAAACGCAACCAGACCATCGGCAACGCCGAAGCCGCAGCAGCCATCAAACGACGAATTGATCTGGTGCTGCAAACCCGTTGATCAAGGCAGGGCAGCGCCCGAGGATCAGAACGGCATTTTTGGCATGCCTTTCATGCCGCCCAGGCGCTTCATCATTTTCATCATGCCGCCGCCCTTCATTTTTTTCATCATGTCCTGCATTTGCTCGAACTCCTTGAGCATGCGGTTGACTTCCTGAACCTGCACGCCGGCACCGGCGGCAATGCGGCGCTTGCGCGTGGCCTTGATGAGCTCGGGCTTGCGCCGCTCCAGCGGCGTCATGCTCTGGATGATGCCCTCCTTTCGCCTGACGTCTTTCTCCACCCGGCCCATATCCATCTGACCGGCCTTGTTGGCCATCGCGGCAGGCAGCTTGTCCATCAGGCTGCTCAACCCGCCCATTTGTTTCATTTGCTGGATCTGGCTCAAGAAGTCGTTGAGGTCAAAAGAAGCACCGCTCTTGACCTTGGCCGCCAGCTTTTGCGCCGACGCCATGTCGACCCCCGCCGTGACCTGCTCGACCAGCGCCAGGATGTCGCCCATGCCGAGAATACGCCCGGCTTGGCGCTCGGCATCGAAAACTTCGAGGCCATCCAGTTTTTCACTGGTGCCGGCAAACTTGATCGGCGCCCCGGTGACCTGGCGCACCGACAAGGCCGAGCCGCCGCGCGAGTCCCCGTCGAGCTTGGTCAGGATGATGCCGGTGAGCGGCAATGCTTCCTTGAACGCCCTGGCCGTGTTGACCGCATCCTGACCCTGCATGGCATCGACCACGAACAGCGTTTCCACCGGATGGATGGCGGCATGCAGGTCCTTGATTTCACGCATCAGCACGTCATCGATGGCTAGGCGGCCGGCGGTATCGACCAGCAACACGTCAAAATAATGCTTGCGCGCGTAGTCCAGCGCGGCTAGCGCAATGGCCACCGGTTTTTGCTCGGGCGAGCTGGGGAACCATTCGGCACCGGTCTGGGCGGTGACGGTCTTGAGCTGCTCAATGGCGGCCGGGCGATAAACGTCGCCCGACACGGTGAGCACCTTTTTGTTGCGCTTCTCGATCAAATGCTTGGCCAGCTTGGCGGTGGTGGTGGTTTTACCTGCCCCCTGCAAACCCGCCATCAGGATCACCGCCGGCGGTTGCGCTGCCAGGTTGATGTCGGCCACGCCATCGCCCATGGTCGCGGCGAGCTCCTTGTTGACGATGCCGACCAAGGCCTGGCCGGGGGTCAGCGAGCCCAGCACGTCCTGCCCCAGCGCCTTGTCCTTGACGCGGGCGATGAAGTCGCGCACCACCGGCAGCGCCACGTCGGCCTCCAGCAAAGCCATGCGCACTTCTCGCAGCATGTCGGCCACGTTGTTTTCGGTGATACGGGCCTGGCCGCGAATTTCTTTAACCAGGCGCGAGAGTTTGTCGGTGAGAGCGGAGGCCATAGAATATTTTTCCGACAAACGGAACCTGAGTTAATGCCAAGAATGAAAAGACAGGATACAAGACGCTAAACTGTGCGCATGATTTTAGCCAGTGCAACACCCCTATCGCTGATCTTGGCCTTGGGCGCATCCGCCGCCTACGCGGCGTCTGCCACGGGTGCTGTCCGCATGGGTCAGACGTTGCCCCGGGTGGCGGTCTGGCTGGCTTGGTGTCTGCATGGCATCTTGCTGGCATGGGGCCTGTGGGGCAGTGAGCCGCGCTTTGGTTTTGCGCCAGCGCTGTCGGTCACCGCCTGGCTGGTGGGGCTGGTGTATGCCATTGAGACCTATGTTTTCCCGCAACTCAAGACACCCTGGCTACTCTCTGGCGCGGGTTCGGCCGCCGTGCTGTTGGCTTTGCTGTTTCCGGGCAGCCTCTTGAACACCTCGGCTTCGCCCTGGCTACCGTTGCACTGGGCGCTGGGCATTGCCTCGTATGGACTGTTTGCCGTGGCTGTGGTTCATGCCTGGTTCATGACGCGTGCTGAATCACGCATGCGAGTGGCAGCCAACGCCTCTGACGGGCTGCCCTTGCTGACCATGGAGCGGCTGACCTTTCGTTTTGTCAGCCTGGGATTTGCCTTGTTGACGGCGACACTCCTTGCCGGATTATTCTTTGGCAGCCAGTTGTATGGCGCCGGCCACGCCCTCAAATGGGATCACAAAACCCTATTTTCAGTCCTGTCGTGGCTGGTTTTTGCGGTTCTGATCATCGGCCGTGCCCGTTTTGGCTGGCGCGGCAAACGTGCGGTGCGCTTTCTCTACACCGGTTCAGGTCTGCTGCTGCTGGCTTATGCCGGTTCCCGCTTTGTCATGGAAGTCGTGTTGGGACACACTCTGTGAGAGCCTGGCTTTTTTTGCTGCTGGTGCTTGCCGGCGTCTGGTTCTGGCGCAGTCGCGCGGCTTATTTGGGCCAACACTCGGCACCACCTCAGTCCCCTCCCACCCGGGACACCGTGGCCTGCAGTCTATGTGCCGTGCATGTACCCCGGGATGAATCGGTTCAAGGCAAGCACGGCACTTATTGCTGCCTGGAGCACCTGCGCCAAGCAGAACCCTGAATGATGTTGTCCACGCGGGCATCCAGCTGGTATGGCCTGAAAAAGCCGCAGGCCAGCGCCGATTTCAACGACAACCCCAACGAGTTCGAGCGCTTGTGGCGCGGCTTCATGACCGCCCGGGCCACCCTGGGTGGCGTACTGGTCGCCCTGCAGGCCAGCTTGTTTGCACTGGCCACGTCCTCACCCAGCCTGATCTCCATGCTGATTTGCACAGCCTATTTGATGGCCGCACTGGCAGAGCGTCTGATGTCTGCACCCCATCAACTGGGGCACCACTTCAACGGTGCATGGCTGCGCGTTGTGGGTATTGATTTGCTGGCGTTCGCGGCACTTCAGACGCTCCAGGACAACAGCATCAATTACACGCCGCTGTTTGCCTTGCCCGTCCTGATGGCATCCATCCTGGGCTCACAGATCATGGCCATGGCCAGTGCTGCCGGTGTCACCCTGCTGCTGTTTGCCTATGCGGGATGGCTTTCCGTTCAGGCGCCGTGGAACACCAGTTCGCTTTTTTCACAGGCCGCGCTGACGGGCGCGGCCTGTTTTGCCATTTCGTTCATTGCCAGACAGATGGTGATGCGGCTGGCCAACATCGAGTTGATCGCTCGGCGCAGCCAACTGGCAGCGACCGTGCAACGTCAGGTCAATGAACTGATCATCGAGACCCTGAACGAGGGCGTTCTGGTTGTCGATGCCCAGCACCAGGTTCGCGCCGTCAACCCCGCCGCCCAAAAACAACTGAGCCCGCCCCAGGCGGCACCGGACCAGCCCCTGGTCCTGGACACTGGCCCGGTTTGGCTGGGTTTGCGCCAGCTGATTGACAAAACTTTTGCGACCCAGTTGGCGCAGTATCAGTTGATCAGCATCCATCACCCTGGCCAAGGCGCACGACTGATGGCGGCGCGCACCCAATTGACGGCGCAATTGAATCCCGACGCACAGGGCATGTGTGTGGTGTTTTTGCAGGACGAAAGGGAGTTGCAGGCGCGCATTCGCACCGAAAAGTTCGCCAGCATGGGGCGCATGTCCGCTGCAGTCGCACACGAAATCCGCAATCCCCTGGCGGCCATTGTCCAGGCCAATGCCCTGCTGGCAGAAGATGTCTCGGAGCCTGGCCAACAACAATTGACACAACTGGTCCAGCAAAACGCGTTGCGACTTGAAAAAACGGTGCACGACATCCTGCACATTGCCCAGCGCACCAACAGCAATCAGCTTGACCAGGCCCAGTCGCTTGACCTGACACAAGACCTGCCGCGCATTTGCCGCGATTGGCAAACCCAGGTCGCCAATCAATCCAGCATTGCCGTGCAAGTACCCAAACATCCAGTGCGGGTCTGGTTTGACGCCGAGCACTTGCGGCGAATCCTCATCAACCTGCTGGACAACGCCCAACGCTATGCACGCCCTGATGCCGAGCCAATACAAATCAGCCTCGACAGCTGCCTGGACGCTGGCGCGACAGAGCGCGTGCGCCTGCGGGTATGGAGCGACGGTGCTCCGTTGGATCCCACGGTTGAGCAGCATTTGTTTGAACCTTTTTTTTCGTCCGAAAGCCGTTCCAGTGGCCTTGGGCTTTATATTTGCCGGGAACTATGCGAGAGTCACGGTGCCAGCATGGCCTATGAACGCAATCAGCGCAGCTTCGGAGAAAAAATACTGGCCGGCAACGAATTCAGTGTGTTGTTCAGCAACCCATCCACCAGCGACCAGGCCGCCAGCAGTCAATCCTGTCCAGCACCATGACAAGCCCTCTTTCTTCGGCTCATATTCTGGTCGTTGACGACGAGCCCGATCTGCGCACGCTATATGAATTGACACTGCTGCGCGAAGGCTACCGGGTCGACACGGCCGGCGACGTGCAGCAGGCGCGCCAGCTGCTGGCCGAGCAACGTTTCGATGTGCTCATTACCGACATGCGCCTGCCCGATGGCCTTGGGCTGTCCCTGATCACAGAACTCAAGGACGAACAGCGCAGCGAGCGCTGCGTGGTGATCACCGCTTACGGTTCAGCAGAAAACGCGGTCGAAGCCCTCAAGGGTGGCGCTTTTGACTACCTCACCAAACCTGTGGACCTGAAACAGTTTCGCCGCGTCATTGCCTCCGCGGTAAACACGCCCGTGCCCCCGCTATTGGCCAGTCAGGCCCGCCTTCCCATTGCGAAGGCGGGTGCCGGCGCGCTGGGACAGCGGGCACTGGACCGCCTGGTGGGCCAGTCAGCCTGCATGTGCCAGATCAAGGAGCGCATCCTGAAGGTGGCCACCAGCATGGCCCCGGTGCTGGTCACGGGCGAGTCAGGCACCGGCAAGGAGCTGGTCGCCTACGCCATTCACGCCAACAGCCACCGTGCCAAAGGGCCCTGGGTGGCCGTCAATTGCAGCGCCATCCCCGAGGCACTGCTGGAAGCCGAGTTTTTTGGCGCCAAGAAAGGCGCCTACACCGGCTCCCAGGTGGACCGGGAAGGGTTTTTTCAGGCTGCCAGTGGCGGCACGCTGTTTCTGGACGAAATTGGCGACCTGCCACTGGCGATGCAGTCCAAATTGCTGCGCGCCATCCAGGAACGCCGGATCAGGCCCCTCGGAAGCACGCAAGAGGACGTGGTGGACGTGCGCATCGTCAGTGCCACCCACAAACAACTGGCCGATGAGGTACAAAAGGGCACCTTCCGGCAAGACCTCTTTTACCGGCTCAATGTGATTGACATGGTGATCGCGCCCTTGCGCGATCGCACCGAAGACTTGCCCGAGTTGTGCAACGCCCTGCTGTCGCGCATTGCGGACGAGACAGGTATCGCCACACCGTTGCTGCAGGCTGACGCCCTGGCCCAATTGTCCAGCTTGCCTTTGGCGGGCAATGTTCGTGAACTCGAGAACCTGCTGCATCGCGCCGTGGCGCTGGGTGATGGCAAAAACCTCCAGTTTGACCCGCCGAACAAGTTGCACCGCGACACCCAGCCAGCGGCAGTCAACCTGACGACACAAGAAGATCCTGAATCGATCCCGGCCAACCTGCAAAAGTACCTCGATGACCTGGAACGCAACATCCTGAGCCGCGCCTTGCAGGCCACCGACTTCAACCGCACGGCAGCCGCCACACGCCTGGGCTTGAGCCTGCGCCAGATGCGCTACCGCATTGCCCGGCTGGGCATTGATGCACCCAACCAGGATGACCCCATCGATGCACCCGACTGAGAAGCTGCCCGCGCAGCCCGAGACGGATGTCCTGTGGCGTCAGGGCTGGTACCGCTTTGCCGCGCACCAGGCGTCTCCCAACTTCGGACAGCGACCGCCCCGGGCGAGCATTGATCTGCTGGTGCTGCATGCCATCAGCCTGCCACCCGGCCAGTACGGCGGGCCGGAAGTTGCGCAGTTCTTCTGCAACCAGCTCGACTGGCAGGCACATCCCTATTTCAGTGAAATCAAGGGGCTCCAGGTCTCCGCGCATTTCTTCATCCGGCGCAATGGCGAACTGTGGCAATTTGTCAGTTGCGATGACCGCGCCTGGCACGCTGGCGCATCCTGCTATCGCGGCAAAAGCAACTGCAACGACGACAGCATCGGCATCGAACTCGAAGGCCTGGACGGCGAGCTGTTTGAGGACGCGCAGTATGAATGTCTGGGCATTTTGTGCGCCGCCCTGATGCAGCACTACCCGGTGAACTATCTGGCAGGCCACGAACACATTGCACCAGGCCGCAAGGCCGACCCAGGCGCGGGTTTCGACTGGTCTCGGTTGCAAAAAAACCTCGGCCTCGATGCTCGGTATTTACCCCTAGCCGTGCGAGCCAACATCCCGCAATAAAACTTTCAATCACAACATTGAAAAGCCGGGCAAGCAGATCAATGTCAGACCCGATGGGCATCAAACGCTATCAATACCTGAGATTGCCGCGCACGCACCCAGATCTGCAGCGATTATCAAGACACTACTGCTAGTGTTATTTCCAATATCAAGCCCTATATCTAGTGTTAAGCTAGTGCTTCAAATATGTTGAAGCAGCCATTGGACGCTTTGACAACCCGTGTTTCAAACCGTTTCAGAAGAGGATTGCCATGCAGATAGCCCCATCAATGACTGACGCCCACCGCAGCAGCCTGCCCATCATGAAGGCGTCGGGTGAACTGTCCATGTCCGCCCCAGTGGCGCTGAACCAGTACCAGATCATCCGACGCAATGGCGCCGTGGTGTCTTTTGAGCCCAACAAAATTGCCGTGGCCATGATGAAGGCATTTTTGGCGGTGCATGGCACCCAGGGAGCGGCGTCGGCGAGCGTGCGCGAGACGGTGGAAGAACTCACGCAAGCGGTTATTCGCGCCTTGCTGCGTTCTCGCCCGGCGGGGGGCACCTTTCACATTGAAGACGTTCAGGACCAGGTGGAACTCTGCCTGATGCGCGGCGGGCACCATGAAATTGCCCGTGCCTATGTCTTGTACCGAGAAAGCCGCGCCCAGGAGCGCGCGCAAAAAGTGGCTCAACAAGCCCCTGCCGCACCGGTGTTGCATGCCATGGACAAGGGCCAGCGCGTGGTGCTTGACCTGGCGCGGCTCAAGAGCCTTATCACCGATGCATGTCATGGGCTGGGCGAAGATGTCAAGCCCGAGCCCATCCTCGCCGAGACGCTGCGCAACCTCTACGACGGCGTGCCGATGGACGAGGTGTACAAGGCCTCGGTGCTGGCTGCGCGCACCCTGATTGAAAATGACCCGGCTTACAGCTATGCCACAGCGCGCCTGCTGTTTCACACCATTGCCAAGGAAGTCCTTGGCGAGGACGTGGCCCAGGCCGACATGCCGCAAGCCTATGTGGACTATTTTTCACAGTTCATCAAGCGCGGCGTCGAGCATGAATTACTCGATCAAAGACTGCTGCAGTTCGATTTGGCACGACTGGCCGGCGCGCTCAAGGCCGAGCGTGATCTGAAGTTTGATTACCTGGGCCTGCAAACCCTGTATGACCGCTATTTTTTGCATGTCAACAAATCCCGCATCGAACTGCCGCAAGCTTTTTTCATGCGCGTCGCGATGGGTTTGTCACTCAACGAAATCGACCGCGAAGCGCGGGCCATCGAGTTCTATGAAGTGCTGTCCTCGTTCGACTTCATGTCGTCCACCCCCACGCTGTTCAACAGCGGCACACTGCGCTCGCAACTCTCGAGCTGCTATCTGACCACGGTGCCCGACGACCTGGACGGCATCTACGAGTCGATCAAGGAAAACGCCCTGCTGTCGAAGTTCGCTGGTGGCCTGGGCAACGACTGGACCCGCGTGCGAGCCCTGGGCAGCCACATCAAGGGTACCAACGGCGATTCGCAGGGTGTTGTGCCGTTCCTGAAAGTGGTCAATGACACGGCCGTCGCCGTCAACCAGGGCGGCAAGCGCAAAGGCGCTGTGTGCACCTATCTGGAAACCTGGCACCTCGACATCGAAGAGTTTCTTGAACTGCGCAAAAACACCGGCGACGACCGCCGCCGCACGCATGACATGAACACCGCCAACTGGATTCCCGACCTTTTCATGCGACGCGTGATGGAAAAAGGCCAATGGACGCTGTTTTCGCCCAACACTGTGCCCGACCTGCACGACAAGTTCGGCATCGCATTCGAACAGGCCTACGTCGCTTATGAGGAAAAGGCAGCTCGTGGTGAGATCAAGCCGGCCCGCACGGTGCAGGCGACCGATCTGTGGCGCAAGATGCTGACCATGTTGTTCGAAACCGGTCACCCCTGGATCACGTTCAAGGACGCGTGCAACATCCGCTCACCACAGCAACATGTCGGCGTGGTGCACTCCAGCAACCTGTGCACCGAGATCACGCTCAACACCAGCAACACCGAAACAGCGGTCTGCAATCTGGGTTCGGTCAATTTGCTGCAGCACTTGAAGGATGGCGCAATTGATCACGCCAAGCTGCAAAAGACGATCACAACCGCCATGCGCATGTTGGATAACGTGATCGATATCAACTACTACGCGGTAAAAAAAGCACGCGACTCCAACATGCGTCATCGGCCGGTGGGACTGGGCCTGATGGGCTTCCAGGACTGCCTGTATGAACTGCGGCTGCCCTACGCCAGCGACGCCGCAGTGCAGTTTGCCGATGCATCGATGGAAGCCATTTGCTACTACGCCTACCAGGCCTCGACCGAATTGGCCCGCGAGCGCGGTCCTTATTCAAGCTGCAAAGGCTCACTGTGGGACCAGGGCATCCTGCCAATCGACACGCTCGACCGGCTGGCAAGCGAGCGCGGCGGCCATGTTGAAGTAGACCGCTCCAGCACGCTTGACTGGGATGCGCTGAGGCAGAAAATTGCCCAGCACGGCATGCGCAATTCCAACTGTGTGGCGATTGCGCCCACGGCCACCATTTCCAACATCATCGGCGTCGATGCATCGATCGAACCCTGCTTCGGCAACCTCTCGGTCAAGTCCAATTTGTCGGGCGAATTCACCATCATCAACAGCTACCTGGTGCGCGACTTGAAGCGCCTGGACCTGTGGGACGATGTGATGGTGATGGATCTCAAACATTTCGACGGCTCACTGCAACCCATCGACCGCGTGCCGGAAGAAATCAAGTCGCTTTATGCCACGGCTTTTGAAGTCGAACCCCGTTGGCTGGTGGAGGCCGCTGCACGACGCCAGAAATGGATTGACCAGGCGCAATCACTCAACATCTACATGGCGGGTGCCTCTGGCAAAAAGCTCGATGACATTTACAAACTGGCCTGGATTCGCGGCCTCAAGACCACCTACTACCTGCGCACCCAGTCGGCCACGCATGCAGAGAAATCCACTGTGAATGCGGGCCGTTTGAATGCCGTGACATCTGGCAGCGAGAAGGCGGATCAGGGCAGCATGCGTGCGATTGACGCAGTGGCTGCCGCAGCGCGTCAACAGATGGCCGCCATGCCCGCCACCGACATCAAATTTTGTGGTGTCGATGACCCGACTTGCGAGTCTTGCCAGTAAGCCTGACATGCTTGCGACACATGCGATGCTGGCACGCCACAGTGCCACACGCATGCGTCAAAAGCAGGCTCAAAATTCTTTCAATTTTTTACGCTAGATCTCATAATCCACGCACTGGAAATCACTATGTTGTCCTGGGACGAAGAAGTTACACCTACTGCCAGTTTGTCAACCTCTCCCAGCCGTTCAAACCGGCTGCAGACAGAGCATTCCTTCAGCCCCTCCGTACGGCTTGCCGAAGCAGCTATTGCTCATTCCCCTGCCACCTTCACGTCAAACACAAAGGTCTCTGCAAGCGACCCAGCGGCAAGCACCAGGCAACGCGTCAACGCGGCTGACAAGCGCATCATCAACGGCAAGACAGATGTCAATCAATTGGTGCCCTTCAAGTACAAATGGGCCTGGGAAAAATACCTGTCGAGTTGCGCCAACCACTGGATGCCGCAAGAAGTCAACATGACGCGCGACATCGCGTTATGGAAGGACCCCAACGGCCTGACCGAGGACGAGCGCCGCATCGTCAAGCGCAACCTCGGTTTTTTTGTCACCGCAGACTCATTGGCGGCCAACAACATCGTGCTGGGCACTTACCGCCATATCACCGCACCCGAGTGCCGCCAGTTCCTGTTGCGCCAGGCTTTTGAAGAAGCCATTCACACCCATGCCTACCAGTACATCGTTGAGTCGCTGGGGTTGGACGAGGGCGAAATTTTCAGTGCCTACAACGAGATCAAGTCGATCCGCGACAAAGACGAATTTTTGATTCCTTTCATCGAAGCCATCATGGACCCGCAGTTCAAGACCGGCACGACCGAGGCAGACCAGACCCTGCTCAAGTCGCTGATCGTTTTTGCCTGCCTGATGGAAGGTCTTTTCTTCTATGTCGGTTTCACACAGATATTGGCACTGGGCCGGCAAAACAAGATGACCGGCGCGGCCGAACAGTACCAGTACATCTTGCGCGACGAATCCATGCACTGCAACTTCGGCATCGATCTGATCAACCAGCTCAAGCTGGAAAATCCACAACTCTGGACGCCCGAATTCAAGGCCGAAATCAAGGCTTTGTTCGAGACCGCAGTGGGACTGGAGTACCGCTACGCCGAAGACACCATGCCGCGCGGCGTGCTGGGCATGAACGCCTCCATGTTCAAGGGTTACCTGCGCTACATCGCCAACCGACGCGCGACGCAAATCGGACTCGAGACGCTGTTCCCCAACGAAGAAAATCCATTCCCCTGGATGAGTGAAATGATCGACTTGAAGAAAGAGCGCAATTTCTTCGAGACCCGTGTCATCGAATACCAGTCCGGCGGTGCGCTGTCCTGGGACTGACAACAAATTATGTCCACCCTGATTCCACAAAATTTTGAACCGGTTGCTGGCGACAAAATTTTGTTGACCCCCGTTCATGGCGCTGGGATTTCACCCAACCCCATGGATCTCTTGACGCACAATGATTTGCGTGAAGTGCTCTTTGCAAATTATCAAGGAGATCAAAATGGCAACTGCAAAAAAACCTGCTGCTAAACCTGCTGCTAAACCTGCTGCTCCAGCGAAGAAAGCTGCTCCAGCCAAGAAAGCTGCTCCAGCCAAGAAGGCTGCTCCAGCCAAGAAAGCTGC
>JBBINL010000007.1:8948-34756 GCA_037443905.1 Burkholderiales bacterium | reverse complement strand
GCCAATCAAAGTCAGGGCGGATGGCGCAGCGCAATGGATGGATGGATGCCAGGGCTTGCACTTTGGCGCCCGCTCACCGCCCGACCTTGGCCGCGCCAGCGGCTCGCGTCAATCAGGCAGGCGCCTTGGTTTTGGCGGGCGCATACCAGGCCAGTTCCTGGTGCAGCTTGACCACGTTGCCAATGATCGTCAGGCAGGGTGATTGCAGTCCGGCCTGGGCGACGCGCTCGGCCATGTTGGCCAGCGTGCCAGTGACCACCTGCTGGGTCGTCATGCTGCCGTCCTGCACCAAGGCAATGGGCAGGTCGGGGGATGCACCGTGTGCCACCATCTGTTTGCAGATTTCGGGCAGGCCGCCCAGGCCCATGTAGATCACCACGGTCTGGTTCGGGTGAATCAGGCTGGGCCAGTCGAGGTCAGCGGTGCCATTTTTGAGGTGGCCGGTGACAAACAGGCAGCTCTGCGCATGGTCGCGGTGCGTGAGCGGAATGCCGGCGTAACTCGACACCCCGGAGGCAGCGGTGACGCCCGGCACCACCTCGAACGCCACGCCCGAGGCGGCCAGCGTTTGCATTTCTTCGCCGCCACGGCCAAAAATGAAGGGGTCACCCCCCTTGAGCCGCACCACCTGCTTGCCCTCTCTGGCCAGCTTGACCAGCAGGGTGTTGATCTGCTCCTGGCGAAGGGTGTGCTCGTTGCGCCGCTTGCCGGCGTAAATGCGCTCTGCCGTGGGTGAGACAAACTCCAGCACGCCATCGGACACCAGGTTGTCGTAGACGATCACATCGGCTTGCTGCAGCAGGCGCACGGCGCGCAGCGTGAGCAATTCGGGGTCGCCCGGGCCGGCACCCACCAGGTAAACACGACCAATATCAGGTTTCAGGTTTTTCACATCAGCTTTCAATGGGTAGCCCCTTTGCCGCCGCAGCCGCCACAGCCGCCGCTGCCACAACTGCTGGTGGTCACAGAGCCGCCGCCAAGGGAAGGATGACCGGTGGGGATGAAGATAAAGTTGAACTCGCCCGGATTGAGTTCGACAAAGTCGAGCACGGTGTCAAACAACAGCTCTTGCGACTCGTCTGCAATGACCACCGCCACGCCTTGCAGGTCGAGCTTCATGTCTTCGTCTTTGGGCTCGTCAAAACCCATGCCGTATTGCATGTCGCCATCGGCATCTTTCTTGGCGGCCACGCGCAAGGACAGCTCGGCCGCGCCACTGGCCTGAGCAGCCTGCTGGATTTGCCGGGCGGCGGCCGGGGTGAGGTTAAACATGCGTTGTGCTCCTGTAAAAAATTAATGTTCGCCCTTGGTCTTCAACAGACCAGCCAGGCGGTTGCCTTGTTTTTGGGGTCCACCCACCGGGAACATCGCATGCAAATGGTGATTGTTGCCCAACTCGGGGCCCCACAGCTTGGCAAAGTAAGGGATCATGGCGCGCACCTGCGCCTGCACCCGGTGTTCCTCGTAGTAGGCGCGCAAAAAATAAATCACCTGCCAATGGGCCTCGGTCAGCGTCAGGTTCTCTGCCGCGGCCTGTGCACGGGCAAAGTCTTCGGACCAGTCTTCCAGGTTCCTCAGATATCCTTCCACGTCGGTCGCCACCGGTTGACCGTTGACCAACAGCGTGTGTGGCACGGCGGGAGCCTGGGTTCGATCTGCCATTTTTTTCATCCGTACAAAATTGACAAACTGGTGCGCCCAGTCTGAACCGGCACCCGTTCGCAAATGCGCATAAGAGGCCAGCACGTTGCGATAGACCACACCATCGCGCTGGCCATCAGCGCCATGACCGCGCAGCACTTTGTAGGCAAATTTCAGATCGGCTGGCGCGTTTTCTAGACTGGAATAGTGAAATTCATGGCCGCGCAGCGTTTGCCCTGCCTGATCAATTGCCGTCAGCCAGGGCGCATCGGCGGTGGTTTGCAGGCTGACATAACCACGGCCCACGGGGCGCTCGTGCATCAGCACATCCACCGGCAGCGCACCCACCATGTCCACCTGCGTGCCTTTCCAGCGCAAAGTGCGCGCCAGGTACATCAGGCCGCCACACTCGGCATACACCGGCAGGCCGGCCTCGATGGCGTTGCGGATGCTGCTGCGCAGGGCCGTGTTGGCCTGCAACTCGGGCATGAACATTTCGGGGAAACCGCCGCCGATGAACAAGCCATCCAGCAGGGGCAAGGCGCTGTCTTGCAGGGCGTTGACGTTGACCAACTCAGCACCGGCGTCTTGCAGCGCCATCAGGTCGTCGGGGTAATAGAAGCCAAATGCCTTGTCGTGCAGAATGCCCAGTCGCAAGGGCTGGCTGATAACAACAGGCGCTGCGGTTAGGGAAGCGAAAATTGCTGATGCACCCATGTCATGCCGGGCTTGACCCGGCATCCATGAATTCGGGGCCATGGATTGCGGGTCGAGCCCGCAATGACCGTCATTTGAAATCGATACTTTTGCAATTTCTGTTTCCTTTACTGCATTAGCAGCCACCGACGTGCTGAATGGCGACTCAGGCAGCGGGGGCGCGCTTTGGGCCAATTCGATGATCTTGCCCAGATCGACCTGTTCGGCAATGCGCTGGCCGATGGTCTGCACATGCCGGGCGGCATCGTCACATTCCTGGTTCGGCATCAGCCCCAGATGGCGTTCGACCAGCGCCAGTTGCGGGTCGTGGGCAACGGCGCCAAGCACGGTTACGTTGGTGTAATGCTCGATCACGGCGCGCAATTTGGCCTCGTGGCGGCTGCCACCGAGCTGGTTCAAAATGACACCGGCAATGCGAATGCGCGCATCAAAAGCCTGGTAGCCCAGAATCAGCGGGGCAATGCCACGCGTCATGCCGCGCGCATCGAGCACCAGCACCACCGGCAAATCCAGCAACTGCGCCAGCGCCGCGTTGCTGTTGCTGCCGTCCAGCGCCAGACCATCGTACAGACCCTTGTTGCCCTCCACCAGGCTGATGTCGGCCGCCGCAGCATGACGGATAAAGCAGCTGACGATGTGCTTGGCCGTCATCAGATAGGGGTCAAGGTTGAAGCAGGGCCGGCCGCTGGCTTGCGCAAGCCACATCGGGTCAATGTAGTCCGGTCCTTTTTTGAACGCCTGCACTTTCTGCCCGCGGGAGGTCAGGGCGGCGCACAAGCCGATGCTGACCGTGGTTTTGCCCGATGACTTGTGGGCGGCCGAAACCAGAAAACGTGCCATGACCTATCCGCAATCAGGCGCCGGCGCGCGCGTGCTGCACAGCCGTCATGTCCAGCGCGGCATCATCCATGCGCTCCGGCAAAAAGCCCATCACCTTGAGCGCCAGCATGACGATCAGCCCCACAACCGCCACGCCGCCCAGGCCCAGCAGCAGCTCGGGCAGGCTGGGGCTGTAGCTGGCGGTGACACCATCAAAAAAGCTGCTGCGCACCTGGTAGCCCGGGAACAGCACCAGGCCAAAGGCCTGACCGCCAATGATGGTCACGTACATCTGCGCGAAACCGCCCAGGATCACCATGCCGGCGCTGGCCGCGATGCGCCGGCGCATGGCGCCAATGCCAGGGGTCAGCAGCAAGACCAGCGGCAGCACCGTGCCCAGCACGATTTGCCCGAGCCAGAACATGGCGGTGTAAAGGCCACCGTCGAGCAAAATGAAGCGCTCGAAATCGTGGTGCTTGGTGAAATACAGGTTGGTCAGGTGGTAGACCAGCACAAAATAGAACCCGGCGGCAATGAAGATCACCTGCAGCCGCACCAGGCGCGCCATCAAAGCGTCCCCCAATGGCCGGGCGCTGCCCTGGCTGGCCAGCATCAGCACCCAGATGAACACCGCCAGCCCGTAGCTCAGCGAAATGGCAATGAACAGCGGCGCCAGCAATGCCGAGTCATAGGCCTGGCGCGCCACCAGGAAACCAAAAATGGAACCGGTGCCGGTGGTCAGTGCCATGCGCCAGACAAAAGCCACAAAACCGGCCAGCGGCGTGAAGCGGTTCATGCGGTGCTCCATCATGGTCCACAAATACGCCACCACAAAGCCGACGAAACCCGAATACAGAAAAATGTTCAAGGCAAAGATCGACTTGAAGTTGAAATGCGTCATGGCCACGATCAGTCGGTCAGGGCGTCCCAGGTCGAGCATCAGCACCATCAGGCCACCGATCAGCAAGGCGATGGCGAGCACCCCAGAGAGTGGCGCCAGCGGTTTGAATTCGGTCTTGCCGAACACCGAAGCCATCGAGGCCATGTTGAGCGCACCCGATGCCGCCACCACCAGAAACACCGCGAACACATGGGGCAGACCCCAGACGATCTGGTTGTTCATGCCGGTCACGATGTGACCGTTGTGCTCCATGTGCCAGACGGCACCCAGTCCCATCGCCAGCAGCACAGCCAGACCACCCAGCAACAGGTAAAAACCTCGCGGCACGTCTTTCAGGGGGCGCAAAACATATTTCATGGCTTTGTCTCTGTTCAAATGCCGCTGTAGCGCACGCCGGTGTTCAGGTGCAGCTCTTCGCGGATCTGGCGCGACGGGTAGCTGGCCACGCGCTTGGCGATCTCACTTTCGGGGTTGTTCAGGTCACCAAACAGGATGGCACCGTGACCGGCATCGGCGCAGGCGGTGACACAGGCGGGCATCTCGCCTTTGTCAACCTTGTGCACACACATCGTGCAGCCCTCGACAGTGCCCATGCCACGTGGAACGTCGGTTTTCTGGTTGTGCAAGGGTTCGTGCACAAACGAACGCGCCTTGTAGGGGCAGGCCATCACGCAGTAACGGCAACCGATGCAGATGTGTTTGTCCACCAGCACAATGCCGTCTGCGCGCTTGAAGGAAGCCCCGGTGGGGCAGACATCGACGCAGGGTGGCTCGGCGCAATGCTGGCACATCATCGGCAGCGACTGGGCCTTGCCGGTGCGGACTTCCTTGATTTCGATCTTGCGTATCCACTGCGAATCGGTTGGCAGTTTGCCGCCCGACAGACCGTTTTCTGTGTTGCAGGCGGTGACGCAGTCGGTGCATCCGCTGGCGCACTTGCCGCTGTCGATCAGCATGCCCCAGCGCACCTTGCTGCTGGCCCCGGCGCTGGCGCCGCCGTCCACCGGCGCGGCTTGGGCGATTTCGATCAGGCGCACGCCTGGCGCCAGCAAAATGCCGGCCATGCCCGCAGCGGCAACGCCCAGGAAGCCACGACGGCTTGCGGACTTGGCGACAGGCTCAACCCCGGAATTGTTGTGTTCGTGCTTCATGGTTTGACCTGTGGCTGGGCCACCGCGACCTGCGCGCCAGCGGCTGGCGGTTTGTTGGCATGGCACTCAAAGCAGTCAATCTTGACGGCAGCATAGGTGTGACAACTCTGGCAAAAATTTCCGGCCTCGGCGTTGACACTTTGGCTGGTCTGGCTGGCGTGGCAGGCCACACATTCCTTGAGCGAATACTTGCCGGTACGGATGCCCCCACGCAGGGTGTCGTCACGCTGGTGCTTGAGCAGTTGCATGTGGTTGCGGCGCATGAAAGCCGGGTCGGCCACACACTGCCCGGCGCGTGCCTTTTCAACCAGCGGCTGCAAACCCTGGCGCGTGGCAACCGGGGCCGCGCCGGACTGTGCCACAGCCGGTAACACAGCGGCGAGACACAAGCTCACCGCCAGCGTCTGGCTCAGGCGAACCCAAGATGACCCTATGCGCCTCAACATGAATTACTCCCCCAGGCCCATCTGGATGTAACCGGTGGGGCAGACGTCGGCACAGATGTGGCAGCCAATGCACTTGCTGTAGTCGGTGTCCACATAGCGGCCGATGGTGGCCTTGGCCTTGGGCACTTTGAACACCGCCACCTGCGGACAATACACCACGCAGTTGTCACACTCAAAACACTGACCGCAGCTCATGCAGCGCTTGGCTTCAGCCACCGCCTGCGCTTCGAGCAATGGCTGCAGACGTTCCTCGAAGTTGTTCAATGCTTCTTCTGCGGTGAGCGAGACAACGCCCCGCTTGTTGCGCGGCGCAAAACCGAAGTGTCCAAGGAACAATTCCTTGTGCGAAATGACATAGCGGTCGGAGCGATTGTCAAAATTGTGTATTGCCGCGGTGCTCTTGTCGGTGCCGCGGGTGGGCTCATGAACCTCGGTCAGGGACAGACCTTTTTCGATCAGCTTGCGTGCCAGATCAAAGGTGTGGACGTCGATCTTGGGACGCTTTTCCAGGGATTCATGCTGCAGAAAGCGGTCGATGCCGTCGGCGGCTATGGCACCGTGGCCAATCGCCGTGGTCAGCAAGTGCGGACGCACCACGTCACCGCCGACAAAGAAGCCGGGCTGGCCCTGCACCTGATAGTTTTTGTCAGCGTTGATGGCACCCTTGCCGTTGTTGAATTCTTCGAGGCCGGTGAAATCAACCGCCTGGCCGATGGCCGATACGATCAAATCGGCCGGGAGGTCTTCTTCGGTGCCCTCGATGTTTTTGATCTCGAGCCGGCCACTGACTATCCTGGCCTCGCAGCGCATGATACGCAAGGCCACGGCGCGACCGTCCTCACCACGGATCACGGCCACCGGCGCCATGCCACCACGGATGGTGATGCCCTCGGACAGGGCGTGCTCGACCTCGTGTCTGGAGGCCTGCATTTTGTCGATGTCAAAAATGGTGGTCAGTGTGACCTCGGCACCCTGGCGCACCGACGCGGCCGCCACGTCGTGGGCCACATGGCCGGCAATGGCGTGTTCGGGGCGGTCGGACTCATGCACCTTGTCGATGTGACCCAGGCGGCGCGCCACGGTGGCGACGTCGATGGACGTGTCGCCGCCGCCAATCACCACCACGCGCTTGCCCACATGGCGCAGACGACCGTCGTTGAAGGCCTTCAGGAATGAGGTGGCGGTGACGCAGTTGGGCGCATCGGCGCCTTCCACCGGCAAGGCCCGGCCGGCTTGCGCACCCAGGCCCAGGAACACGGCGTCGAACTGCTCGCGAATCTGCGCCATGGTGATGTCGGTGCCAATGCGGCAATTCAGGCGGACCTCAACGCCCAGGTCAAGAATGCGCTGGATCTCGGCGTCAAGCACATCGCGCGGTGTGCGGAATCCCGGAATGCCGTAGCGCATCATGCCGCCCAATTCGGCGCGCTCGTCAAAAATGGTGACCGAGTGGCCTTTGAGGGCCAGCTGGTAAGCGGTTGACATGCCGGCTGGTCCGCCGCCAATCACAGCGACAGTCTTGCCGGTGAGTTGCGCCGGCCTGTGGTAGGCAAGCTTGTTCTTGATGGCATAGTCGCCCAGAAAGTGCTCGACCGAGTTGATGCCGACAAAATCTTCGAGCTGGTTGCGGTTGCAGCCGGACTCGCAGGGTGCCGGGCACACCCGGCCCATCACCGAGGGAAACGGATTGGCTTCGGTCAGACGGCGAAACGCGTACTCCTGCCAGACCATGCCAGCCGGCGGTTTTTCGATGCCGCGCACGATGTTGAGGTAGCCACGAATGTCTTCACCGGCCGGGCAGCTGCCCTGGCAGGGTGGCGTGCTCTGGATGTAGGTGGGGCATTTGTGAGAATGTCCTGCATCAAAAATCTGCGACTGCCAGGATTTGACTTTGTTGTCGCCGTCTTTGAAACGACGAAAGGTCAGGGGTTTGACAGGAATTGTTTCGGGGGTCACGGACATGTCGGAATCTCCTGGTTTTATGCTCGAGAATTGAAAGGCAGCGTTATTTGTCGCCCAGGCGGATCGCCTTGCTGACCAACTGGTGAACACCGCCTACCATGCTCATGTCGAAACCGTAATACGGCAGGACTTTGGTGAATTGGGCTTTGCAGATGGCACAGATCATGGCCATGAAATTGACGCCATGGTCATCCACCACTTGTTTCAAGGCCTCCGAGCGAGGAAGTGCGCCCTTGACGCGCAGTTCCATCAGGTCGTCGGTCAGCAGGCCGCCACCGCCACCACAGCAGAATGTGCTTTCGTGGGTGGTCCCGGGCGCCATGTCGTAAAAATGGTTGGCCACCGAGGTGATGATGCGCCGCGGAATGATGAACTGGCCGCCCGGCATGTTGCCCATGCGCGAGCCGCGCGCCACATTGCACGAATCGTGAAAGGTGATGATGCGGTTGTCATTTGCCTCTTTGTCAAACTGCAGGGCACCGCGCTGGATCAGGTCGTCGGTCAACTCGCAGATGTGCTGGGGCACCGGGTAGCGCGGGTCGAGGTAATCGAACGGCCCGATCAGCGTGTTCCAGAAGCTGTAGGCCACGCGCCAGGCGTGGCCGCACTCGCCCACCACCAGGCGTTTCACACCGAGTTCCAGCGCGGCTTCCTTGACACGCATCGAGATGTTGCGCATCTGCTCGTAGTTGCCGATGAACATGCCGAAGTTGCCAGCCTCGGAGGCGTGCGAGCTCAGCGTCCAGCTGATGCCCGCAGCATGAAACACCTTGGCGTAGCCAATCAGGCTTTCCACATGCGGTTCCGAGAAAAAATCGGCCGACGGCGTGATCAGCAGCACCTCGGCGCCCTTCACGTCGATCGGAAACTTGACATCGACCCCGGTTTCGTCCTTGGTGTCTTCCTCGAGGCCTTCCAGCGTGTTGATAAGCGCCGGGCCGGGCAAGCCGAGGTTGTTGCCGATGCGGTGCACCTTGCCGATGATCTCGTTGGAATACTTCTGGCCCAGGCCGATCGAGTCCATGATCTCGCGCGCCGCCATGGTGACTTCGGCAGTGTCGATGCCGTAGGGGCAAAACACCGAGCAGCGGCGGCACTCGGAACACTGGTTGTAATAGCTGTACCAGTCGTCGAGCACCTCGCGCGTCAGGTCCACCGCACCCACCAGTTTGGGAAAGTGTTTTCCGGCAAAAGTGAAGTAGCGGCGATACACCTTGCGCATCAGGTCCTGGCGCGCCACCGGCATGTTTTTGGGGTCGCCAGAGCCCAGGAAATAGTGGCATTTGTCCGAGCAGGCGCCGCAATGCACACAGGCGTCCATGTACACCTGCAGCGAGCGGTATTTGCCCAGCATCTCGCCCATCTTGGCAATGGCTTTTTCCTGCCAGTCTTCGACCAGTTCTTCGGGAAATCCCAATGCCTTCTGGATCGGTCCCGAAGCCGGGAACGACTTGATGTGCGACATCGCCCCGGCCTGCACCAGGGGAATCACAGGATAGCTCTTGAGCTTGGGGGTGTCGAACGCAGCAGTTGCCATGGTGTGTGATCAGGCTTTTTTGTCAAGCGCGGCTGCCCAGGCCGAAATATGGCGGACTTCGCGGGCGTTGTCAGCCTGGTTGCGCGTCGGGCTGAAAAACAGTCCGGGCGCGTGCAACAGTTTGCTGATCGGGAAAATGACCATGAGCAGCGCCACCAGCGCCAGATGCACCAGCAGCACCGGGTCAGCCGGCAAGGGCTGCCAGTCAAAACGCATCAGTCCGAGCATGAACGCCTTGACCGCCAGAATGTCGGTGTGGGCGACAAATCGCATGGCCAGGCCGCTCGAGCCAATGGCCAGCAACAGTGCCAGCATCAGATGGTCAGATGGTGTGGAGATGTAACGCACCCTATCCACCAGCCAGCGCCGTGCCCATAGTGCGCCGAGCGCGGCCACCAGGGCAAAGCCGGCGTACATGCCAAACGGTTGTATCAACACCACCGGCAACCAGACCGGCTCCTGAAAATAGCGCAAGTGGCGCAGGGTGACAAGCAACAGCGACACATGAAACAGCCAGCCAAAAATCCAGGTCCATTTGCTGGACTTGAACAGGCTCTCGAACAACACCACCTCACGCGCCATGCGCCAGCGCACGCCGGACGCCGTGATTGGCGCTGGTGTGGTGGGAATCTTCAATGGTGCCGGAGTTTTTGCATAACTGCGAATCTTGCCAGCCACACCCAGCACCAACACTGCAGTGGCGACATAAAACAGCAGTGCATAAATGACTGTCAAGGCGGACATGGATGGGCCTGCAAATTCGTTGAGATTTCAGCTCAGATGCAACCGGTGGGCTTGGGCAAACCGGCAATCTTGCATGCCTGCTTGGCCGGTCCGTAGGGGAACAGGTCGTACAGGTATTTGCTGTTGCCCTTTTCTTCGCCAAAGCGTTTGCCGATGGCCTTGGTCAGCACGCGCACGGCCGGGGCAATCTGGAACTCGTTGTAGTACTCGCGCAGGAAGTTGATGACTTCCCAGTGGTTGTCGGTCAGGGCGACTTTTTCTTCCGCGGCCAGATGTTCGGCAGCCTCGTTGTTCCAGTCGGCCAGGTTCAGCAGGTAACCCTCTTCGTCGGTTTCGTAAGTCTTGCCGTTGATTTCAAAGCTCATGGAGTTCTCCAGTTAAAAAATAATTGATGGACAGGTGCGGCCTACAGCCACGATTGGGATGCGTCGTATTTCTCGACCAGATCAACAAAGCCGTCGTAATCCACCAGCGTGATACCGTCGAGTTGCTTGCCGCTCATGCCGCGGGCATCGAGGTCGGGCTGCAGCACAAACAGGCTGAGCCTAGCCGCGGCCTGGCGCAAGCGTTCAGCAGCGGCATTGCCCTGCGTGGCGGCATATACGGCGTCCTCGATCAACAGCAGGGCATGGCCGGGTTGCGCCATGCGCAGGCAGGTGTCGAGAGCGTTGGTGGCGAAAGGGGATTTGTTAAGGATGTGCAACATGGTTATTACCTTTTCTTAAAAGCTCAGGATCACGTCCTGTTGCGCCATCAATTCACCCATTTGCTGGTCGTCGAGCACTTCCACCGGCACCAGCAGGTCTGCTTCGGTCAAGCCGCGCTGCGCCAGCGAGGCCTGGTCAACGTAGAGCTTTTCGATGTCGTAGCCTTCGAGGGCGCGGTAGCTCGGTGAAAAATTCTTGATGCCGATGCCCTTGGTCTGCTGGCCCTTGACCAGCTCATAGACGCCGTCATCGATGAAAACCAGGCTCACGTCCTGATCGAAGGTGGCGGTGATCAGCACCACCTCCAGGCTTTCCAGCGCATAAATGGTGCCGTAGGGGGCCTTGCGGTTGACAAACATGAATTTCTTCACTTTGGGACCGCTGGGTGCAAGGGTTTGTTGTTCACTCATGGTGTGTTTCTGTTGAAGGTATTAATCGCCAAACGTCACCAGTCGGTCCGCCTTGATGCCGCTGTCCACCAGTTGCCCCAGGCCCGAAATGCGAAAGCCGGGGGCCAGCACTTCGTCCTTGATGCCACGGCGCAAGGCGGCGGCCACGCACACCACCAGGTCCAGCTTGTGCTCGGCCGCCAGCGCCGACCAACGGTTGACGATGTGGCGGTCGTCCTGCGGCGGCTCGGTGAGCCGGGACGCGTTGTTGACGCCGTCATGGTAGAAAAACACGCGCTGAACCGTGTGCCCCTTGGCCAGGGCGGCCACCACGAACTGGTATGCGCTGTCAGACGCCTGGTGCGTGTATGGGCCTTCGTTGACGAGAATGCCGAATTTCATATATTTGACTTTTCAGTTGGGGTCAGATCAACTTTGCGGCGCACATCCTGGTCTGAGCCGCAAGATTTCAGAACCGGATATGGGTCGATGCGTTCAGGCTGGAGCGTGAACCGCGCCAGTCGTCGATCAGGTACTTGGTGAACGGCAGGTCGCATTTTTCAAAGAACGCCGGCCAGCCGATACGCTCGATCCAGTCCGACACGCGCTCCCAGGAGCGGGCGTCGGCCTTGTAGGTATAAAGGATTTTCTTGACCATGGCCGAGACTTCGGGCCAGCGCGGCGGGTTGTTGGGCAGGCCCGAGGCCACCATCTTCATGAAGGTCGGTTTGCCGCGCGCGTTCGAATTCTTGCCGCCCACCCAGATCGCCAGTTTGCTGTGATCGGGGTCGTTGATCTGCATCGGAGGGCAGGGAGGAAAGCAGGCGCCGCAGCACATGCATTTGGACTCGTCGATTTCCAGCGACGGTTTGCCGTTGACCATGGCCGGGCGGATCGCAGCCACCGGGCAGCGCGCCACCACGGAGGGGCGTTCGCACATGTTGGCCACCAGATCGTGGTTGATCTTGGGCGGCTTGGTGTGCTGCATGACGATGGCAATGTCGGCTTGGCCGCCGCAGTTGATCTCGCAGCACGAGGTGGACAGGTGCACCCGGTTGGGCATTTCTTCCTTGATGAACTCGGCGTGCAATTCATCCATCAGGGCTTTCACGGCGCCCGAAGCATCGGTGCCGGGGATGTCACAGTGCAGCCAGCCCTGGGTGTGGGCAATGGAAGACACCGAGTTGCCAGTGCCTCCCACCGGAAAGCCATTGCTGGTCAAGGCCTCGACAAGCGGTTCAACACGGGCTTCATCAGCGACCATGTACTCGATGTTGGAGCGGATGGTAAAGCGCACATGGCCGTCGGCGTAGGTGTCGGCAATGTCGCAGAGCTTGCGGATGGTGAACAGGTCCATCTGGCGCTGCGTGCCGGCTCGCACGGTCCAGATCTGGTCGCCGCTGTGCGCCACGTGGTGCAGCACGCCGGGGCGGGGCCGGTCATGGTATTTCCAGTTGCCATAGTTCTTGGCCATTAACGGGTGCAGGAACGGCTTGTTGTCGGGAACGCCGCTCTCAATGGGGGTGCGCATGGTTGCCATGATTGTCTTCCTTCGTCAAATGGATTCGCAGGCTTCAGGCAGCCTTGCGGGCGTTGATCTTGGCCACTTCGTCGTCCCAGCCGTCGGTGCGGACATAAGGGTTGGTACGCGGCGTGGACACCATGTTGGGGTCGATCTCGACGCCGATACCCTCCAAAAAGTTGATCAGGCCAATGCGCTCGATCATTTCACCGGTGCGCTCGTGCTCCAGCGCGTTTTCGGCAAAGAAGTCGATCGACTTCTGGGCCAGCTCGACCAGCGCCTCGTAGTCCTCGTCGGTCTTCATGGGCATGAACGGCATGATCACGGTGCCCATCAGGTCGCCGATCTTGAGGGTGCGCTTGCCGCCCATCAGCACCGTCACGCCCTTGTCAACGCCGGTGGCCAGTGCGCCGGTCATGACGTTGATGCAGTGCATGCAGCGCACGCAGTTGGCGTTGTCGATCTCCAGGCACTGCGTGTCGTTGACCTTGACGCTGGAAATCTTGTCGCCGCCGGCAACATCCTTGACTTCCTTGAGCATGATGGCCTTGGTCGGACAGCGGCTGACCACGTCGTTGACGAGTTCGGTCATGCCGTGTTTTTCAAACCATTTGCGCGCCAGCGCTTCGTCGGTGCGGATGTTGTCGCGCCAGGTACCGATGACAGCCATATCAGCGCGCTGGATCGAGTTCATGCAGTCGTTGGGGCAGCCCGAGAACTTGAACTTGAACTTGTAGGGCAAGGCCGGGCGGTGCATGTCGTCGAGGAAGGTGTTGAGCACCCGGCGGTGGGCGCGCGCCTCGTCGAAGCACGACTGCTCGCAGCGTGCCGCACCGACACACGACATGCTGGTGCGCACCGCCGGACCGGCGCCGCCGAGGTCAAAGCCGAGTTCGTTGAGCTCGTCGAAGGCACCCTGCACGTTGGCCGTGCTGGCGCCCTGGAACATGATGTCACCCGACTGGCCGTGAAAGGCAATCAGGCCGGAGCCGTGGCGCTCCCAGATGTCGCACATCTTGCGCAGCACGTCGGTGTTGTAGTGCATCCCGGCAGGCGGTTGCACGCGCAGGGTGTGAAATTCCTTGGAGGCCGGAAACATCTCGGCAACCTCGGAGAAACGCGGAATGATGCCACCGCCATAACCAAAGACACCCACCGTGCCGCCCTTCCAGTAGCCTTTGCGGGTTTTGTACGAATGCTCAAGCTGGCCCATCAGGTCGGTCATGTACTCGCTGTCTTTGGCCAGCCGTTTCAGACCGGTGACAAAGCTGGGCCATGGACCGCTTTCAAGCTGGTCAAGCATAGGGGTGTCGTGTTGCTTAATGCTCATCGTGGGTGTCTCCTGTCAAGAGCGCGCACATCTTGCGCTGAATCGTCGAACCGGGTGTGTTGTCCCTTTGGCTGGCCTCCAGCGCAACGGTGTCAACCGTGGGCAAATATTACGGGCCAGGGGATGGGGTTTGCTATCCCCCTCGTTGGGTATTTGGGGCTACCCATATGGGCTATACCGTCCCACCCGTCCCGGTAATAGACGACCGGGCCTGACTTTGCGCCCAATAGCGGTATGCGTTTTGCAGAGGTGGGCCTGCCGGCCGGCCCATGACAACACGACTCGGCTTTCTGTAATCGACTCCCATTTTTACCAGCGACAACCCGCACCATGAGCACCCTGACGCCGCTTGCCAAATTCACGATTCCCGTGACTGCGCAAGTCATTGAGCTGCAACAACTTGACTTCGAGGGCGGCAGCATGAGCCTGCTGCGTACCCGGATTCGTGAAAAAAGCCGCTTTACCGTGTTCGACATCGACCCCCAGTCGGCCCGGCTTTGGGGCGAGGCCTTGCTGCGCTGGGCGTCTAGTCAACCGGGCAACGCCATCACCCCGCAGGAGCCGGCATGACAACCGTCGCGACTGAACCCTGCCCCACGGTTGACCTGATCTTCCCCATCAGCGGTCAGTTTTTGCCGCGCGACCATGCCCAGGCGCTCAAGGATGCGCTGTGCCGCGTCTGGCCCTGGCTGGAGGTCGAGCCGCTGGCGGGTGTGCAAAACATCAAGTTGGTGCCCGGCCTCGACAGACAGGCCATGTTGTCAGGCCGCGCCAAGCTGCTGCTGCGCCTGTCGCGCGCGCGCGCCACCGAATTGCTCAGCGGCGCGGCCCTCGACCTCGAGGTGGCGGGCCAAGCCCTGCACTTGGCTGTGCCGCATGTGCGCGAACTGGTGCCGCACACCACGCTTTACGCCTACCACGTCGCGGCCAGCGACACCGACGAAGTGGCCTTCATGGCCACCGTTTCGCGCGAACTCGCCGAGCTGGACATCGGCGGCGAGCGCGTGTGTGGCAAGCGCCAGCGCCTGGCACTTACCGGCAGCACGGTTCCCACCTTCAGCCTGATGCTGCACGCGCTGGCTCCCGAGCCCTCGCTGCGTCTGCAGCAGCACGGCCTCGGGCCGCACCGGCTGCTGGGCTGCGGGATTTTCATTCCACACAAGTCCGCCGCAGCGGTTTAACCACTTATCAACTGCAACAGGAGAAGTTCAATGGGCTACACCATCAATGGCACCGACTATGAAACCGACGAACAGGGTTTTTTATTGGAGCCACTGTATGAAGATGAAGCGGCGCGTGTCATTGCCGAGGCGGAAAACATCACGCTGACCGACGCGCATTGGGAAGTGATCAACTACCTGCGCGATCAGTACCGCGAGCATGGCCACACCCCCAATTTTCGCAACATGCTCAAGGGTTTTGCCGAGATCCGGCCCGGGGTGGACAGCAAGTATCTCTACGACCTGTTTCCCATCGGCCCCGCCAAGCAGGGACCCAAGGTGGCCGGCTTGCCGCAGCCGCTGGGCAAGGGCGGCTACTGATCTGATTCGGAATATGCCATGGCCAAGCTCAGAATCAAGAGCCAGTGGTTTCGCGACGGCCCTGCCAAGTCGCCGCAGCAAAACGCCAGCGCCATGGCTTTCATCAGCTGGCGCGTCGCGCAAAACACGCTCAAGCAAATGCGCAGCGCGCGCTTTGACATCGAGGTGGGGCCGCAATATTTCGATGTGACCCGCGAGATGCTGGTGTTTCTGACCCAGGTGATCGACCGCATGGCCCACGTGCGCATGGCAGGCGCCGAGCGAGCTGAATTCATGACCGCACTGGTGCAGCGCGTGGCGCAGATTTTGCAGGACAACGAGGATGACCTGATGGGCAAGCCCGCCACCGGAATGGCCAGCCGCTACGAGCAGTTCATTGACCTGTTCAACGAGCTTTCAGAGCACTACGCCGACTTCGGATTTGATGCCAACGGGCCCGATTTCGCCTTCGTGCGCTATTTCGGGCACCGCATCGAGGCGCTGATGCCGCAAAAAGACCAGCGCTGGGTGGTCGACCAGATCATGGCCAGCGAGGTACCCGATGCGCTGGACATGATCCAGCGCGGCATGGACGGTGTTTTGGCCACCGAGCCGCGACCCAAACGGGCCTCGCGCATGGCCAACACGGGTGACTGATCGCGCCATGCCGAACCCATTCGACCTGGCGCAGCCTGATGCCTACCGGCGCTGGCGCGATGCCACCCTGGCCTGCCAGCCACAGCATGCAGCCGATTTGATGGTTGATGTGGCCGACCCCAGGACACTCACAGCACACGAGCGCACGGCGCTGTTGCAGCGCTGCGCGACGGCCAACATGGCCATCTATTGCAGTCCCGTCATCGACGAGGACAAGGCCATTCCGATCCAGTTGGCGCGCCAGCTCGGCTTGTACCAGCTCGATGGCAACTGGCTGGCCGACGAAGACGGCATTTCTCCAATTGCCGTGGCATCCCCCAGCGGTGACCGCCCGGCTTTCATTCCCTACACCAACCGCCCCATCAAGTGGCATACCGACGGCTATTACCAGCCGCCGACGCGACCGATCCGGGCCATGGTGTTGCACTGCGTGCGCCCGGCGCACCAAGGCGGCGACACCGCGCTGCTGAACCATGAAATGGCCTACATCGCCCTGCGCGATGCCAACCCCGACTGGGTGCGCGCCCTGATGGCAACCGACGCCATGACCATTCCAGAGCGGCTCGACGATGACGGTCTGGCCCGCCCCGAGCAGACCGGCCCGGTGTTCATGGTCGATGCCCTGAGCGGCAAATTGCACATGCGCTACACGGCGCGTACACGCAGCATTGTCTGGAAAGACAATGCCGTCACACGCGGCGCCGTGGCGTTTCTGGCTGATTTTCTGGACAGCGTCAGCGCCCCTGTTTTTCGTTTGCGGCTGGAGGCCGGCATGGGTCTGGTGTGCAACAACGTGCTGCACGACCGATCAGGCTTTGTTGATGACCCTGGCGCGCCCCGTTTGCTGTACCGGGCGCGATATCTCGACCGGCTGGCCCGGCCAGCCACAGGAGCCATCACACCATGAGTCATCTGGTAAGTGTTTGGCGCGCAGCCCAGTTGCTGGGTGTGGCGCGTGGCGTGCTGCAACAAAAGGTGCGCGACGGCAGCCTGGTGCTCAACGACGGTTTTGTTTCAACCGACGACTTGCTGCAGTTGTACCCCGATGTCCAGCTGGAAGCGTCGGGCCTGCTGGAGCGGGTCACCCAAATCCGCGACGAGGCCTTTGGCAAACGCGTGCGCGAGCGCATGCTGCCGAGCCAGGAGGTGCTGGCCCAGCGTCTGTTTGCACAAAGCCAGGAATTGGCCGACGTGCGCAGACACCTGCAGCGTTACCACAGCCTGGTGGTGGGCCTACAACAGGAAATCCGCGAGCAGCTCACGCAGCAACCCGGGGCCGCCGGCTGGCTGGCGCTGGAACAGCACATCACGCAGGGGCTGGCGCAGGCGCTGGCCACCGAGCCTGTGAACCTACTGGAGGTAATGGACGATATGCTCAAAATCATTTCGGCCCAGGTCACGGTGCGCCCCAGCGGCCACCAGTTTCCGGTAGAAGGCCATGCCAACCTGCTGCAGGCGGGTTTGCACGCCGGGCTCAAGCTCAATTACGGCTGCGGCAATGGCAGCTGCGGCATGTGCAAGGTGCGCGTGATCGCCGGCAAAGTGGCCCCAACCCAGCACTCTGACTACCCGCTGTCTGAGGCCGAAAAAGCGCAGGGCTACACCCTGATGTGCTGCCACACCGCCGCCAGCAGCGAGCTCACGCTGGAACTGCTCGAAACCAGTGATCCGCGCGACATCCCGGAGCAGTTGATTGCCACCCAGGTACGCGCCATCACACGGCTGGCACCCGAGACGATCCTGTTGCACCTGCAAACCCCGCGCAGCCACCGGCTGCGCTTCTTGGCGGGCCAGTCCGTGCAGCTGGGCTGGACCCTGGCCGGACACCAGGATAGCTCGGCCAGCTACCCGCTCGCCAGTTGCCCGTGTGACGAACGCAATCTTCTGTTTTTCATCACCCGCCAGGGGGCGGACAGTTTCGCCGAGCGCCTCTTTGCCGGTGACATCAAGCCCGGGGCCACCATCACGGTACTGGGCCCGTACGGCGAATTCGTGCTGGCCGAGGGCAACCGCCCGCTGGTGTTTGCCGCCTGCGACGCCGGCTTCGGCCCGGTCAAGAGCCTGATCGAGCATGCCCTGTCGCTCGATGCCTCACCTTCGCTGACGCTTTTCTGGCTGGCCACGCGATCCGATGGCCACTTTTACAGCAACCAGTGCCGTGCCTGGTCGGACGCACTGGACCAGTTCGAGTACGAACTGGTCACGCACACGGACACTGCCCTTGGCGCCTGGCAGGTCGCCCAGGCCATGCGCGCCGACCTGTTCGACATTGACTGCGACTTTTACCTGGCCGGCCCGGCAGACTTTGTCCAGACCTTGCACGACGAACTGCGCGCCTCGGGTGTTGCCGAATGCCATATCTCGAGTCTGCTGCTTTCACCAGACCGACCTACTGACTGATTCCGGCATGAAGCCAACCGCACCGCCCATCCCCGCCCAAGACACCGCCACCCGTGTCGAACCCACCCGGGCCGCCTTCGACGCGGCCCTGCCCGACTGCGCGGGTGGCGAGTCATTTGCGCTGATGGTGCAGGGCCACAGCATGGCGCCGGAGTTTCTCGAGGGTGAGATCATCCTCATCGAACCCGGGGGTCTGGCCAGGGACGGCTCCTATGTGCTGGCCAGGCACCAGCAGGAATGGACCTTCAGGCAGCTGTTGCGCAGCGCCGATGGCTGGTTGCTGCACCCGTTGAATCCGGCCTTTGCCGATGCGGCCATTCCCGACCTGTCGTCGATCCACGGCGTCATCATCCAGAAAGCGCTGCCCGGACGGCGTCGCGCCTCCAAACATTACGTCTGACAACGCTGACAAACACCAGCCTGCCCTGCCATGCCCTATTACATCTATCGCGTCAAGCCCTTTGCCCAACTGGAGCAACTCAGCGCGCATGAGAGTTTTGCCAATGCGTCCAGGCAAGCCAAAATGCTTCGCCTGCAACCCGACCTACCCGCCACGGAAAAGATCAAGGTGATATTTGCCGACACCCCCTTGCAAGCCGAAGACTTGCTGTGTCAGGTGCGCACCCCTGGCCCAAAGGGTGACGACTGAGGTGGCAAGGCATGGTGGATGAAGCGGCATTTCATGCCTCGCGCGCACGGCTGACGCCCACCCCCTGTGCATTTGCCAAGGCCATCCTGGCGGGTTGCGCCAGTTGCAGCCTGGCGCAGCGCCTGGGACTTGCCGAACGCGAGGTGGTGGCTTGCACCATGCAGGTGGCGCACATCAACTGCAGCACCCTGAAAGACCTGTTTTATGAGCGCGCCACCTTTGTGCTGAGATTGCCGCGTCCGGCTGTCGAGTTACCGCACCAGAGCGCAATGAAGCTGGCCTGTGGCGGGCTCCAGGGGCTGCAGGCGGCGCTGGCAGCGCCCGAAGCCGATGTGCATGTCTTGGTGCAACTGGCACACAGCCGGCATGAAAGCCTGCTCGACCTGCCCTGGCAAACCATCGTTGGGCACATCGCCGCCTGGCAGATCCGGCGGCGTGCGTCAGTTGGCAGCAAACCCGAGGAGCGTTAAAAATGACTCTGTCAGTTTCTTGAGGACTCGTTCAAACCGCGGTGATTTGCTTCGCGTGGCAATCCGCAGGGGTGAGGTGCAGATGTTTTAAAGCAGACCTGGTCGCTGAAATTCCCAGCACAGGTATCGCGACCAGCGCAGTGGCAGGCTTTGAGAGCTGACGATTTCGGGTACTCCAGTATGAGGGAGCCGCAAAAGCCAGTCGCTACGTGGGCTTGGCTGTCGAATCGGGATTCTCTGCACAATCAGATGAGGACAGGGAAAGTCTATTCGACTAAACGCAACCGGTAGGCTTGGGCAAACCACCATATTTGGTGATTGGTTTCATCGGCCCGGTCATCCACAATTTGAAAACGGCGTTCTGGTCTTCCTCCATGTATTTGGCAAACTTACGAATCGGCGGGACGCTGCCGAACTCTTCGTAATAGGCACGGGCCTTGAGGATCTGCGACCACTTGACTTCGTCAAGCTCATAACCGTCGGCCTCGGCCATGGCACGGCCGATGGCTTCGGTCCAAGCCCCCATGTCGGTCAGGTAACCATCACCATCGCGTTCAGGCAAGTTCATCTTGGAATTTTCCTTCAAAGCTGGGGGAATCAGGATTTGCAGTGGATGACAAGCGGGCTTCCGACTCGATTCGGAAGGCATGATGGGCAATCATCTGGTCAATAAAATGGCGCAGAAAACCTTCGGTCTGCATGCCGTGAAAACGCCCCATCACCTGACCGTGACTGTAGGCAATCACGGTCGGGAATCCTTTGGCCTGATGCCGGCCTGCAATGCGCATGTTTTCATCGGCGTCCACTTTGGCCAGAACAAACTGGCCGTTGTATTGACTGGTCAACTTTTCCAGCAACGGCGTCAGCAAGCGACAGGGGCCACACCAATCCGCGCCAATGTCGAGCAGCACCGGGACCTGCTTTGAGTGAGCCACCACCAAAGCTTCAAAGTTGGACTCCAGGACATCGTAAATGTGGTTCATGCGGACAATCGTTGGGTCAATGGTTGAGGCGCGCCGGACTCAAAAGCGCCATCGCAAATTCCTGCTGCCCACTTCGCCAAGCACACCAAAGCTGGTATTTCATGGTGGCGACCACACCACCACGCGAACAAATTCGTTGCCTCTGACATCGGTCACTGCCGAATCCAGGCAGTTTATTGACCGGTTGCATTGGCGCTTGCCAGACGCACCATGGTGTTGCGAATCGCCTCGGGCGCATTGATGATGGTCATGAACTGCCCCATGCCCAGTGCCGGCCAGGCCAGTGCAATGCGGTAGCGTGCGTACAGGGCGTGGACCTTGTTGTCGACAATGAAAATTTCATAGGGCAATGCCGCTGGAAAATCAGTGCCGATCTTGTTGACCCACCAGCCTTCGCCATCACTGCTGCTGTTCATGGCGACACCGAACACGGCCATTTTTTGCGCCGGCATGATCACTTCATAGACTTTACGGGTGTCTCCGAGTCCCTTGGCCAGGTTGCCCTGCACCGTTTTGAGAGCGTCCTCAAAACTGGCATGGCTGCTCAGTTCGCTGTTGGCCGAGTCGAAACGCTCCATGCCGAACATGTAGCGGTAGTCGCTCAATTGCTCTTGTGGCACATCGCCGCCAAAGCCGGACCCTTCACCGAGGGCTTTGATCAGTCGTTGCTGCACCGACGTGACCGCCTCTTGTGCAGCAACAAACCGGCCCCGCAAATAAGCCCGGTACCAGTAATGCGGGTTCATGTAAGAAATGCTGCCATCGCTGCTGATGCCGACGCGAATGCCTGCCGCGACGATGCTGCTGCTCGGCCCGGTGCCGCGAATTGCGGCCAACAGGGCCGGGTCCGACACAATCAGACTGGCGCGCCCGGCCACGCCTTTGGGCGTGTGCTGCCCGAGTACGGTGAAACCTTCGGCCAGAAGCTTTTTCTCGACCTGGCCCAATTGAACCTGCAAGTCAGCCGCCGGGATTTTGCTGGCGTGAATATAGGGTGCCAGAGCCAGGCTGAGCTGCGCAACGCAGCTCAGGGCGGCGCCGATCAACAGTTTCTTGAGCATGGCTTAAATGAACAGGCAGACGTCAGCTTCACCGGCAAACTTCATGAAGGTGGCGGCACCGCCGTATTCCGCCTCCTTGATGAACTCGCTGGTCTCGAATTCGAACAGATCCACGGTCATCTGGCAGGCGATAAACTTGACATCGGCTTCAAGGCAAATGTCGCGCAGTTCCTGCAGCGAAGCCACGCCTTTCGACTTCATCTTGTTTTTCATCATCATGGTCGCCATCGATTCCATACCGGGCAGCATTTGCACCATCACCGGCATTGGCACCGGCATCGGCATGGCCGGGTTGGCCAGCGGGCTGATCTTGACACTGTCGAGATTTTTGCGCAGCAATTGCAAACCGTAAAAAGTGAAAAAAATCTGCACATCCCACCCCAGCGCGGCGGCAGTCGAAGCCAGGATGAAAGGCGGGTACGCCATGTCAAGGGTACCCTTGGTGGCAATCAGTGCCATTTTTTTAGCGGCCATGTGTGCGCTCCAAATAAAGTTGCAGGATTGCCCTGACGATCAGGCTTTTTTAAGAAAAAACACGAATTTGCTGTTTTCGCTGCTTTGCTCCAGCAGGTTGTTGCCGGTCTGCTCGGCAAATGCAGCCATGTCGCAGACCGAGCCAGGGTCGGTGGAAATGACCTTCAGAATTTGACCCGAGGTCATGTCGGCCAGTGCTTTTTTGGTCTTGACAATCGGCAGCGGGCAGGACAGACCGGACGCGTCAAATTCTTTGTTAAATTCCATGGGTGTCTCCGTAGGTTAATGGCTTGGAGCCTGAGTGGTTTCAAATTGCGTGGCACTTGAGGCACAACGCGTTGCGACCAGTTGATTTTTGTTGCCCAGGTCCAAAGCGTCTATCACCGCGAAGGGTGGGACCGGGTAGCCCATATGGGCTATGCGACAGTCAGTTCAATCAGTCTGACGTATTGGTCGTTTTGCGGTCGATTTCGTGACACACTGCGTCGCAAATTGAAACGATGCGCTGATCGACGATGCGGTAGAAAATCTGCACACCTTCGCGGCGTTTACCCAAAATCCCGGCCTGATACAAAGTATTGAGGTGCTGTGACATGTTGGGCTGGGTGGTTTTGACCTGCGATAGCAGGTAGCTCACATTTTTTTCGCCATCGCACAGGCAGTTGATGATCTTGAGCCGCATGGGAGCGGACATGACACGAAAAAGGTCAGCGGCTGACTCAAACGTTTGATCTGACTTGATCATTTTGGGAATGTCCTTGGTGAAGGCCTTTAACAGCATGACGGTGTGCCCTTATCGGTTCTGGATTGGCTCAAATCGGGCTGAGCCCAAATCTTCCATCCCATAGCCCATCGAGCCTGCATCATGCCCGAATGGGTTGTTTGTCTTCCTGCTACAAATTTTAATGAGTTGTTCAAACATTGTGCGATCTGAGTGTACGGCTGATCAAGATCACCGGGATCAGCCCCACCAGCACCAGCGCCAGCGACGGCAGCGCCGCCTCGCCCAACCGCTCATCGCGCGCCAATTGGTAGGCCACCACCGCCAGCGTGTCGCTGTAGAACGGGCGCAGCACCAGGGTGGCGGGTAATTCTTTCATCACATCGACAAACACCAGCAGCAAGGCCACGGCCGTGGAACGCCTGAGCAGCGGCCAGTGGACCCGTTTCAGCAGGCCCCATTCACCACTGCCGAGCATGCACGCCGACTCGTCAAAACTGGCCGGAATACGCGCATAACCGCTTTGCACCGATTGCAGCGCCACCGCGCAAAAGCGCACAAGGTAGGCCCACACCAGGCCAAACACCGTGGCGGTCATGAGGTAAGCGACGCCACTGTCCGGCCATTTGGCCTGTAACCAGCCCACGGGCAGCAGCAGACCCACCACGATCACTGCGCCCGGCACGGCATAACCCAGACCTGCCAGTTGCACCGCCCAGCGGGTCGGCGCATCGGGACGTCGGCGCACGCTGAATGCCAGCGCCAGCGCCAGTGCCACCGCCAGCATCGAGCTTATCAGCCCCAGGCGCAGACTGTTGAAAGTCCAGGCCATGAATGCGCCCCAGGACAGCACCGACCAGTCGGCAATCAGCGGGCGCAGCATGAACAGTACCGGCAACACAAACCCGGCCAGCACCGGGGCTGCGCAGAGCAGCCAGACCCCCCACAGTCGGGCGCCTGCCAGGCGTAGCGGGCGGGCCTCCATGGAACCGGCCCGGGCACCCCGGCTGGCGGCAAAACGCAGTTTCTGGCGGGACCGGCGCTCCAGATACAACAGCAGCGCCACCAGCGCCAGCAGCACGGTGGACAACTGGGCTGCGGCCAGCCGGTTGTCCATCGCCAGCCAGGCTTTGTAGATGCCGGCGGTAAAAGTCTGGATGCCAAAGTAGCTTGACACGCCAAAGTCAGCCAGTGTTTCCATCAGCGCCAGCGCCGTGCCCGCAGCCACCGCCGGTCGCGCCAGTGGCAGGGCAATTTCCAGCATGCGCCGGCGCATGGGCGCACCCAGCAGGCGAGCCGCCTCCATCAGGTGCACGGCACGCTCGCTCAACGCGGTGCGCGCCAGCAGATACACATAGGGATACAGCGAAAAGACAAACACCCAGGCCGCGCCGCCGACATTGCGCACCTCCGGAAACACCCGCCCTTCCAGGCCAGTGACCGCGCGCACCATGGTTTGCATCGGGCCGCTGAATTGTAGAAAGTCGGTGTAGGCATAAGCCACCACGTAGGCCGGCATGGCCAGCGGCAACAACAGCGCCCATTCAAAAAAGCGCCTGCCGGCAAAGTCGAACAATGTGACGGCCGCAGCGCACGACAGGCCCACCGCCACCACGCCAACACCCACCCATGTGCTTAACAGCAGCGTGGTGGCCAAATAATCGGGCAGCACGGTTTGCGCCATCTCGCGCAGGATTTGCCAGGCGGCACCGTCGACCTGGCCCAGCGCCAGCCAGGATGCCATCACCGCCAGCACCGGTAGCATGAAGACCGCTGTCAACAACAAAAACACCAACTGACGCAGCCTGAGCAAAAGCATGTAAGGATAAATGGGGTGAAATCTAAATGAGAATTGTAATCATTTAGAATAGCCATCATGTTTCTGGAAGTCTCCCAACTCAGCGTCACTTACGACCGTCAAAGCACGCCTGCGGTGCAAGGTGTGTCCTTCGGGCTTCATGCCGGAGACATTGGCGTGCTGATCGGGCCGTCGGGCTGCGGCAAGACCACGCTGCTGCGCGCGGTGGCCGGGCTCGAGCGCGCCAGTGCCGGCGTCATCCGCCTCGGCGGCCAAGTGGTGAGTCAGGCCGGTATCTCGCTGCCGCCACAATCACGCCAGGTGGGCATGGTGTTTCAGGACTACGCGCTGTTTCCGCACCTGAGCATTGGCCGCAATGTGGCCTTCGGCATCGACAAGCTGCCACGCGCGGCGCGCCAGGCCCGCGTGGCCGAAGTGCTGGCGCTGGTGGGGCTGCAAGGGCAGGAAGACCGCTTTCCCCATGAACTCTCGGGCGGCCAGCAGCAGCGTGTGGCGCTGGCCCGGGCGCTGGCACCCAAGCCACGCCTGCTGCTGCTCGATGAACCGTTTTCCAACCTGGATGTCGACCTGCGCGAACGCCTGGCCCACGAGGTGCGAGGCATCCTCAAAGCGGCCAGCACCACGGCGCTGTTTGTCACCCACGACCAGCTCGAGGCCTTTGCCGTGGGTGACACCATTGGCGTCATGCACCAGGGCGAGTTGCACCAGTGGGACAACGCCTACACGCTGTACCACCGCCCGGCCTCTCGCTTTGTGGCCGAATTCATCGGCCATGGGGTTTTTGCCCCGGCCGTGATTCGCGACGTGGCGGGTCAGGTGGTGGTGCAAACGCCGCTGGGCTACCTGACCGACATGAGCGAATGCCCGCTGCCCTGCGCTTTCTCGGGTGGCGCCTGCGACGTGCTGCTGCGCGCCGATGACATCGTCCATGACGACGGTGCGCCGGTCAAGGCGCAAATCATGCGCAAGGCGTTTCGCGGAGCCGAGTTCCTGTACACGTTGCGCCTGGCCAGCGGTGAGACGGTGATGGCGCTGGTGCCCAGCCATCACGACCATTCAGTTGGCGAATGGATAGGCATCAAGGCACAGGTTGACCATGTGGTCACTTTCAACCGCGACTGCCCGCAGCATAAGGGCCGCATGTGCCGAATGCCCTGCGAGCACACCGCGCGACCGGCCGACCTGGTG
>JBBINL010000007.1:0-8848 GCA_037443905.1 Burkholderiales bacterium | reverse complement strand
TTCGCAAATATTTTTGTTCGCATCACTTTCAGGAGCATCACATGAGCATTGCATCCGAATTCAAAGAGTTTGCCATGAAAGGCAGCGTTGTCGACCTGGCGGTCGGTGTCATCATTGGCGCTGCGTTCGGCAAAATAGTCGACTCAATGGTCAAGGATCTCATCATGCCCCTGGTCGGCAAGGTGGTGGGCGGACTTGACTTCTCCAACTACTTTGTGCTGCTTTCCGACCCGCCGGCCACTTTTACCGGACCGATGACCTATGAGGCGCTGAGCAAGGCCGGCGTACCGATGTTCGCTTACGGGAATTTCATCACGGTCTCCGTGAACTTCGTGATCCTGGCTTTCATCATCTTCATCATGGTCCGCAAGGTCAACAGCATGAAGCGGGAGGCACCGCCCGCACCTCCTGCGCCGACACCGGAAGACATTGTGCTTTTGCGGCAGATTCGTGACTCACTCAAAAAATGACAAGTGACGCCTGCTTGCCGTTGGCGCGGGCTGAGGTGAATTGCTGGAAGTGGCCATATCTCTGTCTCCAGCGCGAAGACGCCCGCGATGGACTGCTGGCCAGGCAGGAGCGTCGTGCAGGCAATTGCAGAAGCTGCTGAGCCTGAACCGGAGCAGTGCTAGCGCCGGACAAAATGTCGTGTCAGGCGCTCGCACTCCAGTTGCGGGGCAATGTCATGCACGGTGCCGGGCTGACCGGGCGCACGGATGATTTCTTCATCGAGGATGCTGGCGTATTCGACGATGGCGGCCTCGGTCGATGGGTCAGCGAAGCAGCGCACGGTCGAACTCATCTCGATAGCCAACGCGTGAAGTAAACCCGTATCGGTTCCCGCATGAATCGCATGCTTGGTCGCGGCCACACCGATCGGGCTGCGCCGGCCCAGGCGCGAAGCAAAGGCCTGCACCTGCTCGGTGAATGTCGCTTTTGGGAAATGCCCGGTAATCAGCCCGTGCTGCTGCGCCTGCTGTGCACTCCACTGGTCACAGCTGAGCAGGAATTCCAATGCCTTGGCCTTGCCGATCAACCTTGGCACTCGCTGAGTGCCGCCACCCCCGGCGATGATGCCGATCAGGGCTTCCGGCTGGCCGATGGTGAAGCCAGCATCACCCACCATGAACCGGAAGTCGAAGCAGGCCGCCATCTCGGTGCCACCTCCGTTGCAGTTACCGTTGATCGCGGCGATGGTGATCTTGCTGCTGCGTTCGATGGCAAAGTAAGCCGCCATCATCTGAAACCACAGGTATAGCGTCGATCAGCGGCCACGCAGCCTGGCAGTCAGCCCCAGCACCACCGGTTCAGCGCACGGCAGTGCGCGCATCAGCCACAAGATGAATGCCATTTGCCATTCCATCAGGGTGCGGCCAACGCGCGTGGCACAAATCCGGTCGAGGAAAAAGGCGCGGTTATCGGCGCTGATTTTTTGCAGCTCTGGTATCGAAAAATGGAAGATATAGGTGTCTTCGATGCCTCCGGTCAGCACCAGCACGCCAATGCTGTCGTCCTGCTCCGCTGCCCTGAATACCTGATGCAATTCCGCGCAGATATCGACCGTGAGAAAGTTCACCGGCGGATTGACCAGTTCAATCCATAACGTGCGCTCGTGCTGGCGGGTCTTGAGGTATTGCAGTTGCATGCTGGCTTCTCTCCTATCGGCTGCTTGAATTTTTGACTCTGACAGAATCAGTGCCTGAGCAAAGCAGTTGCCCGCAGATGGTAGCGGAAAGAAATTCAAGCGCATGAACCCAGGTATGCTCCGCAAAAGGTGCCCCACGGGAACAGCCCCGCCCCAGCGGGCCATTTGCGCCAAAGTTGTCAGGCTCACCAGGCAATGCGCTGATCGTCGGAGTAGTCGGGTGGTGCTTGATTCGCCAGGTCCCAATCCGGCAAGGCCCCTCACTTTCACCCACCTCCTGCACACCACACCAGTGTGGTGTTTCACTCTTGACAGCACATTTGAAACCGATGGATTTTTAGTCAGGGCTAGGCGCAATCCACAGCGATACCAGTGGGTATCGCGCGGATTTGCAACAACGCCATGGCCAAAAAGACGCTGTTTTAAGTGCCGGATAGCGTGCAACACCACACTAGCCCAAGCAGGGCCATCAGCGCCAGCAACCTGGCCGCCCCCAGATCCACCAGGGTGCCGTTTTCCAGCTGGGCGAGATCGATTCCAACGGTTACGATAGCCATGTTTCCCCTCTCAAGTGAGTTGATGACAGAGCCAACATCTCCATCTTGGCACTCAGTTGCCATAAACCGCAACCCTGACGGGGCGCGGCCCGCTTGGGACGGGAAAGTCTCTTTTATTCTTTGGGCCTCGCATTCCAGGCGCTGGGCCAGTTCCACGAATGACCGTAGCCGTGGCTCAGCATCTGCCCAACGGGAGGAACAATGAGATTCATCAGCCTACAACGGCTCGTCGTCGCCGTGATAGTCGTCTCGGCGGCGCTTGCCGCATGGTATCGACCGCTGCAAGACGTCGCAAATGCACAAGTCGATGCTGGCTTGAAACGCGCCCTGGTCAGCTTCGCTTCTGCACGTGCCCTCAATGCAGTGATCTCAGTCATCCAGGGCACCGAATTCTCGGTCAAGCCGATTGGTGTAGGCATCGCCATGACGCCGGGTCGGATCCTCGATCCGATCAATGACCTCATCGAACAATTCTTCACCGTCATGCTTGTCGCAATTGTCGCGTTTGGAGTCCAGAAGATGTTGCTTTCGATCGGAGCGCTTGCGGGGCCTTCCCGCCTGCACACCATCCAACCTGTGGAGTATCTGATGAATTCATGGCGCAAAAGGGCGGCAATTTCCCTGGCCTTGGTGGCCCTGGTGGCCCTGCCCGGGGTTTCCCTGGCAGGCACCCTCAACGGCACGGTCATGGCGCAGGGCAAGCCCTTGCCCGGTGCCATGGTCACGGTGTTCAGTGCGGACCAGCTGCGCCGCGAGACCGCGTACGCCGATGCTCAGGGCCGCTATGCCCTGCGGGTGGATTTCGGCGGCAAGCTGCGGGTGCGGGCGCGCATGCCGTACTTCAAGGACGCCTCGCAAGAACTCGAGCTGGGCCTGGTGGCGGCACGCACCCTGGACTTCTCCTTGGAGCGTCACAGCGTGGCGGCCGAACTGTCGGAAAGCCTGAGCGCCTCAGCCCACCAGAGCATGCTGCCCTTCAATAGCACCAACACGCGCGAAGCCTTCATCAGCCAGTGCAACTACTGCCACCAGATAGGCAATGCCCTGACCCGCGTGCCGCGTGAGGAGAGTGCCTGGCGCAAAACGGTGCTGCGCATGGAGGGCTATTTCGCCATGCTGACCAACCAGGAGTCCAAGGACATCACTCATGCCCTGGCCGAGGGCTTCGACGGCAAGCCGGTGCAGGCGGTGCAGCAGCACCCCTGGGACGCCCGCATTGCCCCGGCACGCATCAAGGAATGGGTGGCCGGTGACGCCGCCACCTTCATCCATGACACCGACGTGGGCGAGGACGACGACCTGTACGGCGCCGACGAGGGCCACGACGTCATCTGGCACCTGGAGCGCAAGACCGGCAAGATCAACCAATACAAGATTCCTGACATGGGCCTGCCCGAAGGCGGGGTGTTCCAGGGCGTGCAGTTGCCCATCGGCGTGTTCACTGGCCAGCACGGGCCGCACAGCTTGGCCCAGGCCAAGGACGGCAAGTTCTGGATCACCAACGCACTCTCCAGCACCCTGGCATCCTTCGACCCGGTCACCAGGCAGTTCAAGCTGTTCAACATGGGGCGCACGCACCTGTACCCCCACACCATCCGTATCGACGCCGAGGGCATCGTCTGGTTCACCATCGTGGCCTCCAACGAAGTCGGACGCTTCGATCCGCGCACCGAGAAGTTCACCATCCTGCACCTGCCCGAGGAAAGCTTCTGGAGCGGGGTCTCGCACTACCTGTTCCCCTGGATTCTGAGGATTGGTGCCTGGTTCCCCAAGATGAACATGCATATGGGCGTGAACCACGCCAAGTGGGCTTTCCAGGGGCGCAGTGCCTTCCCTTTCCCCTACGGCATCGACGTCAACCCGTTGGATGGATCGATCTGGTACGCCAAGCTCAACGCCAACAAGATCGGCCGCATCGATCCCAGGACGCACGAGGTCACCGAATTCGACACCCCCTTCAAGGGCCCCCGCCGCCTGCGTTTCGACAAACAGGGCAACCTGTGGATTCCGGCCTTCGACGACAGCGGCGTGATGAAGTTCGACACCCGCACGCGCAGGTTCGAAACCTTCAAGCTGCCGCTGCTGGCGCACAACGAATACGAGGTGCCCTATGCACTGGCGGTTCACCCGAAGACAGGCGACATCTGGATCACCTCCAACATGTCGGACCGCGCCTTCCGCTTCCTGCTCCAGACCAAGGAGTTCGTGAGCTACCCCCTGCCCACCCGCGTGACCTGGCTGCGCGACTGGACCTTCACCAAGGACGGCGGCGTCTGCTCCAGTTCGAGCAACCTGCCCGCCTGGGGCATCGAAGGCGGCTTGGCGTCCTTCATCTGCCTGTTCCCGGATGGTGAACCTGGCGCCGCCACCTCGGCTGCGGCCCCCGCGGCCCAGGCCAAGTCCGTCGCTTTCGAGCAGTAACAAGGAGTCCACCATGGATCTGCAAAACTTTCTGGTCTATGCCGTCATCACCATCCTGATGGTGCCCCTGCTGGTGGTCTATGGCCTGCCCTTCATCGCGCTGGCCAAGCTGTTCCACCACTTCGGCCAACTCTGGTTCAAGGACTCGACGCGCTTCATGCTCAGCTGCGGTATCGCCAGCCTGGGGATTGCACCAATGTACGACGAATACCGCGCGCCGCTGCCGATCTATGTGCACTGGATGCAGGGCGACAGCGCCGGGGTGGGCTTTGTGCTGGCCTCGTTCGTGCTGACCTGGGTGGTGGTGATGGTGCAGCTGCGCCAGATCCAGCACCTGCGTGGCCGCCACGCCGCCTGAGTGAACAACACCGACCTCACCCCCGAACTGCAGCCCGCCTGCGCTCGCTCAAGTGCCAGCGTGCAGGACAATGCCGAATACACCTCGGTCATCGTCCAACCCCCTAAAAATAGAAGCAAGCCTGTATGATTCTCGAGCTTCAAATCGAGTTCTAGAAGTTGAGTCCCCCAAAAGTCCACCGGCAAGGCCTGGGCCCAGAAATGAAAATCCCCCTGAAACCTTGCGATTTCAGAGGGAATCCATTTGGTGCGGCTGGCAGGAATTGAACCCACGACCCTCTGGTTCGTAGCCAGATACTCTATCCAACTGAGCTACAGCCGCTAAGTTGCGTATTCTAGCAATGAAACCCTGTTATTTTGCCAAGGGTCCCGCTCATGCCCCTGAAAAAGTAGTGATTTTTTGTGTTTCTGGCTGGTTGCGCATCCAGTCCGCGGTCTGAAAGAACGACTTGTTCAGCCGTTCGCGCAACGCCGGGGGCACGCCCGTTTCAACCATCGCCTGATCCATGCACGCCAGCCATTGGTCGCGCTCGATCACGCCAATCCTGAACGGCATGTGCCGCGCTTTCAGGCGCGGGTGGCCAAAACGATCGGTGTAATACTGCGGACCGCCGAGCCAGCCGCACAAGAACCAGAACAACTTTTGCCGGGCATCGTCCAGCAGCTTGCCGTGCACCACCCGCAATGCGGCATAGCCTGGCTCCAGGTCCATCAGGTCATAAAAGCGCTCCACCAGGGCGCGCACCTTTTCTTCACCGCCGATCCATTCGAACGGCGTGACGAAAGCAGGTTTTTCTTCAATGTTCATCGTCATATGGGCTTGAAGCCCCTGTGTATTCGTCGTGGAAACTCGCGCGGTGTGGCGCGCTCATGGTGTTCGCGCCTGCATCGCGGATCACAGGCAACGGGTTTTTTTGGATTCGGTAATGCCTGTCAAGGTTTCAGCGAGTACGGCGTCCAAGTGGGTGCTCCGGTGTGTGGCGTGATTCCTGGCGCGGGTTAACAATAAACCATTTGGATGATTCCGATTGGCGGGGTGACATCATTGCGCCGCATGGCGCAGCGTCTGCACCACCGGGCGGCTCAAGACCTCGCGCAGACCCCACCAGCCAGCCGCCAAAGCCAGCGTGGCACCAGCCAGGGCGCCCAGCAGCGGTACCCACCATGACACCACCCAGTCAAATTCAAACACGTAGCGCGCCAGCGCCCAGCCGACGGCACTGGCCACAATGGAGGCCAGAAAACCGGCCAGCAATCCGACCCCGGACAGCTCGATGCGCTGCACCCGGCGCAGCAGGCTGGCGCGCGCGCCCACCGCGCGCATGATGGCAAACTCGCGGGCGCGCTCTTCGCGCGTGGCGGTCACGGCGGCAAACAGCACCACCAGACCGGCGGCCAGCGTGAAGGCAAACAAGAATTCCACCGCGCCGATCACCTGATCGAGTACGCGCTGAACTTGCGCGATGGCGGCCGTCATGTCAACGCTGGTGATATTGGGAAACTGGCGCACCAGCGCGGCATCGAAGCCCTTGGTGGCCGGCGCCCTGAAGGCGCTCATGTAGGTGGCGGGCACGCCTTCGAGCTTTGCCACCGGGTACATGACAAAGAAGTTGGCGCGCATCGAGGTCCAGTCCACCTTGCGCAGCGAGGTGATTCTTGAAACGGTTTGCTGGCCGCCCACGTCAAAGGTCATGCTGTCGCCGAGTTTGAGGCCCAGCGTTTTGGCAATGCCCTCCTCCACGCTGATGGCGCCCGCCTCTTCGGCCTGCCAGCGCCCGGCCACCACCACGTTGTGGCTGGGCTGGGTGGCGCTGTGTGACAAGTTGAACTCGCGGTCCAGCAGGCGCTGCGCGCGCTCGCCGGGGTAATCCTCGGGGTTGATGGCGCGCCCGTTGACCGCCACCAGTCGGCCCCGGATCATCGGGAACCAGTCGAACTGGGTGACGCCGACATTTTTCAGGGCCCGGGTAAAGTCAAGGCCCTGCTCGGGCATGATGTTGATGACAAAGCGGTTGGGCGCTTCGGGCGGCGAGGCGGCGCGCCAACTGCTAATCAGGTCGGTGCGCAGCAGCACCAGCAGCACCAGTGCCAGCATGCCCACGGCCAGGCTGCTGACCTGCACCACGGCAAAGGCCGGGCGCGCCGCCATCTGGCGCGTGGCCAGCACCACGGCAGTGGGTGCGGTGGCATCGTTGACCACGGTGCGCAGCAACCTGACAGCAAGCCAGCTCAGCGCCGCAAACAGCAGCGTGGCGCCGGCAAAGCCGCCCACGGCGATCAGGCCCAGCTTGAGGTCACTGCTGGCGGCCAGCAGCAAGGCGGCAAAACCGAGCACACCCACGCCCAGCACGGTGAGCGAGACCGGTTTGAGCCCGCCGACGTCGCGGCGGATCACGCGCAGCGGCGGCACCTGCGCCAGCTGCAGCACCGGCGGCAAGCCAAAGGCCAGCAACAGCGTCATCCCCATGCCCATGCCAAACAGCACCGGCCAGATGCCGGCGGCAGGCAAGGCCGAATCCACCAAACCGGCCAGCAGCGCGACAAAACCGTAATGCACCGCAAAACCCAGCAGTACGCCCAGGGCGCTGGCGAGCAGGCCGACCAGCACGAATTCAAAGGTGTAGGCGGCCGCGATGGTGCGCTGGCGCAAACCCAGCACGCGCAGCATGGCACAGTCGTCGAGGTGGCTGGCGGCAAAACCACGCGCCGCCAGCGCCACCGCCACCGCGCTCAGCAATGCGGCCAGCAGCGCCACCAGATTCAGGAACTTCTCGGCACGGCTGAGCGTGGTGCTGAGCTCGGGGCGGCCGCTGTCCAGCGCCTCGACCCGGGCGCCGCGCACGGCATGCGCCTCGACCTGGGCTTGCGCCCAGGCAACAAAACTTTGCACCGCGCGGTCTTCACCCGCCAGCGCCAGGCGATAACGCAGCCGGCTGGCGGGCTGGATCAGGCCGGTGGCCTGGATATCGGCTTCGTTGATCATCACGCGGGGCGAAAAGCTCATGAAGCCAGAGCCACGGTCGGGCTCATTGACGATGATGCGGCTGACAGTCAGGGCGCTGTCGCCCAGCAACACCTCAGCCCCCAAAGATACCCCCAGCGCATCAAGCAGTGTGGCATCGACCCAGGCCTGTCCGGGCCGCGGAATGTCGCTGGTCAGGTTGCCGCTTGACTCTGGCTGCTCGCTCACGCGCAGGCGCCCGCGCAAAGGGTAACCGGGCGCCACCACTTTCAGCGACACCAGCTTGATGGCGCCACCGTCTGCCTGCGACGCGCGCGCCATGGTTGGGAAACTCAGGGTCTGCACATGTGCCAGACCCAGCGCCCTGGCTTGCGCCAGAAAAGCATCAGGAATCGGGTTGTCGCTGACCACCATCGCGTCACCGCCCATCAACTGGCGCGCATCGCGCTGCAAGCCACCCTTGAGACGATCGGCAAAGAAGCCCACCGCCGTGAGCGCCGCCACCGCCAGCGTCACGGCCACCATCAGCAAACGCAGCTCGCCCGCGCGCAAATCACGGTTGAGCGAGCGCCAGCCCAATGCCACAAAAGAGATCCTCATGACGCAACGATAGCGCAATTGCACAAAAGCAGGCGCTGCGCCGGCGCAGCAACCCGATGCGACGGGCGTGTTTGCACGGTTTATATTGTGGGAACCTTGTCATTGCGAGCGGAGTGCGGCAATCGCAGTGACATAATCCGTGTACGGTATCAGACCGGAGTCAGGGGGCGCGCAATGACGTTTCCATATCGGCGCCCAGCGCCGGAGCTCAGGTTGCGGCCAGTTCGCTCTGAAGATGCAGCCGATGAGCCGCGCTGTAGCAAAGAAAGCGTTTGTTGGTCGCCCGGCCGATGGCGCACAGCCCCA
>JBBINL010000006.1:0-36035 GCA_037443905.1 Burkholderiales bacterium | reverse complement strand
ATGGCGCTCGTATGGAAGATGGGGAATGTTCAAGTTATTTTTTCTCGACGACTTAGCCTATGTGAGTGCCTGTTCTGCCGCCAACATGGCACGCACCACGTCGTGCATGTGCATGCTGGCGCGCCAGCCGAGTTTTTCGGCCGCCAGCACCGGGTTGGCCCGGCTGATGCGCATGTCGGTGGGGCGCATCAGCGCGGGGTCGCTGACAACGTGGTCACGCCAATCCAGCCCCACAGCCTCAAAAGCGGCGGCCACAAAATCTGCCAGTGCATGCGTTTCGCCGGTGGCAATCACAAAATCCTGCGGCACATCCTGTTGCAGCATGCGCGCCATGGCGTCGACATATTCCGGTGCCCAACCCCAGTCGCGGTAGATGTCGAGGTTGCCCAAATGCAGGGTTTCGCTGCTGCCTGCGGCAATGCGGCACGCCGCCTTGACGATTTTTTGCGTCACAAAACGCTCGGGGCGCAGCGGTGACTCATGGTTGAACAGGATGCCCGAGCAGGCAAACAGGCCATAGGCTTCGCGGTAATTGGCCACCAGCCAGAACGCCGCCGCCTTGGCCACGGCGTAAGGGCTGCGCGGCCTGAACGGCGTTGACTCGTCGGCGGCCAGATCGCCATGGTCGCCAAAACATTCGCTGGAGCCGGCACTGTAGAACCGCGTCGGCCGGCCCAGAAAGCGGATCGCCTCGAGCATGTTGAGGGTGCTCAGGGTGATGCTCTCGAGTGTTTCCACCGGCTGCTCAAAAGACAGCCCCACCGAGCTTTGCCCCGCCAGGTGGTAAACCTCCTGGGGCGCGAAGCGGGCCAGCGCCTGCACCACACTGCGAAAATCGTTGCTCGCCATCGAGGCCAGTTCCACCCGGTCCAGAATGCCCAGGCGTTGCAAATGGGCAAACGAGCCCACCTGCGCATCGCGCGATGTTCCCACCACCCGGTAACCCCGCTCCAGCAACAGGCGGGCAAGGTAGGCGCCGTCCTGTCCCGACACACCACAAATCAGGGCGACGGGCTGGCTGCTTGTTGCATCCATGGTTGACTACTCTTTGGGTTCAAAGGTTCAAAGGGTTCACAAAGGGTTCAAAGGGGTCAAAGGGTTCAAAGGGGTCAGGTCTTGCGTTATCAAGGGTTCAAAGGGGTCAGGTCTTGCGTTATCATATTTACCGGAAAGACGCGTCCGAGTTTGGCACTGCGCGGCTGATCTCAGGGCTTGTACATGAACAAGAGGTGCATGTTATTTGTGAACAAGCCCTGAGTGTAGTGAACATCAAACGCCTGCGCGACGGCCATGCATGGCATGGTCACCCGAGGCGAATGCCGCGGCCTTGCTGGACCGTTGATCGGCGCGGTGCAAATGCGATGATGCAAGACCTGACCCTTGACCCTCTTGACCCGCTTAACCCGGGGTCAAGTTTCTTGTTGACGTATTTGCCGGACAGTCGCTTCGGATGTTTGCACTGCGCGGCTGACCGTGGTGTAGTGAACACCAAAGGCCTGGGCGATGGCCAGCATGGTATGGTCTCCCGAGGCGTAGGCCGCTGCCATGCCAGCCCGTGGATCATCACGGTGCGTCTGCACATAATGCGCCAGAGGCATGGCCAGCGGGCGGCGCTGGGCACGCGGAATCTCGGCAATGTTTTCAGTGGCCAGCGTCTGCATCTTGCCAAGAAACGCGTCACTGCCCAGAAAAATCTGACCGCGCAAGTCATCCCACAAACTGGGCAACCCCACACCGGCGCGCACAAAATCGCAGTAATGCGCCACGGCATCGGCCCGCACGCTACCAAACTGCGCCAGCAGCCAGTCGGTCTGCAACCAGGGCGGCGCCGGCTCCTGAGCCGTCATCGCAGCATAAGAACTCCAGGGCCACTGTGCGGCGTCAGACACCATACCGGCGCGCACCGGGTTAAGCACCACATAGCGCGACAACTCCAGCAAGTAGGCATCTTTTTCAACCAGAATCGCTTTGTAGCGCCCCTGAAAGACATGCCCCACCCGGTCATACTTTCGGTTGACATGCTGGGTATAGACCCCGTTGAGCTGTCGCATACCCTGAGACAGATTGGCCTCGGGCGTCTCCAGCACCAAATGATAGTGGTTGCTCATTTGGCACCACGCATGGCAAACCCAGTTGAAACGATCGCACACCTGCCCCAGCAGCGTGAGCCAAGCCTTGCGATCTGCCTCGTCAAAATAAATGTTTTCGCGCCGGTCACCGCGCGAGGTCACATGGTACAAGCCACCGGCAAATTCGAGTCTGAGAGGTCGGGCCATAAAGTTATGGTATCAGTGGAAATGCGATGATGCAAGACCTGACCCTTTCCCTCCTGCGATGATGCAAGACCTGACCCTTTCCCTCCCTTCTCCCTTGACCCTTTCCCTCCCTTTCCCTCTTTCCCTTCAACAGCCTTGATGCGACTTTTCTTCGACCAGGGTGCTCCCCAACAACACGTTGATCTGGCGCTTGATGGCTGCGCGCTGGTCGTTGCCCAAGTAAACCTGACGGGCAAGCTGCACAAAAGCGGCATCAAAGGATTGCCGACGTTCGCAATCGCGCTTGCCGTTTTCTATGTCCCAAAGAGAAGCGTTGACCGTTTTGAGCTGGCTCACAAGCTCGGTCAGGCCTGCCGGAAAGCGGCTCAAATCACCCACCACCGCCTCAATTTCCCGGCGCTCGCGCTCCACATTGGCAAGCTGTGCCGGGTCTGTCAGGCGCTGCGCCTTGATCTGCAGAATGGTCAGCTTGTCAAACACTTCACCCCAGGCCACTGGCAGACAGGGCATGGCGGGCCAGTTGGTCTTTGTCTGATGTGACATGGCAACCCGCCTATTCATGACCCTTGGCCAAGCTCGGCTCAGCCACCAAAATGCCATGGTGCTCGCCCTGCTGCAACTGATTCGCCCCGGCGAGCGGCGCCACCCGCACGTCATAGGACAGGCGCTCAAAAAAATCCTGAAAAGTCTTCACATCCTGCAACTTCAGCGACCCGATCAACACCACCGGACGCCATCGCGCCAGCGTGTCGCGCGCTCCCTGCAGCACATCCACCCGCGCCAGCGGTGAAGTCAGCACCAGCAGCCGGCACACATCGAGGGCCAAGGCGTCGATCGGCCAGCAAAAAACCGCCTCGGGTAGCGACGCGTTGAACAGTTGCCCCGGCTGGTGATCATCCATCGCCTGCAAGGCGCTGATCAGGCTTTGCTTGATGCCCGCGCCAACCGGCAGCGCCCAATGCGTCTGGGCATGCCAGATATCAGCACGTGTCAGATTGGCACACAGCAACTGGTGCAAATGCCGTCGCGGCTCAATGGCCACCAGGCGCCCCTGCGGCCCCACCTTGTTCGCCAGCTGCAGCGCCGTCTCCCCCGCTCCTGGCGCCAGATGCACCACGGTGTCGCCCGGGCGCAGCAGCTGCTCCGCCAACGCCAGCATGGTCTCATTGAGGGCCCGGGCCAGGGCATCGTCATGCTGGCGCAAGGGCAGTTCCAGCGCCAATGGATCGGCACCGAGCCTGCGGGTTGGGCAAACCGATGGCGGCGCACGCGGTGGCAGCAGGCGAGGCTCGAATGCGCCGGGCGCTGCTGCTTTTTTGGCCATGACGCCACGCAGAGTGGCCATCACGGCAGAGCAGTCCATTGCCGCCCAGGCCGCCTCGTAGGCGCCAGCCTGGGTCGCCCATTCCTGCGGTTCAAGCTTCACCTTGTTCCAGCCCGGCAATTGCGCGGCATTGGGCAGGCAAAGGCCCTGGACCAGAGGATAGAAAGGGTAAATATCAGGGTGGATCGAACTGAAAAGGGTCACCGCGGGCGTGGCCGTGGCATCGGCCAAGTGGGAGGTATAAGTATCAACCCCGATCAGACCATCCACCGCCGCTACCAGCGCGGCCAGGCGCTCGCTGGTGTTGATGACTTCGTCCAGGTGACTCACACGCGCATGCTCCAGCGCCAGCGGCTGCACCAGAATCACCTGCACTGACGGCCACTCGGCCAGCAGCGCAGTCACCAGGCGGCGCTGCGCGGCCTCGGGCATGCTGCGCAAGGCCACCGAGGCCTTGGGATTCACCAAAATGCGGGGGCCCTGAGCCACGGGCAAATGCTGCGCCACCCACTGCCGGTCAGCCTCAGGAACGGCCACGGCATTGCGCTTGTCGGCCGGTGTCACGCTGGCCGGGTCCAGCCCCATCCACCACAGGTACCAGTCCACCATCGGCATCTGCCCATAACGGGGCAATTTGAGCAACCCGCTGGTATCAAACATCCCCTGATAACGCAGCAATTCAGCCAAGGCAAAGCCCCGTGTGCGAATCACGTCGATGCCGTCGATGTCTCGAAACAGCCGCGCCAGGCGGTCATCCGGGTGCCAGCCCAACAGCACATCCACTGACACCTCTGGCAATTGCGCCCGCAACACGGCAAGCACCGGCCTGAAAGCGGCCAGGCCAATCAGGTTGTCCCCCAGGTTGGTGCCAAAGGCATTGATCAGCAACAGGCGAAAATGTTGGCGCTGCGGGTGCGCGGCGCGCAAGCGCCGCAGCTGCGCCACCAGCAAGGGCTCCGGTGTGCCTTGCACCGCATCGTTTACGGCACGGGCCCCCAGCATGGCGGGCATGCCCGGCACCTGCCGGATAGCGTCGGGTGGGACGCTGCGCAGCAGCTGGTCAAGCGCTTGCTGCGGGTGGCTTTTGGTCAGCGTGCGGCGCACCAGCGCAAGCTCTTTCTGGGCCGCCACATAAACTTCGGTGGTCGTCGGTTTTTCCGGCACCTTGGCGCCAACCCAATGCATGCTTTGCATTTTGGTGCGCAATTGCAGCGGCTGCGTCAGGCAATACAGTTCCATGGATCGTTCAGGGCCTGGGTTTGAGCCTGGACTTGGGCTGTGTTTGCAGCCATTGCGGCCAGATGTCAAGGCGCCACTGGCCCTTGACAAAAGCAAGGTGCAGCGCCTCCAGCCACAAGCGCATCTCCTGCGGTTTCAACACCAGCTCGGCCATCTCCAGACCTTTGCAATGGAATTCAATCACCCGCATGCCGTTGCTGCCGTTCCTGACTTTCATTTCATGCACCCGGCCCTGTTCAGCCTGGTCCGCCACCACCAGCTTGCCGGGTTTTCTGGCAAGGCGCGCCTCCAGTTTCGCATACACCTGCGCGGCCTTTACTTCGGCCGGTTTGGTGTCGGACTCTTCGCTGCTGATTTGCAGGCCCTGCACCAGCGCCGGCACCAGCCGCTCAGCGAGCCGTCGCGTCAGCCACAACACACGCACCACCCGGCCGGCATCTGCCACGGCCAGGCGGATGCGGTCCTCGTCGTGATCGTATCTGGTGGTGATGGTCGTGATGCGCAGGGTCATCGGCATTTTCCAGTTATTGCAAGTGTGCCAGCGACTGCGCCACGCGCTGGCGGTAACCAGCCAGCAGACGGTTCAACTCGTTGCGGTCTTCCCCCATGAAACTGCGGGTCTCGCGCATGGCACGGTTGACCACCACCAGAAAGTGGCAAGCGTCATCAAGCGTGAACTTCACCTGTTGGCACAAGCCCTTGAGCAACACCTGATGGTCCTCGCCCGTGAGTTGCGGAAAATAAAGCGGCAACAACAGCTCGCGCACTCCGGTTTTCTCTGCATCCAAACCCGTGAGGTCTTTGGTGCTGTTGCCGGGGTGGCGCCGGTACAGCAGCAATTCCTCCTGCAAACCATAAAAACTGGCCCCCCGGCGCACCATCTCGACAAAAAAACGGTGGTCCTGGTCACGCCTGAAATTGGCGTCGTAACGCAAGGCGTGCACCCGCACAAAGTCGTGGCGGAACATCGCCGTCGGATTCAGAATGGCCGAATCCACCAGCAGCAGGCGCGCCTTGATCACGCCATCCGTCTCGGGGTAACGCGCCGCCACCCGGCGACCGTCATCGAGCTGCTTGACAAAGTTGGAGCCACACACCGTCACCTGCGGGTGCGCCTGCAGCCATGCATATTGCCGCGCGAAACGCTGCGGCATGGCCGAGTCATCAGAATCCATCAGCGCCAGGTAAGGCGCCCGCGCAAGCTGCATGGCCGCATTGCGCGCATTGCTGACGCCCAGATTCATGGGCAATCGAATGACCCTGATGCGCGCATCACGGTAGCGGTCCACCACCGACTGAACCGGCTCCGACACGCCATCCAGCACGGCAAGCAGCTCAAAGTCGGCAAAGGTCTGCGCCAAAACGGATTCCAGCGCTTCAGCCAGAAAAGCTTCGCGGTCGCCAACCGGGAAAATGACAGATATTTTTGGATTCATGGGCTCTGCCGGTTCACGCAGCCAAAAACCGCTCCGGTACCGGATCGATCGAGAAATGGGTGTGCAGCGCGCGCAGCGCCAGCCCGTCCCAGCGCAGCGCAATCGTGGCACGCCCGCGCCTCTCAAACCCCAAACCCGTGCGTGCATCCTGCCCGGTGCTGACCCACTGCACCGCGGCCACCCGTAGCGGCGCGTCACCCCAAACCGTCAAGGTGTCCATTAAAAAGCGGAAGCCACTGGTGCGCGTCCACACGTTCTGCCACTGGCACGCCACCAGTTCGGGCAGCCCGTCGGCACGCACCGCCACCGTGCCAAAACCGACGACGTCTTTGTCAAACAACGGTCTGGCCGCGTCAAAATCCCCCTGGGCAATCAAATCCTGCCAGGTCAGCAGCCAGGGTCGTACCGGCTCATCCAGTTGGTTCATGGGTTGACTCCCTGTCGTTGCGGGTCAATGGGCTGCAGTGCCATGGCGTGGGTCGCTTCGGCCTGCAGCATCGCCTCGACCAGCGTTGCGACCAGCACGTCAGGCTGATCTCCCAACGCGGTCCACGGCAATTGGCTGGCCGACTTCAAAGCCGCGGGCGGCGGCCCCCCGCTGCCCTGCCCCAACACAAATACCTGCCGTGTGCAGTAGCGCAATAACTGCTGCACGGCCTGGACTTGCACGGGGCTTGTGGATGGGCCAGGGGGTGCGGCCATGACCAGTACGTCAAAAGCGTCCATCGGCAGGCCGGTCTGCACAAACTCCTGGCCATTGGTGCAGAGCACGATCGCCCCCACCGCCGGGTCCAGCTGCAGGGCGCGCAGATCGTTGAACGCCAGTTTCCGGGGGCCTTGCAGCCACTGGCCGCCGATTGCAAGCCCCTCGGGCGTGCTGACACCCGCGCACAGACCGGCGGCGTCGAGCTGCGCCGTCAGGGTGCCCACCCACACCGGTGTGGGTGCATCACCCAGCACCACCAGCAATGGCACACGCCCATCACCATCGATCAGGCGGCACAGCACGGTGTCGTGGATCAGCGGGGCGGTCAGGTTGCTGATTTGCGGGATGGCATTGACCTCGGTCACCGCGCCGCCCACCTCGCGCCAGGAGCGGGTGATGTCGGGCATGAGCAAATCCACGCCCGCCACATCCAGACGCAGCAGGCGCACCGCGCGCTCGGCCAGGGAGGTGTTGTCGGGGTGGATGCTGTGCGTGTAGGCCTGGCCACTGCCGCCCAGCGTGGCGGCGGGCACCCGCTGCAAGCGCACCGACTGGCCCGCCGCTGGCACAGCGCCGGCATCCATGCCGTGCTCTGCCAGGTACGCCAGCGCATCGGCGTCCAGGCGAATGGGCGCTTGCGCCAGAGGGTCTTGCGCCAGCGCCGTGGCGCGGCGGGCATTTTCCTGTTGCACCAGCGCCTCAATGGATGACACGCCGTCACCCAGCACCGCCGCCGGCACCCGCTGGTGGGCCCACAGCAGCCTGCACTGCAGCACCGTCAGGCGGTACTCATGGCCGGCAATGTGCTGTTCCACCAGAATGCGCCTGGAATGCTGGCGTGCCGCCTCGTAAGCCAGGCTGACCGCTTGTGGCTGCTGCAAGTCGGCCCTGGCACCCACACCGCCATCCAGGTCGGCCGGCTTGACCACCACCGGATAACCGATCTGGTCGGCCGCCTTGAGCGCCGCCTCCAGGCTGTTCACTTCCACATGCCGGGGCACGGGAATGCCCGCGGCCCGCAGCAGCAGATTGGCCTGCACCTTGTCGCGTGCAATCTGCATGCCCAGGGCGGCTGTGGCGTCGGTCTGGCTGCTCTTGAGCCAGCGCCCGCGGCGACCCCAGCCATACTGGAAATGGCTTGGCGTCAGCCGCAACCAGGTCAAGCCGAGACGGTAGGCCGCCTTGATGAAATGCGGGTTGTTGGTGCCTGTGGGAGCCTGTGCGGCCAGGGATTTCTGCAACGACTCCCACTGCATTTGGCGCGTGGCGCCGAGCGCCACCAGACTGGCATCGTGCTGGAATTCTGCCAGCACCTCGCACAACCAGCGCAGCAAAGCCGCGGTTTGCCCGGGCGCCAGGGTCGGCAAGGTCAGGGCAACGTAGCTGACCTGCGGTCGACTGGCAGCCGCAGGCGCATCGACCTTGGCGCGCAGCGGCTGCCACAGCGGCGGCTCGGGCAAAGCCACCCCGGCGCTCTGAAGCAGGCCGTGCGCCAGCGCGACCCATGCCTTCCAGCCCTGATCAGCTGGCGGGATCGGCGGGCGGCCCAAGGCCTGCGCCAATCGGTGCAGCACCGGATCAAGCTGGCGTGGCAACCAGGAGGCGTGAGCGCTGTGCGTGAACGCAAACAGCGCGCGCACCCCAGGCGAGCGCAGCCCTTGCGCGCAGCCCTCGAACACATGAAGCTGTTCCAGCAACCAGTCGCGCCGGGTGGGGGGTGGCGTGGGGTGTATCAAATCATTCATCCATTTTCCCGCCCAGAGTGGTCATCACACCGGCGCTCAGCTCATCAAGCGGGTCGCGACTGCCGTTGAGGGTCAGGGTTTGCGCCATGCGGGCTAATGCCTTGATTGGATCACAAATGGAAACCCCCGCTTCCTTGTGGAAAGCGGGGGCTTTAAGGTTTTCACCTGCACCTCTCACCGAAGCGAGAGGTGTCTTCAAGCAAGTTTTTTAGACTACTTCATTAGGCGTCAACAAGTTAGCGTCAGTGAGCGTGTTGACAGCTACGCCTGCCAGCTTGATGACGGTGTCAGTGGCGTCAAAAGAGTCGTTGTGATCGTGGTCGACAAATACATAGGTGTCGGTGCCAACGGTACCAACCACCGGGAAGTTGTCCCAATCCATCTCATCCTGCACCAGAATCACCAGCGCCGCATAGTCAGCCGCTGAACCCACATCCGTGATGGTCCATGGCGAGTGGCTGGTTCCAGGCGCGACGCCAGACAGATCGATCACATCTTCGGCCACATTGAAGCCGTTGATGACGTCCATGGAGGCTTCAGTCGAATCACCCTGCGCATACACAAAGGTATCCGCGCCAGCGCCGCCGTCCATCGTGTCAGCACCGGCACCACCGTAGATCGTGTCGTTACCGGCACCACCGTTGATGGTGTCCGCACCGCCATTGCCGTAAATGGCATCGGCGAAGGCTGAACCCGTGAGGGTGTCATCACCGTCGTAACCGACGACCAACTGGCTCGAACCCGCCAGCGAACGGTCGATGGTCACCGCATCCTCGCCAGTGGCCTCGATCGTGCCTGCGTATGACCAGGAGTCAAGCAGGAGACCGCCAGCGTCCACCACGTTGATGGTGTGGCTGGTGAACTGGTCGAGCACAATGGTGTCGAATGAATTCAACTGATCCAGCGTCAAGGTGATGTTGGAGTGCACCACCAGCGTTTCAATGCCGGTAATGGTAGTCACCGTCAAGTCGGTGTTGCCATAGACGTGCAGAGTGTCTGCATACAGGGAGCCATCATCGGTGCCACCATCCAGCACGTCGCCCAGGTTGGCTTCCGTCTGGCTGCGCAGGTTCAGCAGCTGGTTTTCATCGACCACGTTATCCAGGCTGTAGGCCGTGATGGTGTCCATGATGAAGTCCGACGCAATGTCGGCCGCATAGGTGGCGCGCTCCAGCGCGTCGATGCTGCCCACAATGACGAAGGTGTCATCATTTGCACCACCGCTGACGCGGTCCACACCCTGACCCAAACGGATCATGTCGTTACCTTCACCGGTGTCGAGCTGGATGTCCAGGTCGGCGGCCTTGATCACGTTGGGCGACATGATGGTGATGTCGGAGGTGGTCACGTCACCGTTGCCGTCCACGTCAAAGACAAACTTCTCTTTACCCGCTTCGCTGGAGTAATAGGAGTCGCCAATCACGCGGTCGGTCGTGGTGCCGGCCAGCTCGTCGTCGCCGTCGGCGGTGTTGTCCACCAGCGCGAAGCTGGACAGGTCAACAAAGTCGTTGCCAACGCCGCCCACCAGGCCGAGGTCGAGGCGAATGGTGTCGCCATGGACCCCGGTCACATCAGTGTACTGGGTCTGGAAGTCGGTGATGGTGTCCACCGCGGTGCCGCTCAGGTTGCCGTTGGACTCGTCCACCGCAAACTGGGCCACGCTGGAGTCACCCAGCACAAAGGTGTCGTCACCCGCGCCGCCGGTCAGCTGGTCGGCACCGCGGTTGCCGTAGATGACGTCGTCACCCGCACCGCCGTCGATGGTGTCGTTGCCCAGGCCGCCCATGATCAGGTCGCTGCCAGCGTTGCCTTCGAGCGTGTCGTCCATCCAGCCGCCGGTGATCACGTCGTTGTTTTGCGTGCCCTTGATGGTCAGCATGGCATCGGTTTCTGTGGCACCGTTGAAGCGGCCAGCAAAGTCACCTGCAAAGTTGCCCACCAGGCCAACACCGGCGTACGGATCCAGTTCCGACGCGTCGCCAGCGTCATCGATGTCGCTGGCGTCGATCAGCAGCTCGCTGGTGGCCCAGCTGTCGCTGACCTCAACCACCACGTTTTGACCATTGGCGCCAAATTCACCGTCGACACCAATCTGGTTGCCTTCCTTGTCGACCACGTTGTCGATCAGGATGATTTCGTCGATGGCACCGCCGGCCGCAACCGTGAGTTGCAAATCACCTTCCACCGGGTCATTGGCGATGGTGTAGCCGAAGTCATAGCCATTGCCGGTGACGTCGTCTGCCACGTAGGTGTAGTCCAGACCCGAGACGGTGGCGTGCACACTGACGCGCTCGGCTTCGTTGACGGCGAAGTCGACCGCCGTGCCTTCAGCCGTGTTGACAAACACGTCCAGGTTGGTCTCGCTCGAGGCGACGTTGAGGAACAACTGGTCGGAATGGATGTTGTTGCCCAGATCGTTGCAGGCCACTGGCTCCAGGTAGGCCGAGGTGTCGACGTTGGCGTTGATGATCAGGTCGTTGTCAACGGTGCTGTTGATGTCTTCGTCGCCAATGGCCAGGTTGACCGTGTGGGTGCCGATGGACGGATCAGACGTGTCGTCGATACCATCTTCGTCTTCACCTTGCGGCACGTTGGTGATCAGCACCGCGTCGAGGTCATTGGAGTTGACCACGATGCTGGACGCAGCGTCAACACCTTCTTCGAAGCTGATGTTGAGGTTTTCAACGTTGTTGATGTTGTCCCAGACGTCGACGCCAATGTCGTTGCCGCCGGCGATCACCAGCCAGTCGTCGCCGGCGCCAGCGTCGATGCTGTCGGCGATGTCCACCAGATCGTTTTCCATGTGAATCACATCGTTGCCTTCATCCGTCATGATGGTGTAGGCATTGGACTCACGCACGCCGATGAACGCGTCGGCTGCGCCATTGACGTCGATGATGTCGGCAGCCACCATTTCCAGGCCGATCTGCTCGCCGGCGGTGGTGCCGTTGACGGTCAGCGAGGTGTTGCCCTTGAGCAGATCAACGTCTGCACCGCCCGTGAACGTTTCAGACAGGTCGATGATGTGCGAGGCACCGGTGTTGACGTTCAGCGTGATGTCCATCGCCGACGAGGTTTCCTGACGCAGCAGTGTGTCAGGGAACGTGTCAGAAGAAATCAGCTTGACGTCGTAGTCTTCTTCGCCGGTCTGGTTGGCCAGGGCGGCATTGCTGTTGAGGTTCAGCGTGAAGGCGGTGTTGTTGGCCACCTGGGTGTCCATGTTGACCGTGACGGTGACGTCGGTTTCGCAATCGTCGCGCAGGTCATAGCCTTCGCCAATGTTTTCGCCCGTATCGCCTGTGCCATTGGCATTGGTATCACCGGTGTGGGTGTCAGTCACGCCGCTGGCTTCGTAGGCGGCCAGGTTCAGTGTGACGTCGCCACGGAAGTTCTCGACGATGAACTCGGTCGTCTGGCCGGCAATGTAGCCGTTGTCGAACGCGGGTGTGGCATTCGGGTCTTCGTTGTCGGCATTGGACGGATCAAAGGTGCTGCCGGTGTAGTCGAGCAACTGGCGCTGCTCGTTGCTGGTGAGGTTCAGCACTGCGAGGTCGCTGTCCACCTGCGCCACGTCCAGACGGATGTAGCCGGTGATGTCGGCGTCGTCGGTGGCCGGGCCGCCGATCACGTCATTGTTGTCTGAACCGTTGATGTTGTTGATGCCATCGGCACCGTTGGCGAGCGTGGCCGGGCTCAGGGAGTTCTCGGCCACCAGGTTGATGGTCTCGACACCCATGATGTAGCCGCCCTGGCCATCAGCGGCGTCGGCAGCGTTGACGCCGCCACGAACTGCCACCCATTCCACACCGTTCCACACCTCATGGTATGTCTCGGAAGTGACCACGTCGATACGGTCCACCGTGTTGACGGTGAGGGTGTCGGTACCCGCGCCGCCATCCACTTCTGCGCCACGGTCGACCAGGGTGGTTTCCCAGTTCCAGCCGCCGCCTGTACCCAGGTCTTCAGCCACATCGGTGAAGGTGATGCTGTCGTCGTCAGCGCCCAAGTCGATCTTGGCGCCCAGGGTGTCCTGCTCGCCCACCACGGCGCCTTCGCGGTTGGTGTAGTCCCAATTGAAGGCATCATTGTCAGCCGCCAGCACCACACCGCCGTCGTGACGCACGGTCACGGTGTCGGCTCCCGCGCCGGTGTCGAGCAAGGTCTGCTCGGCCATCACCGGGGTAAAGTAGGACGAAGGATCGCCCAGCGTCACGGTGTCGTCACCGTTGCCGGTGGTGATGCTTGCACCCACGATGGTGATGGTGTCGTCAGCGTTCAGATCACCTTCGATGACGTTGTCGTTCCACTGGCCGGCGCTTACCAGGTTGCCAGCGGTGACGGTGTCGTTGCCGTCACCGGTGTCGATCGAAGCGGCCACGGTGGTGTCGATGTCGGGATCGCCATCAACCTTGTTTGCGCCGCGTTCTTCAGTGGTCAAACCGCTGCTGTTCACATCGTCATCATTGGAGGTCTCGAGATCACCGCCAACAAAGACGGTGTCGTCACCCGCTTGTGTGGTGATCGATGCGGTGCCGAGCATGTTGTCACCCACGGTGACTGTGTCTTGCCCGTCGGCATTGCCGGTTTCTTCGTCGGAGCCTGCTGTCACGGCGGCCGACAGGTCGCCGTCGATCGTCAGGGTGTCAGCACCGGTGCCGAGGTCGATGGCACCATCGGCGTCGCCGCCGATGGACACGGTGTCATTGCCGGTTTCGGTGGTGATGGTGCCGTCAGCGTCAGCACCAAACGAAACGTGGTCATTGCCAGCGCCGGTGTTGACGGCGTAGGCGCCGGACAAACCGTAGTTGACCGTCAGGTGGTCATCGCCATCGGCCATGTCGATCACCTGCGCCACGCCGTCATACACGCCACCCGACAGGGTCACGACGTCGTCGCCAGCGCCGGTCAGCAGGTTGGCGCCGTCGAGGTCGACTGCTTGCACGCTGTCGCCGTCTGCTGCGCCATCTTCGGTGCTGCCGGTGTCCATGTTGCCGTAGATGCTGCCTTCGATGACGATGCGGTCTGCGCCAGCACCGGTGGAGACTTGACCGTGCATGTCGCTGCCAGAGTCCATGGTCAGGAGGTAATCACCAGAACCATCATACTGATCAGCCTTCACATGGAGGTGGTCAGCACCGGCATTGGTGGTGATATCCATCCAAGTGTCGGTGTAGGTGATGACTTCGTCTGCGCCCGAACCGGACTCCAGGGAAGAGTACAAATTACCCGCCACGTCGTTGTCCACCGCGATGGCCAGCGTGCCGGTCATGGTGGAGCCGTCAATGACGACACCGGTCTCGTCGTCGCCGGTCACGCCATTGAGCGTGACCTTGCCGGCACCGGTGATGGTGAGCGATTGCAGTTCGTCGGTTTGAATGGCTTTGCCATCGTAGTCTTCACCCGCCATGGCGTCGAGACCGAGGTTGTCGTTGTCGTCTTCATTGGTGCGCTCGTTGAGCGTGATGGTGACGCTGTCATTGGCAACAATGGCGATGTTTTCGGCGCCGTTGGCCACCAGCTGATTGACTTCGAGCGCGTCGTTGGCGGTGATGTTGATGCTTTGATCAGTGCCGTTGGCGCGGTCTTCCTCGGCATTGGCGCTGACCACCAGGGCATCGAGGTTGGTGTTGCCATTGACGACCAGGTTGAGCGTCTCGATGCCGTAGCCTTCGTCTTCCGACTCGTCATTATTCCAGTTCCAGGAGCCCTGATCGATTTCAACCAGGTCTTGTGTGACGCTGTTGAGTGTCAACGTCACTTCATCGGCGGCGCCTTCGAGCTGGCCTTCGGCGTAATTGAAATAGACTTCACCGTCGCGCGTGGCATTGCTGATGCTCAGGTCGCTGGTTTCGCTCTTGAGGTCAATGAATTCAACCCACTGGTTATTGGCCGTGATGCGCGTGACGTTCAGGGCCTGCACGCCGTTGGCGTCCTGGAAGCTGATGCCAGCAGGGTCTGTGTCACCGCCGGTCACTTGCACATTGACGGTTTCGATGCCGGTCAGCACGGGGGTCACCAAGGATTCAGCGGCGTCGTTGACACTGCCCAGGGTGACGTTGAGGGTCGGATTTTCGCCGCGGCCGGTCAGGTTGTCTTCGTCTTGCAGCGTGTTCACCAGGTCGTTGCCGCCCGGGGTGTAGTCTGGCTGGCTGTTGAACACGTTGGCCGTGGCCATATCCAGACCCGAGGTGAGGGTGTAGGTGTCAGGAGCCGGAGGATTCATCTGCTCCTCTGCTGCCTGCACGGCTTCTTCAGCGGTTTGACCCGCCTGCGCCGTTTCTGGGGTAACGACCGAGAGCACTTCCTTGCCGGCGGCAATGGCGTCTTCGTCGGTCAATGAGGTGTCGCTGTTGTCAGCAAAATAGTTGCCGACTGCGACACGGTTTTCAAGGTAGACGGCCACCCAGCCCCACTCAGGATCGCCGGCAAATTCTTTGGCGTCGTGGATCAATTGCTGCACAAATTCGCCGCGGCTGACTTCGCCGCTTTCGAGCTTTGCGGTCCAGTAAGCCATGCCGGCAGCATCAACACTGGTGCGGCCCAGGGCATTGGCATAGGCTGTGGAGATAAAGCTCTCCACAGTTTGTGCCTCAGAATAAATGCCAAACTGCACGCCAGCATCGTAGAACTGATTGGCGATGTCGGTCAGCACTTCCTCTTCTGTCTGGCCGGCGTTTAATCCGTCCAGCAATTCACCAGCCCAATAGTTCAGGCCAGCGGGCTCAGCGGCCCGGTTGAAATAACCGATATAAAGTTCAATCAGCGCGTCGCGCTGGGCTTGGGTAATGAATTCGTAAGCCATGTGAATGCTCCTTTTGGGGGGAAAAAATTACTAGTAACTTTCATTGGCATTGGATACCAGTAAAGCTGGTTGGAGTGTAACGGTCAAATTTAATGCAAAATTGTGACTCACATCACATTTTGAGAGAATTTCAACCTTAATACAACACTAAAACCGATAACCCAAGATCAAATTGAACTGGGTTTCTCGTTGATCAAATAGAGCAAGGTTGCTCAACTGCCTGAAATGACGGAGTTCCGCCTGCAAAATGGTCTGGGCCCACAAAGGCCAACTGAGCGCCAGCGTGGCATCGGTTTGGGTGTTGTGACGAACCACGTTGCCAAATAGCGGGCTGTAGGGGTCGCTGTCTGTCAGGTCAGTGAGTCGGACAGCCACTTGGGCCGTACCGCGCCCTGGAAGAAGATTGGCCTGCGCCACCGCCGCAGCAAGGTAGAAGCGGGCTTGACCCCGACCCGGGCGCTGTTCATGTGGCAGGTCCTTTTCAATACCCAGTGTGGCAAAAAGGGTTGCACCCCATATCGGGCTGCCATTCAGGCGCAATTGCGACAGCAGGGAGGTGTAGCTCGGTTGGGCGGCCTCGGTTCGACGCCGCTCAATCGCGGCAGACCCACCCCATGAAGCGCCCAGCTTGAATGGCACGTTGCCATCCAGGTAGGCCCAGCGCAGTCCGCGGCCCTGAAAACTGTCCTGCGCGCTTTCATGCATGTCCTGTGAATAAAGCGTGAGCGTATGTCGCTCGGCGGGTTGCCAGGTGAGGTCAAGGTTGGCGCTATACCAGTTATCGAGCTGGCCCCGATTCTCCAGCGGGTGGCGTTGCTGAACGCTCGCGCGTGCCGAAAATTGGGGGTGATGCACGTTCTGGTAGGCCAGATCAAGTTCCACCTTGCTGAAAAACGCGGCAATTGGAAGATACTCTGGTGAGAGTTCGAGCTTGAAAGCATCATCGCCTATTTGAATCGGGATGTACTGGTTGTCGCTGCCCAGGTTGTAGTTGCTGCTGTGGCCCATGCCGACACGTATTTCGCCCCGCCACGGTCTGACCGGCTGCGCAGCGGCGTACTGACCAGGCAGCGGGCCGAATCGCCGCCGGGCTTCATCAAGAATACTCTGACAATCGGCGTCGTTGCCCAGGCGACACTGGATCAGACCGTAGTCAAACCAGGCACCCGCATGATCGGGGTCGTACAGCAGGGCCAGTTCGTATTCGGCTGCGGCCGTGCCAGGCGGGTAGCCGGCTGCTTGCATGTAATGGCCAAGCCAATAGTGGTAATCACCAAAAGTTTGAAATTGGGTGGGCGCCTGTTTGAGTTTGTCGATCGCAGCAGCGGGCTCGAGGCTTGACAGGTTCGCGGCTGCTAGCCAGTTCGCCCAGGCTGCTTGTAGCGCTGATTGATCAACGCTTGCTGGATGGCTTTGCTGGGCATGAAGGCTCGGTGTTTGCAGCGCAATCAGAGCCCCTGCAAAGCTGGCCATGGTTATCTGGAGAGCTCTGCGCAGCACACGGGGTTTTAGCGACGCCAAGTGATGGCACCCAGCAATGTGCTGCCATTGTCAAGCGGCTTGGTAAAGAGACTTCCCGCCTGGGTAAGATCTTCGCCCAGGACGGTGTTGATGACCGCATTGGAGCGGGTTGGGTCAGCCATGAGGTAGCCGCGAATTTCGACCGGACCTGCCGCATGGAGTTGATGGGTTTGATCGAGCGCACGAACGTCGGTATTGACCTGGAATTGGGATGTCGAGAAGTTCACACCCAGGCTGCCACCGAGCAGGCTGGCTGGCTGCATGAGTCCAGCAGTAGTGCGTACATAGGCGTCACCGCCATACAGATTGAAACTGACCTGGCCAGACTTCGGCAGGCGCGCTGGCATGTTGTCAACCCCCAACCCGAACAACCAATTGGCCAATCTGGGTTTTTTACCCAGCGCAGCCAGTTCCTCAATCGTGGCACCGTTCACGTTTTGCAGGTCGGGATTCCAGCGCCCCCAGTAGACCACCGAGGGTGCCACCGTGGCTGGAACCAGGGGTGGCAAACTGGCTGCCAAGCTGCGCTTGTCTTCGTTCAGTGACGAGGGTTCTGACGGGTGCGCCGGCATCTGTTGGTCAGGACTGTTTTCCATGTCCTGGCGCAATCTGGGCACGGGTTGACGAATGTCAAGTTCGGCATACCCTGGCGTTGTGGCAGCAAGCAACAAGGCGTTGACCGCGCAGGAACCAAATTCAGTAGCGCTGCACTGCGTGCCTAGCGGAGCGATGACAATGGCACCCTGACTGACACTGACGCGGGTTTGCTCACCGGTGGTGGCCACCACGAAATCGGTGCCGCGCACGCCAATGGCGGCCAACGGAGTATTGAAGCGAAAGGCTTTTTTGTTGGCTTGTCCAATCGCGCCTGTCACAGATCGCCCAACGCCATGGTGCAGGTGGTAGCGCACGCGGCCACTGGCAGGGCTGGCCGGGTTGTAATCAAACACTTCAATGGTGAGTTTTGATTCGGGGCGGATCGCGAGCAGACCGCCATCGAGCATGCGGATGTGAACGTAAGCGCCTCGCTGGGTCGAAATAATGTCGCCCACACTGACAGTTCCACCCACCTGGAGAGGCTTTTGACCCTGCTGGTCCTGGACTAGGGCTGACCCTATGGCCAACAGGACCTTGCCGGCTTCCTGCGCATAAATTGTGGTGGAAACCAGCACTAATGATAAAAGGCAAACTATGGTTTTGAAGATGGCGTGTGAAATGAGCATGGTGAATTTCCTTCACATGGCATGCGCTGAATATATCACCGCAGGCGCCTGCGCCATGCCAGCAAGGGGCGTTCGACCAGCAGGTGACCCACCAGGGCCGTGGCCAGTACCAGCGCGAGGTAGATCACGAGTGGCCGAGCGGACGATGTGATCAAGTGCAACTGCGGCGCCAGCCACAGGACGGCAAAGTGGCTCAGAAAAGTGCCGTAGGCCAGCTGGCCCAGCTGGTCGTCCAGGGTTCTTCTGCGCTGATGCCCAAGCCAGGCAAGCAGCGGCAGGCCCAGCAGGTAGCCCAGCAGCACCTCGAAGGTGAATGGGGTATGCCATTTGCCCAGCCAGCCTGTGACCAGAAAAAGGACCAGTACAAACCCCCAGATGCACTGCAACGGTAGCAGGCTCGCATTGGCGTGGTGGGCACGGTTGAGCCAGGCCCCACTCAGAAAAATGTACAGGTTGCCACAGAGCAGGCGGTAACCAAACCAGTCGGCATGGAGCAGGCCGAGATGCGCTACAGCGGCAATGCCGAGGGTTGCAGCCATGGCCACGAGCAGGACGCCCGAATGCCGCAGCAGCCACGGGGCGAGCAGGTAAAACTGGATTTCAAGGCCCAATGACCAGGCCGGCGGCACCAGCAGAAAATGCTCCAGGTCAGGGCTGAACATGCTGTAGTTCTGCGGGACGATGAGCAGGTTGGCCCCCCACTGGGCCGGTGTGCCCCGGCCTTGCAGAAATTCAGAGTTGACGCCACCGGCAAGAACGATCAGGGCAGCCGTGATCATGAGCGCGTAATAGAGTGGCAGCAGCCGGGCCGAGCGTTCGAGGTAGAACCGCAGGGCTGAACCGGCCAGGGCCGAGCCCGGCCTGAGCAGGCCGGCCACCACATAACCACTGAGCAGCAGGAAGACCACCACGGCCATGACACCGATGTGATGTCCTTGCCAGCTTACGCTGGCGTGGCTGAGTGCCACCAGAATGGCCAGCAGCAGCCTCAGGCTGCCAAACACGATGCGGTATCCATGGCGGCCAGCAGTCTGCCGGTGAAGACGTCCATGCCAAAGTGCTGCCTGAAGCGCGCCTTGCCAGCCAGGCCCATCTGCCGGCGCAATTCAGGCTGGCTGACCAGGGTGTCGATGGCCTCGGCCAGTTGCGCCACATTGCCAGGCTCCGGCATGAGCCCGCAGTCCGGGGTGAGCACATCGGGAATGCCGCCGGCGCTGCTGCCAATGCAGGGCTTGCCCCAGCGCATGGCTTCGAGGTAGATCAGGCCAAAGGATTCGTAGCGGCTGGGAGCCACAAAGATGTCGCAATGGGCATATTCGGCATTGAGGGCTTGGTCACTCAGAAAACCCAGAAAGTGAACGCGCGTGAGCCATTCGGGTTGCGCCGGGTGGCGCGCCAGAAAGCGGGCTTTGAGGGTGCCGCCTTCCACCTGCAGGGTGTCGTCGCCGGCCAGCCTGAAATGGAGCCGGGGGTGACGCGCCAGCAGCCCAGGCATGACATCGAGGAGCATGTCGGTGCCTTTGCGCAGTTCGAAACGCCCGACGAAAAGGACGTTGACATTGCCCTCAGGACAGGGCGCCACAGGCAGGGTGGCCGGGGCATCTGGCAGGCCAAAGGGAATGATGGGGACGGGCTGCAGGCGCTGCAGGCCTGGGTTGCGGGCGCTGATGTCTGCCCAGATGCCGGGGGTGCTGGCGATCAGGTACTGGGCCGAATCGAGCAGCCAGCGTTCACCGGCAATCATTTTGTCGACGTGGTGCGTGAGGTAATGCGCGTCGCGTTGCCATTCGGGTTTGCTGGGCAAGCTGAGCTGGTAGGTGGTGACCAGGTAAACGTGGTTGGTGAAGGCCTGGCTGGCGATGCAGGCCGCCGCCTCGAGGTCCCAGATGGCGGAGAGGGTAATGGCTGCCCCGCGGCGGGCCTGGATGCGCATGGCTTCGTCATAAACGCTGTAAGCATGGTCGCGGATGTTGGCAGGCAGGTCTGGCAGCGCCGGCGTCTGGCGGTCGATGTGGTTGGTTTGGGGTATGCGGTGGACCCAGACACCGTTTTCCAGGTCCACGGTATGCCGTCCCGTGGCCTTGGTGATGACAGAAATTTCATGGCCTTGCGCGGCCAGAGCCTCGGCCAGGCGATGCATGAAGACGCCAATGCCGCCGCAGGCGCGGGGCGGGTAGTCCTGGCTGATGAGAATGAGCTGGCGACGTTGTTCGGCCGGCAGAATGGGGCAAAATTTGAAAAAGGGCGCAGCCGCAACAGCCTGTGCGGGCATGGGCTGGCCGGCAGGATGGGCATAGGCATCGTGGATGCCTTCGGCAAAACCACGCTGCACATCGTCACGCAGCTGGGTGTGGCGCTGTGCGTCGATGATGCCCAGGCGCTTGAGGTTGTCGGCATCCCACTGGAGCTGGTCTCTGACGGTTGCCGCCTGGGCAAACAACGCGTTGGGCGAGGCGCCAGGCAGGGCGTTGCGGAACAGGAAATAGACTTTGCTGCGGGTGGTCAGGTAAAGCGATGTGGGGATTTTGCGTTCGTTGCGCAGGTGACTGGGGGCGTATTTGTGGTGCACTTCGGCGTCTGGCACAAAACAGATCTGCCAGCCGGCATCGACCAGGCGAACGCAGACATCGGTTTCGTCAAGGAAATAGGCGAATTCCTCGTCAAAGCCGCCGATTTGCAGCAGTGCCTCGCGCCTGAATGACGAGTTGACACCGATCAGGCTGTAGTAGCGCCCGGCATGGGGATGCTGTTGCAGCTGGGCTTTTTCAGCGCTGTCGTAAAAGCTGGCTTCGGCGTTGCGGTTGCAGATGATGTAGCGGCACTGGAAGTCAACACCGGTGTGGTCCCGCACAAAGCCCCCGGCGCCCCCCACGCGCGGGTCGGCCTGGTAGGCCCGGGCCAGGGCGTCGAGCCAATCGGGTTCGGGGATGCCGTCGTCGTCAATGAAGCAGACGATGTCTCCGCTGGCCATGGCAATGCCCACGTTGCGGGATTTGGCCAGGTTGGCCTCGGGGCAATGCCCGATCTTGATGCTTTGGGCGTAGCGCTGTAGCAGGGTTTCGGTGCCATCCGTCGAGGGGCCGTTGACCACGATGACTTCAAAGTCAGGGTAGCGCAGGTAGCGAAAGGCTTCGAGCGTGTTGCCCAGCAGGGATGCCCGGTTGTAGGTGTTGACGACGATGGAGAAGCGAAGCGTCACGGCTTGTTTCCCGCCACTTCACATTCAAGGCACAGGCCGTTGACGCGGCCACGCGCTTCTATGCGCACATTTTGCAAACCCAGTTCAACCAACAGGTCGCAAAGGCTCTCCGGGGTGAACATGGTGTGGTGAAAGTCGCCCTCGTACTCCTGGCCGCCAAAGGTGACCAGGCGCAGGGTGGCAAAGTCGATTTGCTGACTGGCGTAGGCCTTGAGCATGGCGTCGGCGTCCGGCACGATGGCCCTGAGTTCCCCCCCCGGCTCGAGGTGCGATAGCCATGCGGGCAGCAAGCTGCGTTTGAGTTGCTCGATGGGAAAGTGTTCAAGCAGGTGCGCGCAGAAAATTTCCTGAATGGCGGCTGCTTCAAAGGGGAGCTGATCCACCGTGGCCACAATGTCGACGCCGGGGAGTTCACGCATGTCAACGTTGAGGCGGTCGGCATCGGGCTTGTGGCCGCAACCGATGTTGAGCCTGACGGCACCCTGGGCAATCTGGCGCTGGAGTTTTTCGGGGTTGACGATGCGGGGCGCAACAGGCGAAGCCGCAGCGCAGGGCAGAGCGCTGTTTGTGCCTCGGCCCTGGTAGCGCAACTCAAAAAGTGTTTCCTGGCGCTGGAACTCGAGGCGTTTATCCACGGCAATCTGTTGCGCATCCATGCGCTGGTTGAGGAGATCGGCCTGCTTGTAAATTTCTGCCTCTAGCCCGGCCGCCGACTGACGCAACCCGGCCAGGGCATGTCCTTGCGCTTCGAGCAAGGCCTGATGGGATGCCGCCGACTGACGCAACCCGGCCAGGGCATGTCCTTGCGCTTCGAGCAAGGCCTGTTGTTCGGCATAGCGCCGGCTGGCGCTGGAAATGACCGGAAAACGACGGTAGCGAACCGCTTCTGCCAACGGACCGATGAGGGGCCAGGCGCGTAGCCGGCGGTAGAGGGATCGGGTGAATTCAAATGTATTCATGTATCAGCAGCGTTGCACCTGGATGGCGTGAATGGGGAGCGGGCAGACGCCTACATAATCATTGTCATTTTCGTAGTCAACCTCGAAAACGAGGGAGTCGTTCCACCAGTCCTGGACATCATTGGTAAAGTTGTTCCTGTCATGAAGCCCCAGCGTGATGGTGTATTGGCCCGGGCCGAGGTTAAGGGAGAAATGGAACCTGACTTCATTCGAGTGACCCCGCTCCAGTTCCAGGGTGATCTTGTGCAAGTGCGTGTTGGTGCCGAACAAATCCTGACCAAGCCGGTCCCGGATCATAAAGCCAAGCGCCAGCGTGGTGGTGTCCACATCGGCCTCAAGCACAACGCCCAGGGTGACCCGCTCACCACTGGCAAAGCGACGGGTCATGCCCGACTCGCTGGCCAGAATGGCCGATGCGATGCGAATGGCGCTGGCGCCATAGCGTTGGGCCTGGCCCTGCGTTGCCCCCTGCGGCGTCGTGAGCATAAGTTGTTTCTGGTAGGTCAGACAGGCTTCCTGCGGTGGTCCGTCGTAACTGACGCGGCCCTTGTCGAGGACGATGGCACGGTCGCACAGAACCTTGACGGCATTGAGGTCGTGCGAGACGAAAAGCAGGCTTCCTCCGGCTTGCCTGAATTGCTGGATTTTGAGCAGGCATTTTTGTTGAAAACGCGCATCGCCCACAGACAGGGCTTCGTCAATGACAAAGCAGGCCGGGCGGGTATGGATGGCAATGGAAAATCCCAGACGCATCACCATCCCGGAGGAGTAGGTGCGCACGGGTGCTTCGAGATACTGTCCGAGTTCAGAAAAATGGACAACATCTTCAAATATCTCCTGAATTTCTGGATGTGTCAGCCCGAGCAGGCCCGCATTGGACCAGATGTTCTGCCGACCTGTCAGGTTGCCGTCAAAGCCTGTGCCCAACTCCAGCAAGCCGGAAATTCGACCCTTGATCCGGACGCTGCCTGTATCAGGCAGAAGCACCCCGGTAATGAGTTTGAGCAAGGTGGATTTGCCAGCACCGTTGGCACCCAGAATGGCCAGAGCGTCACCCTGCCTGAGTTCAAAGCCAATATTCTCAAGGGCACGGTGCTCGTAGTGCAATGAGCGCTTGGTAAAAAGTTCGCGCAGACGATCCGCCGGACGCTGGTAAACCCGGAACGTCTTGCCCAGGCCGGTTACCCGGATCACGAATTTGGCGGTATCTGTTGTCACAGCAGGTCGCGCATTTCTTTTTCAAGCAGCTTGACCGTTCGCCGCGCCAGGTAAAAAAGCACCACCCCCAGGACGACTTGCAGCAGCCAGAAGGTGCTGCTGGCGATGGTGTCATAAAGGACGATGCTCTGTGCCTGATGAATGCCCCAGTAGACAGGATGGTATTTGAGCAGCGATGCCGCCCACACAGGAAGGATGTCGGGGACGTAAATGATGGGCGTCAACCAGAACAGGAGTTGCAGAACGATACCGGTCAAGGGGCGCAGGTCGGGCAAAAATGGGGACAGCATGGCGAATATGAGCCCGGTTGCGTATGCCAAAAGGATGGTGCTGAGACAGACCGGAATCAAGAGCAGCCACATGAGCCCGGGCGTCTGTCCGATGGCCATGCAAAACAGGGCAAAAATGACCATGGCCACGACAAAATTGACGATCTCTGTCAAGGCAATATACAAGGGCATGACCATCAAATTGACAGAAATTTTTCTGATGATGTGCGCCTTGGACTGGTAAACACCCACCATGCCATTGAGCGTATTGGCGAACGCGGTCCAAAGCAGCAAGCCCGGCACCAGATACAGGCTATACGCATAAGGCGTGTCGACACCACTGAGTCTGGCGCCCATGAAGCGAGAAAATACCAGTGTGTAAATGAGGATCAGCACCAGCGGCTGAAGGTAGAGCCAGGCAACGCCAAGTACACTTCCACGGTGCGGGTCCAAAAGGGTTTGGCGGGTAAAAAGCAGCGTCTGCCGCCAGGGGGTAACTGTAAAATTCATTGCGAGCTGTACAACTCTGTGACCCTGCACAAGGTCGCAAATTATTACATTCTTTATTCTTGAGTCATACGGTTTGCTTCAGTCTTCCAATCGACCAAGTAAGGATGCCCACCTGTCAGGATTGCTGTTTGGAGAATTTCGGTGTGTTACCAAGCCACGCCTCTCGTTTTACCCGGTTGCACTGAACAATCCAGTCTTCGAGCTTTGCCAATGATCCAATTCGGGGTTGACAGGTTCGCGTTTGTGATGTGTCAGAAATGGTGACTGCAACTGATCAAAGTGTGCTGCCGCCATGGCAGGAATTCATGGCGCTCATTCAAAAGATTTCGCTGCTCTCCGGCGTAAGTAACGAAATTCTTTGCGAAGTGGGCGCAGCGTTACACATTCGCAAGGTTGAACGTGGAAATCATGTGCTTCGCAAAGGGAGTGTAGGGGATCATTTGCACTTCGTCCTGACAGGACGTCTTCAGGTGGTTGACCTGACTGATGATGGACGAGAGATTGGCTTGAATTTTTTGAAATCCGGAGACTACTTTGGCGAGCTGTCCATCATTGACAATTTGCCGCGTTCTGCGTCGGTGGTGGCCAGTGAGGATTCTTTGATTGCCTCGCTTCCGCGAGCCCAGGCACTTACGCTGATTTACCACACGCCACTGGTGGCGGAACGTTTGATCAGACGCATGGCATCGAGCATTAGAACTGCCGCCAACTACCGGATGATTTTGGGAATTCCCAACGCCTTCCAGCGGGTTTATGCATTGTTAAATCAATTCGCAACAATTGCTCCAGGTGGTTTGGTTGTCATCAACAAAATGCCCACTCAGCAGGAAATAGCGATTACTGTCAATACCAGCCGTGAAACTGTTTCACGTGCCATTCGAATCTTGATTCAAAAAGGAGTGGTCGAAAAGGATAGGCGCCGCCTGATCGTTCGACATCCGGATGTCTTGCAAAAAGCAATATCCAACGAATCAGCCTTCAGGGACTAGGTTGTGCGCGTCCTGCACCTCTACCGCACCTACTTCCCCGAAACCCAGGGCGGGCTGCAGGAATCGATCCGGCAGTTGTGCCTGGCCACAAAATCATTGGACGTCGACAACGTGATTTTTGCCCTGGCCCGCAACCCGGAGCCGGCACGGATGGCGCTGCCTGAAGGGCTGCTGGTGCGCACCAAATCGTGGTTCGAACTGGCCTCTTGCGACTTTGGTGCCTGGGCAGCCTTGCAACGCTGCCGCGAAGCAGCGGACCAATGCGACATCATCCAGATCCATTACCCCTGGCCTTTTGCCGACATGATGCTGCCGTTCATTCGCCGCAAGGGGCAACCGGTGCTGGTGAGCTATGTGTCTGACATCGTGCGGCAAAACAAATCCGGGCTGGGTCAGCTCTATGCGCCCCTGCGGCGCAGGTTGCTGGGGGCTGCGGCCAGGCTGGTCGCTTCTTCACCCAATTACGCGCACAGCAGCGTGGTGTTGCAGGCTTATCAGGACAAGCTGGTCTGCATTGCGCACTGCCTTGAAGAGGCGCCAGCCGTTTCTGCCGAAATGTGCGATCGCTGGGCGGCGCAATTGGGACGCAATTTCTTTCTGTTTGTGGGTGTGCTGCGCTACTACAAGGGGCTGGACTTTTTGCTCGAAGCCGCCAGGCAGGTGACGGCGCCAATCGTCATCATTGGCGATGGCCCCGAGGGCGAGCGCTTGCGCAGTGCGGCCAAGGCCGCCGGCCTGAACCATGTGCATTTTTTGGGGGTGCTGGGTGATGCCGACAAGAATGCCCTGTTTTCACTGTGCCGCGCCGTGGTGTTTCCGTCGCATTTGCGATCGGAGGCCTTCGGCATCACCCTGCTGGAAGGTGCGCGCATGGGCAAGCCGCTGATTTGCTGTGAAATTGGCACCGGCACCACCTGGGTCAACCGGCACAATGAGACCGGTCTGGTGGTGCCGCCGGCGGACGCTGCGGCATTGGCACAGGCCATGAACCAGCTCGCCTGCGACGCTGCGCTGTGCCAGCGCCTGGGCGCCGGGGCGCGCCAGCGCTGGGAGGATGACTTCAGTCCAGCGGTGGTGGGCGCGGCCTACCGGCAGCTTTATGACGAGTTGCTGGCTTGAACCCTGAGCCTGACACGCAATGGAACAGCGCATGAAGTTGTCGGCAGGCCACCTCTCACCCGTCTGGAAAATTCGCCTGGGCATGGCCCTGCTGGCACTGGCGCTGGCGCTAGGTCTGGAGTGGCTGCGACCACAGGCCATGGTGCGGCTGGACGAGGGACTGCGTGACAGCTTTTTGCGCCTGACTGCCCAACAGCAAACAGAGGATCGCGTGGTGCTGGTTGACATCAGCGAGGCAGCGCTGCGCGAGGTGGGCCCCTGGCCCTGGCCACGGCAACGGGTGGCCGATCTGGCAGAGATTCTGCTCGGCGATTACGCTGCCCGAACGGTCGGCCTGGACATTGTTTTCCCCGAACCGGGCGACGCGCAGGGTGATGCCCGGCTGGCTTCGCTGGCCGAACATGCGCCCCTGGTGCTGGCGCAAATATTCGATTACACGCCCAGACAAACTCCGAACCTTGTCGGCACCCTGGTCGGCGGCAGCAGCGAACCCGCCGCTGCGGGCAGTGTGGCCGCCCATGGTTACCTGGCCAACCACGCCGGTCTGGCCAAGGCACGCTGCGTGGGCAACATTGGCTATCAGCCGGACGCCGATGGCGTGCTGCGGCGCACGCCGCTGCGCACGTCGTTCAAGGGCAAAAGCTACGGCGACTTTGCCAGTGTGCTGCTCGCCTGTGGTCAGAACGACATGCCGGCGCAAGCCGCTGCAGGCGACGCCCATGGGCTTTGGCGGGTACCGTTCAGCCGTGCTCTGGCGGCTTACACGGTGATTTCAGCCACCGACATCCTGAACGAAAGCGCACCCAGGGAGCTGCTTGCCGGGCGCTATGTGCTGGTGGGCTCTTCGGCACTGGGACTGGGCGACCGCGTCAGCACACCGCTGACGCCGCTGGGCAGCGGCATGCTGGTGCACGCCGCCAGCCTGACAGGCCTGCTCGACCTCGCAGCCGGCGCACTCAACGCACCCTGGTCCGGGCGCCCCTGGCTGCTGGCCTGGAGCCTGCTGAGCATTGCCGTTGCCGTGTTCTGGATGGCCCGGCTGACGGCGTGGGGCGGGGTGCTGGTGTTGACAGGGCTGGTTGTGACCTGGCTTGGCATCGCATTTGCCGGGGTGGCGCGGCAGGCGCAATGGTCTGTGACGGCACCGCTGTGGGCCTATTTCTTTCTGCTGCTGGTGGCCGTGCCGCACGAGTGGTGGCAAGCACAGCGCCGGACCAGGCAGGTGCTCAACACCTTGTCGCATTACGTGGCCCGACCTGTGCTGGATGAAATTGTGCGGCTCAACCTGCAATACAGCCTGAAGCCCAGGCTGTGCGAGGTGACGGTGCTGATTGCCGACATGGAGGGTTACACCCGTGCCACCTCGTCTTTGTCGCTGGAAGATGCCGCCGCCTTGACCAAGGATTTTCTGGGCTGCCTGACGCGCCCGGTGCTGCAAGCGCACGGCACGCTGGACAAGTACACCGGCGACGGACTGGTGGCGTTCTGGGGAGCGCCGCTGCCCTGCGCAGACCAGGCTGACCGCGCGGTGAGCGCCGCGCTGGTGATTCTGGCCGAGGTGCAGGCCCTGAATGCGCGCCGCCAACGTCAGGACTTCGAACCGGTCCGGGTGCGCATCGGCATCGAAAGCGGCAGTGCCCTGGTGGGCGATTTGGGGACCCCGTTCCGAAGCACCTACACGGCGGTTGGCGACTGCATCAACTTTGCGTCGCGGCTGGAAGCGGCTGCACGCGACCTGCCCACCCAAGTGGTGATCGGGCCGACCGCCCGGTCCAAATTGACCCGCCACGCCACCCAGTCCTTGGGTCAGATCAGCTTGCGCGGCACACAGACCACCATTGAGGTCTTCACGGTGTGCTAATGCTAATCCTGCAGCACCTGGTTGATGGCCGTGACCGTCTCGGTATCTGCCGCGCCCACCAGCGCCATCAGCCTGACTTTGGCAATCAGGTATTGGTAGCGCGCTTGCGCCAGGTCGCGCTGCACCACCATACGCTGGCGCAGGGCATTGGAGACGTCGAGCGCGGTGCGGCTGCCGGCCTGGAACGATTTGCGGCTGGACAGCACCATCTGGTCGGCTGACAGCAGGGCTTGTTCCAGCGCCCTGATCCTGGGGATGTTTTCTGTGACGCCGCGAAACTCCTTGAACACGCGCAGACCGAGGTCGCGGCGACCGGCTTCGAGCAGTTGCTCGGCACGCTCTTGCCCGGCCAGCGTTTGCCGCACTTGCGAGTTGACATAACCACCGGCAAACAGCGGGATGTTGAGCTGCATGCCGATCAATTTGTTGGTGTATTTCTGCTTGATGTTGGTGACGCTTTCGCTGTCGCTGTTGGTGTACTGGGCGATGGCGTCGAGCGTGGGGTAGTGGCCGGAGCGGGCTTTTTCGTTTTCCTGGCGCGCCACTTCGACCCGGGCCTTGAGCGACTGGATCTGGGGACTGTTGAGCTCGGCGCGGGCAATCCAGTCTTCGATGCGGTTGGGCTGGGGGTCGAGCAGTTCGAGGCGCGCCACGTTGAGGGTGGCGAGCTTGTCGATGGGCTGGTTGACCAGGGTTTCGAGCTGTTGCCGGGTGTAGATGACGTTCTGGCGTGCCTCGATTTCAAAGGCGCGGTTCATGTCGAGCCGGGACTGTGCTTCGTCCACATCGGTGCGGGTGCCTGCGCCGCCGGCATACAGCTTGCGCGCCGCATCGAGTTGCTGAACGTATTCGTCCTGCTGGGCCAGCGCCAGCGCCAGTTGCTCGTGGGTGAGCAGGGCCTCGAAGTAGGCGCCGCTGACGCGCACCGCCAGGTTTTGCTCCTCGCCCGCCAGAACCGCCTCGGCGTCCTGCACCTGGGCCGTGGCCTGGCGGTACTGCGCCGCCAGCTGTTTGCGAAACAGCGGCTGGCGCAGGCTCAGCGTCTGGTTGTTGCTGGGGTAATTGTTGTGGGTGGTTTGCTCGATCCCGAGAAAGTTGGGGGAGGTGCTTTCGAGGTAGTTGTTGTTGCGCGACAGGTTGGCCGACAGGTTGGGCAGCAGTTGCGCCTTGGCCTGCGGCAGGCGCTCGCGCTCGGCCTCGGCGGTGGCGCGGGCGGCCAGGATGGTGGCATCGTTTTTTTGCGCGGCCTGGTAGGCCTGCAGCAAGTCCATCGGCCGGGCGGCCATTGAAAAACACAGCAGCGTGCTGCCCACGGCCAGCCACTTGCAGGCGGCGGCAGCGGGGATCGGTTTGAAGGTCTGGCGCATGGTGGACTCACTCTTCTTTCATCGAGGCGGCAAGCCGCTTGGTCAGGGGGCTGAGCAGGTATTTCAGCAGCGAGCGCTCGCCGCCCAAAAAGATCACCTCGACCGGCATGCCGGGTTGCAGCTGGCGTTTGCCCAGTTTTTTGTAGCCCTCGGCGGTCACGCCGACGCGGGCCAGGTAGTAGCTGATGCCCGTTTGCTGGTCCACCAGCACGTCGGCCGAAACCGAGACCACCCTGCCGTCGACCACGAGTTGGGGTGAATGGGCAAAGGAAGCAAACCGCACGTCCACGCGCATGTCCTTGCGCACGCGGTCGATCAGGTGCGGCGCGACGCGGGCCTCGATCAGCAGGGCCTGGTCTTCAGGCACGATGTCCATGAGTTTCTGCCCCGGGCCGATGACGCCGCCCACGGTCTGGAAGGCCAGGCCGACCACCTGGCCGGTGGCCGGCGACTTGACCTCGATGCGCCCCAGGTCGTCTTTGGCGGCCTGGTATTTTTCGGCATCTGCGGTCACTTCGCGCCCGACGTCGGCGAGCTGCGACTGGACTTCCTTGCGGTATTCCTGCTGGCGCACAATGGCGCGCTGCTGCAGTTCGGCCACGGCACGTCTGGCGCGGATGATGTTGCCCTGCAGCTCGGTGATGTTTGAGCTGACCTCGGCATTCATGCGCTCGAGCTCCAGTTGCCGGTTGCGCGGGGCGTAGCCTTCCTTGACCAGATCACGGGTGTTGTTGAGTTCCTCGGTCAGCAGGGCCTGCTGGTTCTGGCGATTGATGAGCATGCCCTCATACGACTGGATCAGGCCTTTTTGCCCCTGGATGCTTTCTTCGGTGGACTGCAGGTCGGCCTGCAGGGCGGCGCGGCGCGAGGCAAACAGCTGCTCTTGCGTCAGCACCATCTGGGCGATTTGCGGGTCCTGGCTGGCCTGCACCACATCGGGGTGAAACCTGATTCTGGCCAGGCCGAGTTGCTCGGCCTGCAGGCGCCCTTCCATGGCGCGCAAGCCGACATAGCGCTGGCGCGCCGACTCGAAGTTGGCGCGCGCCACGGCTTCATCGAGCCGGATCAGCAGTTGCCCTTCCTGAACGTGATCGCCCTCGCCCACCAGCACCTCCTTGACCAGGCCGCCGGTGAGGTGCTGGACGGTTTTGCGCTTGGTGTCGATGGAGATCATGCCTTGCGCGGGAACGCCTTCGTCGAGCGGGGCCAGCGAGGCCCACAGCAAAAAGCCGCAAAAACCCAGAATCAGCGCCCACAGCCCGATGCGCGCGGCGCGCCCGGTGTGGCCGGACCACTCCTGCACGCTCGACGGTTTTGCGCCATCGGGGCTGGACGGTAGCGGCGCGGCGGCAGAATCTTTGGAAATCTCTTGAGTAGCCATGGCAGTGTCAACAATCTAAGTGGGAAATGAAAGGGTTAACTTGAAAGTACCAGTCTGTCATGCCGGGCTTGACCCGGCATCCATTGCCAATGGCGGCCTGGATTGCGGATCAGGTCCGCAATGACAACCTCGATGCATGGATTGCGGATCACGTCCGCAATGACAACCTCGATGCATGGATTGCGGATCACGTCCGCAATGACAACCTCGATGCATGGATTGCGGATCACGTCCGCAATGACCATCTCCATTTTTGACAAAAGGTGTCTTTGAAACCATCACAGTCAGGCAGGCAAGGCTGCAGCATCCGGCAACTGCGGTGGCCGCGGGGTGGGCGTCGGGCGCGGCGCCTTCAGTGCCGCCAGCACCGCGTCGCGCGGGCCGTTGGCCACGATCTGGCCGTCGCGCAAGATCAGCACGCGGTCGGCCACCGCCAGCGCGGCCGGGCGGTGCGTGATCAGAAACACGGTGCGCCCCTGGGCCTTGAGTTGCTGGATGGTCTTGAACAGTGCCGCTTCGCCCGCGTCGTCGAGATTGGCGTTGGGTTCGTCGAGCACGATCAGCTTGGGCTTGCCGTAAATGGCGCGCGCCAGGCCGATGCGCTGGCGCTGACCGCCCGAGAGCAGGTTGCCGGCCTCGCCGATGGGTGTGTCGTAGCCTTTGGGAAAGCGCAGGATCATGTCGTGCAGGCCGGCACTTTCGGCCGCCTCGATGACGCGTTTGGAGTCCACCTCGCCAAAGCGCGCAATGTTTTCGGCGATGGTGCCTTCGAACAACTCGATGTCTTGCGGCAGGTAGCCCAGGTAGGGGCCAAGCTCGATGCGGTTCCAGCCGGACAGGGGCAGGCCGTCGAGCAGCACTTCGCCCGCCACATCGGGCCAGATGCCCATGAGCACACGCGCCAGCGTGGATTTGCCCGAGCCTGAGGGGCCCAGCACGGCGGTGACAGTGCCGGCAGGAATGCTCAGGCTGATTTTTTTGAGAATCGGGTCGTCGCGGCCGGGTGCCGTGGCAAACACGTCTTGCAGGGTGACCTGGCCGGTGGGTGCCACGCGCTTGAAATCGGGGTCGCGCGCCGGGTAGTCGAGCAGCATTTGCTCCAGCCGGGCAAATGCAAAACGCATGCCGATGAACTGGCGCCAGCTGCCCACCAGCATGTCAATGGGGGCCAGCGCGCGCGTCATGAGCACGTTGGCAGCGATCATGCCCCCCGGCGTCAGCTCGCCATTGATCACCAGCAGGGCGCCCGCCCCCAGCGACAGCGATTGCTGCGAATAGCGGATGAACTTGCTCCAGCCGGTGATGCGGTTGGTGAGGTGCTGGGTGTCCGAGCTTTTGGCCAGGTGCGCCTGATGGCGCTGCAACCAGCGGTCTTTGAGGTTGGGCACCATGCCCATCGATTCCAGCACTTCGGCGTTGCGCAACTTGCCCTGCAAAAAAGCACTGGCTTCTGCGCCCGCCTTGGTGGCGGCCTCTGCGGGTGCCAGCGTGTGGCGGTGGCCGAACCAGGCAAGAGATGCCTGGACAATGGCAAAAAAGATGCCCAGCAGGCCCAGCCAGGGGTGCAAAAAGAACAGCACGGCCATGTAGATCGGCGTCCAGGGCGCATCAAAAAAGGCAAAGATGCCGTTGCCGGTGAGGAATTGGCGGATCTGGATCAAGTCGCCAAAGGCGCGCGTCGGGCTGGTGCCACCCTGGCTCAGGTGGGCTTCGAAGCTGGCATTGAAAACCTGGGTGCTGAGTTGCTCGTCGAGGCGCACCCCGGCGCTCACCAGCACACGCGAGCGCATGCGTTCGGCAAATGCCATGATGACGAACAGCAACAGCGTCAGCAGCGACATGACCAGCAGCGTGAGCTCGCTGCGGCTGGCCAGCACACGGTCGTACACCTGAAGCATGTAGATCGTGGGGGTCAGCATGAGCACATTGGCCACCATGCTGAACAGGCCCACGATGAGGAACTCGCGGCGAAAGCTCCACAGGGTGGCAGTGAGGGCGCTGCGATTGAAAAATTCTGGCGTTTTCATGGTGAGGTTCGGTTAAACATTCAAGCGGCGGCCGGCATCACGCTGACGGCCTGGCGGGCTTTTTCTGCGGCCTCGGTGAGGGCTTTGAGCACGTCGTCGCGCGAGCCGAACAGCTGCACCTGGCCATCGCGCAGCACCAGCATCTTGTTGGACACGCCCAGCACACTGCTGCGGTGCGTCATCACCACGAAGGTGGTGCCGCGCGCGGCCAATTGCGAAATGGCACTGGCCAGGGCCGCATCGCCCTGCTCGTCGAGGCTGGAGTTGGGTTCGTCGAGCACCACGAAGGTGGGGTTGCCGTACAGCGCGCGGGCCAGGGCAATGCGCTGGCGCTGGCCGCCCGAGAGCATGGCGCCTTCGCGGCCGACCGGGCTGTCGTAACCCTGCGGCAGGGCCAGGATGAACTCGTGCAAACCCACGGCCTTGGCAGCTGCCTCGACCTTGGCTTGCGCCACCTCGCCAAAGCGGGCGATGTTCTCGGCCACCGAGCCATCAAACAATTCGATCTCCTGCGGCAGGTAACCCACATGTGGCCCCAGCTCCGACTTGTGCCAGGTGAAGACGTCGACACCGTCGAGCCGCACCTTGCCGTTGGCCGCCGGCCACAGCCCCGCCAGCAGGCGCGCCAGGGTGGTTTTGCCCGAGGCCGACGGCCCCACCACGGCCAGCACGTCGCCCGGCTGCAGGGCAAAATTCACGCCCTTGATAATCGGCACATTCGAGCCAGGGGCGCTGGCCAGCAGGTTGTCGACCTGCAACTGGCCCTTGGGTGGCGGCAGCGGCATGCTCTCTTGCCGCAGCGGCACCGCCGTGAGCAGGCTGTCAAGGCGGGCATAAGCACCGCGCACGTTCACCACGGTTTGCCACTGCGACACGATTTGCACCAGCGGCGCCAGCACCCGGCCCCCCAGAATGGAGCCGACGATCATGTAGGATGCGCCGCCGCTGAGCTGGTTGTTGAGCAACAGCCAGGCGCCCAGGCCCAGCAGCATCGAGCTGACCATGGTCTGCAAGAATTTGGAAATGGCCTGATAGAAACCGGCCTGGTCGGAGGCCCTGGCCTGCATGCCCAGAAATTCACGCTGCTTGTCGATCCAGCGCCTGTGGATGTCACGCAGCATGCCCATCGACTCGATGACCTGGGCGTTGCGCAAGGTGCCGTCGGCGTATTGCTGCGCGGCCGCGGCGTTCTGGTTGGCCGCCAGCAAGGGCGGCTGGGTGCTGCGCTCATTGAGCCAGCCGACAAATGTTTGCACGATGGCCGCAATCACCGCCATCCAGCCCAGCACCGGGCTGATGGCAAAGATCAGCAGCAAAAACACCAGCGACACCGGCGCCTGCATCAAGGCCTGCACCACGGGCGCATGAAAAAAATCGCGCAACGAACGGAAATCGTTCATGGGCTGGGCCGTGCCACCGGGCAGGCGCTTGAGCTTGGCCTCAAAAATGGCGGCAAAGACGCGCGCACTCAGGCGGCGGTCGAAGGTGAGTGAGGCCTCGTGCAGGATCTCGGCGCTCACCCACTCCAGTACCTCCATCAGCACGAAAGCCGCCAGCACCAGCAGCGTTTCCATGGCCAGGGTCATGTAGTTGCGGCTGTTGACCACCCGGTCGTACACCTCCAGCATGTAGAGCGACGGCGCCAGGATCAGCAGGCTGGCGACAAAGCCGAAGCCGCCGGCTTTTTTGAAATAGGGGGTGAGGGCCGAGACGGCCTGGCGCAGTTCGGATGCGGGTTTGTTTTGACTCATTGGGTCTCCTCGACCATGACATATTCAGGAAATTCGGACTCGGCCGCGAGCCTGGAGTGGATGGCGTTTTCAGCGGGCTCGTCGCCAAACTGGAATGCCAGCTCGAACTGGGCATCGGGTCGTCTGGACAACACGATCTCGCGCAGTTTTTTGGTGGCAAAGTCGGCCTCTTGTTCGGGGCTGAGCGCCAGCGCAAAGCGCAGCCGCCCGTCCAGCGTGTACATGGATAACTGCCCTTTGGAGACGCTCAGGGTGTGGCGATCGAAGTACACCGGGCAGTTGTCGGAAAAGCGCAACAGGGGCAGGGGTTTGGCGCCCAAGCGCGCCACATTGAACGGGCTTTGCGGGTGCTGAAACACCATGCGGCTGGTGCGCGACACTGAATAAATGGCATTGCAAACCATTTGTGAACCCATGCCTGGGAACTGCTCACGCAGGCTGCGGTAGGTCAGATGATGCAACGCCACCCGGTTCCACACCCTGCCTTGCTGCACCGTGGGGGCAATGGCGTTGCAAACGCCGGCAAACGCCGACTGCAATTGCGCCAGACGCGCATGCTGTTCGGCACTGGTCTTGAGCGGAATGCGCAGCGTGGAATTCATATAGGAGATTGTAGACAAAAATTCATATAGGAATTCATGAAGCAGCCAAAAAAACAACCACCGCCTCTGAAGCTGTGTTGGCTCAGCAGGAGCTGGAGGCCTACGCCGCAGGGCTTGATTTTGCAGATGCCATGCATGCAGTGCATGGCTCAAAGTACGGGATAATCGCGCTCTTTCACATTTACCAACTGGAGCCCTGACCATGGCCAAAGAATTCCGTACCGAAGCCGAACGCAAAGCCACCCCCCGCCCCGTTGCGCCCAAAGGCGTGTGCTACACCGCCCCGCACGGGCAAAAGCGCAGCCTCGAGCGCGGCGTGGCCACCAACAACAAGAAAAACCCGGGCAAGCGCTGCCACCAAGGCGGCTGATCGCACCGCGGCCGCAGCGACCGGCACCCCCAAAACGGCCCACGGCGGGCCGTTTTTGTTTTAGGGTTCGTCAAGAAATAACGTGCGCATTTGGCCGTCAGAGTTGGGATGCGTTGCTAGGCGCAAAGCGCGCCGTGTAGC
>JBBINL010000005.1:340-36184 GCA_037443905.1 Burkholderiales bacterium | reverse complement strand
TTGATGCGGTTGTGCAGCGTGGTGATGTTCTGCTTGAGCGCCTGCTCCTGGATGCGCCGCGCCGCCTCGGGTTTGATGGCGGCGGTGAGTTTGAATTCGGCGCCCTCGACAGCGTCCGCCGTTTGCAAGTCGGCAAACTGGTCCTGGAACACCGCCTTGGCCGCTTCCAGCGTGGCGGCATCGCGAAATCGCACCTCGATGGTTTGGGCCACACGGCTGATGCCGCTGTGGCGGATATTTTTTTCGCGCAGGCTGGTTCGGATGTCGCCGGACAGTGATTCTGCGCGTTTGGCAAGCGCCGCCTGCATGTCCACCTGCAGCATGAAGTGCACGCCGCCGCGCAGGTCCAGCCCAAGGTACATCGGCGACGCATGCAGCGCGGACAACCAGGCCGGCGAGCGCGACAACAGATTCAAGGCCACCACATAACCCGGGTTGCCGGGATCGGGTATCAGGGCTTTCTGAATCACGTCTTTGGTCTTGAGCTGGGTATCGGTGTCGGGCAGCCGGACCTTGATCGAGTTGCCGTCGAGCGTGACCAGGTCGGCCGTGATGCCCGCCGTCTTGAGCGCTGCCTCGACCTGCACCAGTGTGCCGGCATCCACCTTGACCAGCGGTTTGGCAGACGACACCTGCACTGCGGGAGACTCGCCAAAAAAATTGGGCAGGGCATACAGACCGCCCACCACCATCGCGATCACGATGATCACGTACTTCCAGACCGGGTAACGATTCATGATCGCCCTTATGACATCAACTACAAAATACGGGCATCAACCAGCGCCGGGGCCATCAGAGCTTGTTCTCGAAAAACATGCACGGTCGGCAAGCCTGGGCGGTCAAATGCACAGTTTCTTCATGAACAGGTCCTTACTTGATGCTGCCCTTGGGCAAGACCTGCACCACCGCGCTGCGTTGCAGGTGAACCTCAACGCCATTGGCCACTTCCAGGTCGATGAAACCGTCGCCCAGCCTGGTGACTTTGCCCAGAATGCCGCCGGCCGTGGCGACCTCATCGCCCTTGGCCAGGGCCTCGATCATGGCCTTGTGCTCCTTGGCTTTTTTCATTTGCGGGCGAATCATCACGAAATACAACACCACGAACATCAGCACCAGGGGCAGCATGCCCATGAGCGAAGACTGCATGTCACCGCCAGCGGCTGCGGCGGGGGCGGTTTGGGCAATGGCAGAAGATATAAACACAGCAAACTCCAGATAGAAAAGGCAAAAAATGAAAAACCGGGGCTATGGCACACATATGGCACACGCCAGCGCGCTTTCAGGCAACTTGGCATTGTATGCGGGCGCCAATCACGCCTATTCAGCATGGCATCAGGATTTCAGGGCGGACTGGAACTGCGCGATCAACCTTTGCCATTTTTCCATGGCGACTGCCTGGTGGCGCTTTTTGACATGGCCAAAGCCACGAATGTCTTGCGGTATTTGCGCCAGAGCCAGGGCATCTTGATAGCGCGCCATGTCCTGCTTGCTTTGTGAAGTGGCCAGAACCTTGCACACGTCGTGCAGCATGGCCTGGTAGCGCCGGATCCAGGCGCGCTCCTCGCGGCGCTCTGGTGTGCGCCCAAAAATATCGAACACCGTGCCGCGCAATCCCCTGAGCCGCGCCAGCCATCGAAAAACCGTCATCGCTCCCGGGCCGAAACGCTGCTTGACCAGTTCGCCCTGTTCGTTGGTTTTGGCCAGCAAGGGCGGCGCAAGGTGAAAGTGAAGTTGGTAATCACCCTCAAAACGGTCTGCCACTTGGGCGGCAAAGACGCCGTCGGCATAAAGCCGTGCCACCTCGTACTCGTCCTTGTAGGCCATCAGCTTGAACAGGTTGCGCGCCACCGCCTCGCTCAGGGCGGTTTTGCCCCATGACGCATCGACGTGACGCACCTGCTCGACCATGGTCCGGTAGGTTTCGGCATAGGCCGCATTCTGGTAGGCTGTCAAAAACGCCACCCGGCTCGCCACCAGTTCGGCCAGCAAGGGTTTTTTGACGAATTCAATCACTTGGCGGGTCGCCAACAGCGCCAGCACAGCGGGCAGATCATGGGCGCAGTGGCGGCCCCATTCAAACGCCGCCTGGTTGCTGCTCACCTGCACGCCGTTGAGTTCCATGGCGCGCAGCAGCGCGTCACGACGCAATGGCACGCGGCCTTTTTGCCAGGCGTAGCCCAGCAACAGCAGGTTGGTGTAGATGGCATCGCCCAGCGCCAGAGCGGCCACCTGCCCGGCATCGAGCACACCCAGAAATGACGCGCCCACATTGGCGGCAATGGCGGCCTCGCAGCCGCCCTCGGGGAACTGCCACTGCGGGTTGTGCACAAATGCCGCTGTCGGCGTGGCGTGGCTGTTGAGCGCGACAAACGTGCGCCCGGTCTGCATCACCGCCAGCGTGGCCGGGCTGGCTGCCACGATGGCATCGCAGCCGATCACCAGATCGGCCCGGGCGGTGTCGACCTTGCTGGTGTAGATGGCTTGCTGGTCATCGGCAATCTGGATATGGCTCCAGGTGGCGCCGCCTTTTTGCGCCAGGCCACCGGCATCCTGGGTGACCACGCCCCTGCCTTCCAGATGCGCCGCCATGCCCAGCAACTGGCCGATGGTGATGACGCCCGTGCCGCCGACACCACCGACCACGATGCACCAGGCCTGCTGGGTCTCAGGCAGCACAGGATCAGGCAAGGCCGGCAGCTCGGCCAGGCTTTTTGGCGCATCTTTTACGGGTTTTCTGAGTTGCCCGCCCTTGACGCTGACAAAGCTCGGACAAAAGCCCTTGACGCATGAATAATCCTTGTTGCAACTGTCCTGGTTGATGGCGCGCTTGCGCCCGAACCCGGTCTCCAGCGGCTCGACGCTCAGGCAGTTGGACTGCTCGCCGCAGTCGCCGCAGCCTTCGCACACCCGTTCGTTGATGAACACCCGCTCAGCTGGCTCGGCCAAAGTGCCGCGCTTGCGCTTGCGGCGCTTTTCGGTGGCGCACATCTGGTCGTAAATGATGACAGTGGTGCCATGAATCTGGCGAAACTCACGCTGAATGCGGTCAAGTTCATCGCGATGGTGCACCGTCACGCCAGGCGACAGCGCCACACCCGTGTACTTCCCGGGCTGATCGCTCACGATCACCAGCTTTTTGACACCTTCTGCGAGCAGGCTGGCCATGATCTGCAGCACACTGTGACCCTCGGCGCGCTCGCCCACACGCTGGCCACCCGTCATGGCCACGGCATCGTTGTACAAAATTTTGTAGGTGATATTGACACCCGCCGCAATGCTCTGGCGAATGGCCAGCAGACCGCTGTGAAAATAGGTGCCATCGCCCAGATTGGCAAACACGTGGGTGTCGGTGGTGAAGGGCTGCTGGCCAACCCAGGCCACGCCCTCGCCGCCCATCTGGCTGAAGGTGCTGGTGGAACGGTCCATCCACAGCGTCATGAAATGGCAGCCAATGCCGGCCAGGGCACGCGAGCCTTCGGGCACGCGGGTGCTGGTGTTGTGCGGGCAACCGCTGCAAAACCAGGGGGCGCGCTCGCCGATGCCGGTTTTGAGTTCCAGCGTGCCACGCTCCTTGGCGTCCAGCACGGCCAAATGGCTGTCCATGCGCGCCGCCACGGCATCGGGCACACCGAGTCTTTTGAGTCGTCTGGCAATGGCCCGGGCGATCAATGCCGGGTTCAGGTCGGCCTTGGCGCGCAATAGCCAGTTGTCGCTCGGGTTGGCACGGCTCCATTCGCCACCGCCTTCGTCATCCCCCTCGAACTTGCCCACCACCGTCGGACGCACGTCAGCGCGCCAGTTGTAGAGTTCTTCCTTGAGCTGGTATTCAATGATCTGACGCTTTTCTTCGACCACCAGAATTTCCTGCAGGCCAAGCGCGAAATCACGCGTGACGGAAGCCTCCAGCGGCCAGACCACATTCACCTTGTGCAGCCGGATCCCCTGTTGCTGGCAAATGGCCGCATCCAGCCCGAGGTCATGCAGCGCCTGGCGCGTGTCGTTGAAGGCTTTGCCACTGGCGATGATGCCGAAGCGATCCTGCGGCGTGGCGAACAGGTTGTGGTTGAGACGGTTGGCGCGCACATAGGCGGCAGCGGCGTACCATTTGTAATCCATCAGCCGGGCTTCCTGCACCAGCGCCGGGTCGGGCCAGCGGATGTGCAAGCCACCCGCAGGCATCCGGAAATCCTCAGGCATGACAATCCTGACGCGCTGCGCGCTGACATCGACCGGGCTGCTCGACTCCACCACCTCCTGAATCGTCTTCATGCCCGCCCACACGCCCGAGAAACGGCTCAGTGCAATGGCGTGCAGCCCCAGGTCCAGAATGCCCTGCACATCCGACGGGAAAAACACCGGCAGGCCGCAGGCCTTGAAGATGTGGTCGCTCTGGTGCGCGGCGGTGGAACTTTTGCTCAAATGGTCGTCCCCGGCCACCGCCACCACACCGCCGTGGCGGGCCGTGCCGGCCATGTTGGCGTGCTTGAACACGTCGGCGCTGCGATCAACGCCCGGACCCTTGCCATACCAGATGCCAAAGACACCGTCGTACTTTTTGGTGTCTGGGTACAGGTCGAGCTGCTGCGTGCCCCAGACGGCGGTGGCAGCCAGTTCTTCGTTGACGCCCGGCTGAAAGACGATGTGCTGCGCGTCCAGAAATTTCCTGGCCGCGACCAGCGCCTGGTCGTAGCCGCCCAGCGGCGAGCCCCGATAGCCGCTGATGAAGCCGGCGGTTTTCAGACCCGCCAGCGCATCGCGCTGCTGTTGCAGCATCGGCAAACGCACCAGCGCCTGAATCCCGCTCATGAAGGCACAACCCTGCGTTTGCGTGAATTTGTCGTCAAGACTGGCCGTTTGCAAGGCCGCCTGGGTCGTGCTGCTCAACGGTGCATTCATGGGCAAGTCTCCATTCATTACGAGGCGTTCGGATGGATTATTGATCAGGCAGCCGGAAACGCATTCCATGAGGTGATTGCGCCTGTGACGGGTCAGACGGGCCAGGGCTGAGGCGGTGTCCGATCGCCCACCCTCTGCCACCCCAGGCCACAACCATCTTCTTGGCCATCAGACAGGAATCATGGGGCGCGCCCCTTGGGCCACAGCACCCACAGCCGCAGCGGCTGCTTGAGCCGTCCAGCCAGTTCACCGGCGTCAGCGCCCCAGCCGGCAAAATAATCGGCCCGCACCGCGCCGCGAATGGCGCTGCCGGTGTCTTGCGCCAGCACCAGCCGCTGCAATGAAACGAGTGGTCCTTCGGATGCCAGCCACACTGGCGTGCCATAGGGAATGCTCTGCGGATCGACGGCAATCGAACGCCCGGGGGTCAGCGGCACGCCTTGCGCGCCCCTGGGGCCGAAGGCGGCCTCGAGGTTGCCCAAAGGCTCTTCCTTGAAAAACACCACTCGCGGATTGCGCCACAGCAACTCATCAACCCGCTGCGGATTCTTTTGCAGCCAGGCCTGGATGCCGGGCCAGGTGGCATCGCGCAGCTCACCCTGATCGAGCAGCCAGCGGCCTATGCTCTGGTAGGGATGGCCGTTGTTCCCGGCGTAAGCCAGGCGCACCAGGCGAAGGCTGCCGTCAGGCTCGGTCACGCGGATCCGGCCCGAGCCCTGAATCTGCAGCACCATGGCCTGCACCGGGTCGCTCAGAAAAGCGATTTCGCTGCCGCGCAAAGCTTCCCGGGCTGCCGCCACTGTGGCCATTTCCTGGCGTGAATACCAGGGCTGGCGTGACTTCAGATTGGCCGGCGGCCGGTACAAGGGCACTTCGAATCCGGGGCCCCGCAAGCGCCGGGCCTCGAGTTCAGGCTCAAAATAGGCGGTCAGCAAACCCGCTGCCGGAGCGTCTGGCAAGGGTTCGACACGGTAAGGCTGCAGTTTCTCAAGCAACCACTGGCGCTGCTCGCCCTCTGTGGCAATGCTCAAACGGCGCACCTCGGGGCACAGTGCAAAGTACACCGGCCCCGGGCGTTCACAGCTTTTGAGCCAGGCGTTCCAGGCTTCGAACAACGCATCGTTCTCGAACCCGGGCAGCTCGGACCAGGCCACCGGCTGCCAGCGGCTGCTGCCACGCACAATGACGGCACCCGAGGTGGTGCCATCAGGCAACGCCAGCGGCAGCGACGGCTGCGGCAAGCTGCCGGGTGCCAGCTCGGGCTGGGTGCCACAGGATGCCAGCAGGCTGAGGATGGCAGCCGCCAGCAACCAACGCTTGAGGCTGAGGAAGGGCAAGAGTGCCATCACAGCACGCGGTGCTCGAGTGCCGGCAAGCGGCTGCGGCACTGCTGCATCAGCTCCCAGGAAAGCTCGGCCAGCACCACGCCCGCATTCTCCGCGCGCTCAGCGAGCACCTTGCCCCACGGGTCCACCACCATGGCGTGGCCCCAGGTGCGGCGCTGGTTGTCATGCAGTCCGCCCTGTGCGGGCGCCGCAACGAAAGACAGATTTTCAATCGCGCGGGCACGCAGCAGCACTTCCCAGTGGTCCTGCCCGGTGGTGTGGGTGAAGGCACTCGGCACCAGCATGAGGTGTGCGCCCGCACGGGCGTAATACCGGTACAGCTCGGCAAAGCGCAGGTCATAGCAGATGCTCAGGCCAATGCGCCAGAGGTGGCCGTCGCGAGAGGCCAGCTCGAAGGTGGCAGGTAGCTGGCCAGCGGCGAGCACCAGCGATTCGTCATAGGCCTCGACCCCATTGTCAAAGCGGAACAGGTGGATCTTGTCGTAGCGCGCCACACACTCGCCGGCCGGTGAATACACCAGCGCGCTGTTGAAGACCAGCTCTGACTGCGCCCCGCTGGAGGGCGCACCGGTTGCAGCGCTCAGTGGCAGCGTGCCTCCCACCAGCCACATGCCCAGCTCGCGCGCCGCATCACGCAGGAAGTGCTGGATCGGACCCTGCCCAAAGGGCTCCTGAATCGCCAGTTTGTCAGCATCACGCAGACCCATCAGGCAAAAATACTCGGGCAACACCGCCAGTTCGGCACCGGCCTGCGCGGCCTGCTGCAACAGCGCCCGGGCTTGCGCCAGGTTGACGGACAGGTCTGCGCCCGAAACCATTTGAATGGCAGCAACTTTCATGGTTTTGTCTCCGCAGGGTTGGCCCTGGAACGTGTCACTTTGGTGATGTGGGGGTCGGCCCAGGCGCCATCGATATGAAATTCCTGGGTGGCCGATTCAATCATCGGGCGGCGTAAAAACAACTCCGCCAGAAAGGTGCCCAAACCAACCAGCGGGCTGATCGCCGTGGCCACCAGCAGCGAGGCGGTGCCCGAACTGATCTCGGGGACCACCACCACCTTGAGGTCTTGCGTCTCGTGGGCGATGTCGGCGCTGCCCTCCATCAGCACCACCGCGTTGACCCCCTTCATCTGCAGGTTGTTGGTCAGCGCCATGCCCTTGTCGATCCTGACATCGCCGCGAAGGAAATCAAACGAAAAGCCCTCGCTGAAGACGTCCCTGAAATCAAGCGTGAGCCGGCGCGGCAAGGCCTGCAAGCTCAGCACCCCGAGCAGTTTGGCCATGCCTGGCTCGGCCTTGAGAAACTGGCCTGAGGCCACATTGACCGTGAAAGCGCCGTTCATGGACGGGTAGTCCAGGTTCAGGGGCGAACCCAGCCAGCCCACCTGGCCCTGGAGCTTGCCGCGCCCGCCGCGCACCACATTGGGCATGCCCAGTCGATCGAGCAAGGCGCCACTATCGGCAATATCCAGGCTGAAGTTCATCTCGGTGCGCCGAGGCGCCGTAAGTTTTGGCACAGCAGCCGGCGCCAGGGCTGGCGGCTGCGCCATCAGCACCGCCCAATTGCCGCTGGCAACAAAGCTGGCCTCCGGCACGGTCAGGTTGAATTTGTTCAGCCGCCACTCGCGCGCGGCGGCCTCGCGCGCTGGCGCCGGGCGGCTGCGATTGATGGCATCCACCTCCAGCCGCCCCAGATGCTTGCCGCGCAGTTCAAAGTCATCCACCACGATGTCGAGCGCCGGAATGCTGGTCGGCTGGGCATCCAGCAAATCCTCCACCTGCGCCTCAGCTCCCGGCGCCAGGGTCAGCCGCGCCAGGCGGGCGTAAACACGCCCTTCGGCGCCACCGCTGGTCTGTGCATTGGGTTGGCGATATTCGAGGTAACCATTGAGTTCGCTGGCCACCAGATTGGCTTGCCACAGCGTGCCCTCACGCTCACCACCCAGCACCAGTTGGTTGAACTGCCGGCCCGCAAAGGTCAGCAGCTCCGAGCGCACGGCCAGCCGGGTAGGCAGATAGGATGCCGCCAGGCTGTTGCCAGCGGACAATCCCGCCCCGCCCGTGTTGTCTTCAGTGACCTGCGCCAGCACATCATGCCAGGCGTCGACGTTGAAATTTTGCAGCCTGATGTTGGCACTTACACCTGATGGGGGCAGGGGCACCGACTCCTGCGCATCGAGACCGACGGCAATGGCACCGCGCAACACGCGTGGCTCGCCTTGAGAAACATCGCGCTCGTAAACCAGCTGCAACTGGTTGGCAAGCGCGAGCGAAAAACGGTCTTGCAGCGATGCCGGCGTATCGGTGAGCAAGGCAGTTTCAAGACGCAAAGGCAACTCGGCCTGCGCACTTTTGCCCAGCGGCGCGGGCAGGTTCAACGCCATCCCCTGCAGGTTGCTGTTGACCAGCAGCTCGGTGACCCCGTGACGAAAGCCGAGACTGGCGGTATACAAAGCGCTGCCACTGGCGTGTTGCGCCAGTCGCGCCACAAAACCCAGTTCAGCGGCCTGTTGCAGGCCCTGCGCCGAGGCGCTGCCGCTGGCGCGAATCAGTGTTGGCGCGCCACGGCCAGCGGGTGACTCCGGCGCCAGCACCCAGCCGCCGTCAAGCCGCGCATCGCCGCCCAGCAGGCGCGCCTGCACGCCGCTCAGGGAAAAGCCGGCTTCAGTAAAGTTGACCGTGCCACGTGCCTGGGTGAATTTGGGGCTGCCCGGCGTGATCTGCACATCGTTGCCCGCCAGCACAATGCCGCCGCGCACGCTGGACTGGCTGATGCTGGCCATCGGCAACATCAGCCTGAGCTTGTAGTCGGCATTGCCCGTGACCACGCTGCTGACCAGCGCCTGCCCCAGCATGTCGCGCAAGGGCGAGGCATTGACCAGGCGCATGAGCTCAGGCAGCGGCCCCTTGAAGTCGGCATTGACCTCGACCTGTGCCTGCAATAAATCAGCAATCCGGGCATCCACCTGGGTCACCTGCAAGGCCGTGGCTTCACCCAACCTGGCGCGCGCCTTGTTGACCTGCAACTGCATGCGGTCGATCACCAGCTCACCACTCAAGTCTGTCAGCACCGGCCAGGGCAAATCGCCGCCGTCCTGCAGGCTCGGCGGCACATAGGCCAGCCTGGCACCCTCGACCTGCGCGGTGATTTTGAAAGCGCCCTTTGTGGGGTCGACCAAGGGCATCTTGTCGATGTCTCCATTGACCTCAAAACGCACTGACGAGGCGCGCCCGTCCAGCACGGCATCGCGCACGTAATCGCGCGCGGCGGGGTCGATCACCAGCGGCAGGTAGCGGTGCACCTGCGTACCGTCGGCGCGGCTCAGGTTGGCCTGCAGGTCGAGCACGCCCGGAAACCTGCTGCCGCTGGCCGAACTGGCCGGGTCAGCCGTCTGCCATTTGATCTGCGCCTCGCCGGCCGCATCGGCATTGGCAAATTTCACCTTGTCCAGTTGCAGCGCAATTCGCTCGCCCTGATGCTGCCAGCGGGCCTCGGCGGTCATGGTGTCAACCGCAATCACCGGCTGCTCAAAAATGGCCGGCAAGTCAACGCTGCCGCCCGTCATGGCCAGACGGGCCTGGCCAGCCTGCTGGTCAAAGTCAAAATCCACATCAAGCCCGCGCAAGCCCGGCGCCGCGCCCACGGCGGCCATCTCCAACTGGATCAAACGGCCCCGGGCGGCATATTTTGTCGGCGCGTCCAAGGGCCCCTGCCAACTGGCCTGCAGCGCAACCACCTGTCCTTTGGGCGCGTAAAAGCGCAGCTTGTCACGCACGCCGTCATCAAGCGGCAGGCGATCGGCAATTTGCGCCAGTGCGTCCAGATCGAGCCGGTCGCCCCTGAACTCGCCACGCTGAGGCCGGCCGGCTTGCGCGTCCAGCAAGCGTAGTTGCACATTGCCGCCGGGCCAGTGCAGCCCATCGGGCGCATCGAAGGCCAGCGACTGGGTGGAAAACTCCAACCCGTCGGCCAGCCTGCGCCCAGCCAGACGCCCCTGAATCCGCCGCAGGGCCAGCGGCTGCAAGTTTGCCGCCAGAACGACGCTGACCTCGGACAGGGCGACATCTGCCTCCACCTGAGTGACTTGCCCTTTGCCCACATCGATCCAGGCCCGCAGCGCGCCATTGCCCTGCCTCAGGTCAAAACCCAAATTGGCGTAGCGACGCAGCTCGGACAGGTCGGCACGCTCGAATGCCGCGAAAAGCTGACCTTCCCAGTCCTGCCAGCGGCCCTGCTGGCTTGACAACAGGGGCTGCAAAAACCGGCCCTGCAAACTGAAGGCACTGCCCCAAGATTCGGGCGGCAAGGCGTCCAGTCGCATGTCATGGTGGCGACCCCGGTTGCGCACCACCGCCGTCACCTTTTGCAGCACCACCGGTTCGGCCGCGCGCTGCTCGTCGCTCCAGCGCAGGACGCCGTCGTGGATCGCGAACTCGAATTGCGAAAAAAACCAGTCCAGCGCCGCCGGGTCGGCCTGACGCTCGGGGTTGAAATCCAGCCCGCCGATGGTGATCTTGCCGTCTGGCGCACGCCGGATGTCAAGAACGGGCCGATCCAGGTAAATCTGCTCGAAACCCAGGCGCCATATTGAACGCGGTGAGGCGGCAATCAGGATGCGCGGCAAACTCAGAGCCACCCGGCCCTGCGCATCGAGCAGGTTCACGTCAAGCAACTCGAAGGAAGGCACCATGCCGTTGCTCTGGGCCGCCACCGCCCCCACCTGCACCGTTACCCCCAGCGCCCTCGTGGCCCGCGCCTCCAGCTGCGGGCGAAATTGGTCGATTCGCGGCACAATCACCCAGTGCAACGCCCCCCACGCCAGACCCAGCAACAGCCAGGCCAGGAGCAACGCGGCCAACAGCCAACGCGTCAGATTCGACCAGGTTTTCAACAGTTTGGAGGGAAGGGGCGACACATTATTCGATAAAAGTTGCTCACGCAGAATTATGACCCGACCCTCCCTGGCCACCCACTCCCGCTTTGCCCAACGCGTGCATCGACGCTATGCTGCCGAACTGCCCCTGCTCGTCCCTGGCGTGCCCGGACCGGCGCAATTGCTTGCCACGTCAGAGGCGCTGGTGGCGCAGGGTCACACCCTGGCCAACGCGTTGCGCATCACGCGCCAGCTGGTCATCGAGCGTCTGCTGTGCCTGGACTGCGAACAGCAGCTGCCGCTGGCGCAGGTGACCCGGGCCATGACCGATCTGGCCGAGTTTGCCCTCAACCAGGCGCTGCGCCAGGCCCAGGCGGAGCTTGACCAGACGCACGGCAGTCCTCGCAGCGTCAGCGGCCAGCGGGCGCAGCTCTGGATTGTGGGCATGGGCAAGCTTGGCGCGCGCGAGCTCAACGTGTCGAGCGACATCGACCTGATTTACGTTTACGACGAGGACGGCGAAACGGCGGGCAACGCCCAGGGCCGCAACCGCATCACCAACCACGAATACTTTGGCAAGGTGGTGCGCGCCATCTACGCGCTGGTGGGCGACACCAACGAGCATGGGTTTGTGTTCCGCGTCGACCTGGCCTTGCGCCCCAACGGCAACTCGGGCCCGGCTGCCGTGTCGCTTGACGCGCTGGAGGAATACCTGCATGTGCAGGGCCGCGAATGGGAGCGTTTTGCCTGGCTCAAGAGCCGGGTCGTGGCGCCGTTTGACAGCGTCGCCAGCAGCGCCACCCAGGCGCTGCGCAAGATCGTGATGCCCTTTGTCTTTCGGCGCTACCTCGACTACAGCGTCTTCGCTGCCCTGCGCCTGCTGCACCGGCAGATTCGCGAGCACGCCGCCAGACGCAGCGCCGGTCACCCCGAGCGCGCCAACGACGTCAAACTGTCGCGCGGCGGCATCCGCGAGATCGAATTCATCGTGCAACTGCTGCAGGTGGTGCGCGCCGGCCATTTCCCGGAACTGCGCACCCGCCCTACGCTGAGCGCCCTGCCACGTCTGGTGCGTGCCAATCTGATGTCAGAGCTGACAGCCACCGCACTGGCCCAGGCCTACATCTTCCTGCGCCAGATCGAGCACCGCATCCAGTACCTCGACGACCAGCAAACCCATGTGCTGCCAACGCAGGACGACGACCTGCACTGGATCGCCCAGACCATGGGTTTTGCCACTTCACAGGCACTGCTGGCCCAGCTCGACGCGCACCGTGAACTGGTGGCACAGGAATTCGACAAATTGCTGGGTGGCCCCGAGCCGGAGTGCAAAGGCTGCTACAGCGACAACCCGGGCAGCGGCAAGTCCGGCAATGGCAAACAAAGCATTGAAGAGCTGCTGCCGCAACTGGGCGAGGCGTTTCGCCAGCGCCTTGAATCCTGGTGCCAGCATCCGCGCGTGCTGGCGCTGCGCGACGAAGCCCGCGAGCGGCTGCAGCGCCTGCTGGCGCGCACGGCGCAATGGGTGCGCGAAGAGCGCGTCACAGAAGACGCCGCAGTGCGCCTGGTGGACTGGATGGAGCCCCTGCTGCGTCGAGAAAGTTACCTGGCCCTGCTGCTGGAGCGTCCGCAGGTGCACGAGCGGCTGTTGCGGCTGCTGGGCGCGGCGCGCTGGCCAGCGCGCTATTTGCTGCTCCACCCTGGTGTCATTGACGAACTGGCCAGCCCCGACATGATGAACGAGCGCTTCAATGCGCAGGAGTTCGAAGTCGAACTCGACCACCGCCGCGCTTCACTGCGCGGCACCGGCGAGGACGACGAGGAAACCCTGCTCAACCTGCTGCGCCGCGCCCATCACGCCGAGGTGTTTCGCACCCTGGCGCGTGACATCGAAGGCAAGCTCAGCGTCGAGCAGGTGGCTGACGACCTCAGCGCGCTGGCCGACGCGGTGCTGCGCATCACCACGCGCTGGTGCTGGGCGCACCTGAAAAAAGCGCACCGCGAGGAACCCCGTTTCGGCATCATTGCCTACGGCAAACTGGGAGGCAAGGAACTGGGCTACGGCAGTGACCTGGACCTGGTGTTTGTCTTTGACGACGACGATGACAGCGCCCCGGAGGCCTACGCCGCGCTGGTGCGCAAACTCATCAGCTGGCTGACTGTCAAAACCGGCGAAGGCGACCTGTATGAAATCGACACCGCGCTACGCCCCAATGGCAACGCCGGCCTGCTGATCACAAGCTTTGAGGCCTATGCCAACTACCAGCAGCAGCGCGGCTCCAACACCGCCTGGACCTGGGAACACCAGGCCATGACGCGCGCGCGCTGCGTGCTCGGCGACGCGGCCCTGCACGAACGCTTCAACGCGGTGCGCAAAGCCGTGATCACCGCGCCGCGTGATGCGGCCAGTTTGCGCACCGAGATCGCCGCCATGCGCGCGCGCATGGCCGACGCGCACCCGGTGAAAAGCGACAAGTTCGACATCAAGTACAGCGCCGGCGGCATGATCGATGCCGAATTCGTCATGCAGTTCCTGGTGCTGTCGCAATCCGCAACCCACCCGGAACTGATGGCCAACGCCGGCAACATCGCGCTGCTGGAACGCGCCGAGATCCTCGGTTTGCTGCCCGCGGGTGTGGGGCACGCCGCCGCCAGCGCTTACCGCGCCCTGCGCCTGGTGCAACACCATGCGCGCCTGAATGAAGAAACCACGCAACTTGCCGCCACAGAAATGCAGAGCGAGCGCAACGCCATCCTGGCGCTCTGGCACACGGTTTTCAACGCTTCAACCACACCCGCATAAGCAGATTCCCACATGCAAAAAATTGCCCTGATCATCCTCGTCGCCAGCAGCGTTGTGCTGAGCGCCTGCAGCGACCGCGTCAAGGACACCCACCCGCAACAACTGGTCAGCAAGCGCCAGGCCATTTTCAAGAAATTCACCAAGACGCTGGAACCAATGGGCCTGGTGGCACGCGACCGGCAGGACTACGTCAAGTCCGAATTTGTCGCCAGCGCGCTGGCGCTGCAGGAACTCTCAAGCCAGCCCTGGCCCTATTTCACGGCGGACGGCAATTACCCGCCAACCCGCGCCAGGCCTGAAGTCTGGAGCCAGGCGGCTGACTTCAAACAGGCCCAGGACAAATTTCTGGCCGCCGTCAACGCCCTGGTGCTAGTGGCCGGCAGCGCCGACCAGACCGCCATACGCAACAGCGTCGAGGCAGTGCAGGCAAGCTGCAAAAGTTGCCACGATCAGTTCCGCAGCGACCGGCAATAGGCTGAATGCAACCTCGACGCCCTGGTAATGTCCATTCAAGAGTTGCGTATCTTCTTCACCAGCGCCGTGGTGGAATAACCCGTCACGAACGGCAGCGCCAACACTTTGCCGCCCCAGGATTGCACCAGCGTTGACTCGGGCAGGCGGGCCATGTCGTAGTCGCCGCCCTTGACCAGAATGTCAGGCCGCACCAGGCCGATCAAGGCAAGCGGGGTGTCTTCGTCAAACCAGGTCACCAGGCTGCTGCTGGCCAATGCGGCGAGCACCAGGGCACGGTCGATTTCATTGTTCAGCGGCCGGTCCGGCCCTTTGCCCAGGCGGCGCGCTGACGCATCTGTGTTGAGCGCAACCAGCAAGCTGGCGCCCAGCGCGCGGGCTTGCGCCAGATACACCACATGACCCCGGTGCAGCACGTCAAAAACACCATTGGTGAAGACCAGCGGTCGCGGCAATGCAGCCAGCCGCTGCAACAGGTCTTGCGGATGGCACAGTTTGGCCGTCAATTCGGGGGCGGCCGCGTCCAGGACAGAAGCAGATATTCTTTCAGGCATGGCCGGATGCTAGCAGGCCTTTTTGCACCCGCATGCGACATTCGCCGCTGCATCAGCCAGGCGGATGGACTACTGGCCAGAGGGCACCAGTCGATCCTGCGCGGGTTGCGGCGCCCACCAGGACTGCACCTTGAAAAATCTGGCATGACACCCGGTGCAACGGTACTGCCCGCTGGGCAGCAGGGCACCGTTGGGCGCACGTTCGATCACGGGCTGGTAGCAGGTCGAGCCGCACTGGCGGCACTGGTAGATCGTCTTGTAACGGGTGTTGAAGCGTGTTGACATGGTGGTCAAACTGTAACGCCAGCACCTGCCCGGAAGACCGGGAAAAATGTAAACCGTTGTAAGCCGCGTGACCAATCGCCCGGCATCAGCGCAGCGCCACAGCGCCAGGGCATGCGTTTGCCATGGCCTCAGACCGGTTGGGTATCGATGAAGCTGGCACGCTGCATCAGTTTGTCTTGCAGTCTGACCAGATCGGGGTATTGCGCACGCCAGGGCAGTTGGGGAAAGCGGAAGTCAAGATAACCCAGCGCCACACCCACGGCCACATCGGCCAGGGTCAAATGGACGCCCATGCAGAAGTTTTTCTCCCCCAGACCCTGATGGATCGCCAGCAAGCCAGCCTCCACCTTGCCGAGCTGTCGATCGATCCAGGCCTGGCAGCGCTGGGCCTTGGTGCGGCCGCTCCAGGTGGCTTCCAGCCGCGCCAGAATCGCTGCGTCCAGAATGCCATCGGCCAGCGCCTCCCAGGTCTTGACCTCGGCGCGCTCGCGGCCCACTGCGGGAATCAGCTTGCCCACCGGCGACAGGGTGTCGAGGTATTCCACAATGACGCGCGAGTCATAAATCACATCGCCCGCCTCCATCACCAGGCAGGGCACCTTGCCCAGCGGGCTCGAGGCAGCGATGGTGGTGTTGGCAGACCAGACGTCCTCCAGCACAAAGTCATAGTCGAGTTTCTTCTCGGCCATGACGATGCGAACTTTGCGCACGTAGGGGCTGGTGTTGGATCCGATCAGTTTCATGGGCAGATGTTGCAAAAGTGATTCAAATTGGCCTGGCGTCATTCTATACAGCGCATTTTTGATCCCCCTACAATGCCGCGCATGACTACCTCTGCCATCTCCGCCCTTTCGCCGCTGGACGGCCGATACGCCGCCAAGCTTGCCAAACTGCGCCCTGCCATGAGCGAGCAAGGCTACATGCACCGACGCGTTCAAGTCGAGGTGGCCTGGTTCATTGCGCTGAGCGACTGTGGCTTCAAGGAATTCAAACCCCTGTCGCCAGGCGCCCGCACCTACCTGCTGGGCCTGGTCAAGAACTTTTCGGAATCCGATGCAAAAGCCATCAAGACCATCGAAAAAACCACCAACCATGACGTCAAGGCGGTGGAATACTGGATCAAGTCCAGATTTGAAGGTCGCCCTGAACTGCTGGCGGCGCAGGAATTCGTGCACTTTGGCTGCACCAGCGAGGACATCAACAACACCAGCCATGCATTGCAGCTCAAATGCGGCCGTGACCAGGTGCTGCTGCCCAAGCTCGATGAGGTGATCGACAAGCTGCGCCTGATGGCGCACGCCTTTGCCGAGGTGCCGATGCTCAGCCGCACCCACGGCCAGACCGCCAGCCCGACCACGGTGGGCAAGGAAATTGCCAATGTGGTGATGCGGCTGATGGCGGCGCGCAACACCATTGCCAGCGTCAGGTTGATGGGCAAAATGAACGGCGCCGTGGGCAATTACAACGCCCATCTGTCGGCCTGGCCCGACTTCGACTGGGAAGCCTTCAGCCGCAAGGTGATCGAGACCCCCGAGCCCCTGGGCCTGGGCCTGACGTTCCAGCCCTACAGCATCCAGATCGAGCCGCACGATTACATGGCCGAACTGTTTGACGCGGTGGCGCGCGCCAACACCATCCTGATCGACTGGTGCCGTGACGTCTGGGGCTACATCAGCCTGGGCTATTTCAAGCAGCGCCTGCGTGAGGGCGAAGTCGGCTCAAGCACCATGCCGCACAAGGTCAACCCGATCGATTTCGAGAACGCCGAGGGCAACCTGGGACTGGCCAACGCCCTGCTGCGCCACATGAGCGAGAAACTGCCCATCAGCCGCTGGCAGCGCGACCTGACCGACAGCACGGTGCTGCGCAATATGGGCGTGGCGCTGGGTTACGCCGTGCTGGCCTACCAGTCGCTGGCCACCGGCCTGGGCAAGCTCGAGCTCAATGAAACGGCGATTGCGGCCGACCTCGACCGTTCCTGGGAAGTGATGGCCGAGCCGATCCAAACGGTGATGCGACGCTTTGGCTTGCCGCAGCCCTACGAGCAGCTCAAGAAATTCACCCGCGGCGAGACCATGACGCGCGAATTGATGCAGGGCTTTATTGCCGGCCTGGATCTGCCCGAGGACGAAAAAGCGCGCCTGCTGGCCATGACACCGGCCAATTACGTCGGCAAGGCGGCCGAACTGGCACGCCGGGTTTAGCACCTTCCAGGGCCGCACCCCGCACCCGGATGGTGCTGCGCTTTCACGTTCATCGATGCTCTCATGGCCACCAAATCCACCATCTTCAAGGCCAGTCTGCAAATTGCCGACATCGACCACGGCTATTACGCTGACCATGCGCTCACCCTGGCGCGCCACCCCAGCGAAACCGACGAACGCATGATGGTCCGGCTGTGCGCGCTGGCGCTGCAGGCGCACCAGTTGCAAAGCGTCTGCGGTGGCGACGCCGTCCTGGCCTTTGGCGCCGGTCTGAGCGACCCCGACGAGCCCGACGTGGCGCTGCGCGACTTCACCGGACGGACGCGGCTCTGGATCGAGGTTGGTCAACCCGAGGACAAGCCCCTGCTCAAGGCCTGCGGCAAGGCCGATGCCGTAGTGCTGTACTGTTTTGGCCAGGCCGCCGAGGTGTGGTGGCGCAGCATGGAAAGCAAGCTGACGCGCGCAAAGAACCTGCACGTGTGGCGCATTCCCACGCGCGCCGCCCAGGCTCTGATGCCGTTGGCGCAGCGCAACATGACGCTGCAAGCCACCTTTCAGGAGGGCGTGCTGACGCTGGATGATGGCAAACATCACGTCGATATCGAACCGGTAAGCTGGAAGTAGTTGACCGGCGTCAACTTCGTGAAATGTCACACGGTTAACATCTTTGCGTTTCTTTCACTAACTATCCAGCTCAATCATCATGTCTGCACGTCTTTCCAACAAAGTCTCCATCATCACCGGCGCCGCACAAGGCATCGGCCAGGCCACCGCGCTCAAATTCGCCACTGAGGGCGCCATCGTCATCGCCTGCGACGTCAAGCAGGCCGGTGTTGACGAGATCGTGGCGCAGTGCCGTGCCCTGGGTGCCACGGCTGAAGGCTACGTGATGGATGTGACCAACCGCGCCCAGATCGACGAAGTCGTGGCCAAGGTCAAGGCCCAGTTCGGGCGCATCGACGTGCTGGTGAACAACGCGGGCATCACGCAAGACGCCCGGCTGCAAAAAATGACCGCCGAACAGTTCGACAAAGTCATCGACGTCAACCTGCGCGGCGTGTTTAACTGCAGCCAGGCGGTGGCCGACGGCATGGTCGCGCAAGGCAGCGGCGTCATCCTCAACGCCAGTTCGGTGGTCGGCCTGTACGGCAACTTCGGCCAGACCAACTACGCCGCCACCAAGTTCGGCGTGATCGGCTTCACCAAGACCTGGAGCCGCGAGCTCGGCCCCAAGGGGGTACGCACCTGCGCTGTGGCCCCGGGCTTCATCGCCACGCCGATGGTGGCAGCCATGCCGACCGAAGTACTCGCCAAGATGGGCGAAAAGGTGGCCATGCGCCGCATCGGCAAACCCGAGGAAATCGCCAACGTCTACGCCTTCCTGGCCAGCGACGAAGCCAGCTACATCAACGGCGAAGTGATCGAAGTCTCGGGCGGCATCTCGCTCTGAACCTTGCGGGTCAGAATACGCGCTAAGCGGCGTACCCTGACCCCTCCTGATCTTTCTTTTCGACGGCACGCTCGGCGTATTTATTGAAGCGCCACGCCGTCGCCTGCTGCGTGATGCGGCGCCAGGTGGCGCGCTTCTGCGCCGGCCGCATGGCAGTCCAGCACTGCACTTCGTCAAAGGTGCGGCCGCAGCCCTTGCAGACTTCATCGCCCTGACTGGTCGAACAGATCGCAATGCAGGGCGTGTCGGGGGTGCTCTCGAACCAGCCCAGCCAGGCCAGCATCGCGTCCTCGGGCAAGTCAGCCTCGTCGATATCTTGGCGGCGCTCCAGCGCCATCACGGCATACACCTCGGCGAGCGCGCGCGTGGGCGCTGACAGTGCCACGCCGCCGGCACTGGGCGCTTTGTCGCGCCAGAAATTGATGGCGGCCTCGATGTCGGTGATGTGGATGGCACTCATGGGGCGCGCATGATAGCGCCCAGGCGCTGTCCGGCACCAACGCCATCGTGATCGCGCTGGCCGAACGCTGGGCAGTTTATGCCGTGGTCGTCACGGGCGTGCTGACCGTCGGCTGGTGGCGCAGGCACAAATTCAGCAGCAATGCCCGGGGTTTTGATGACGACCGCACCAGCGTGATAAGCTGCATGCCATGAAACTGCTCTTGAAATGGCTGCTCAGTGCAGCCGCCCTTTTGTGCGTGGCCTATCTCTACAGCGGCGTGGTGGTCAGCAGCTTTGGTGCCGCCATGATTGCCGCCTTTGTCATCGGCCTGTTCAACATGCTGCTGCGCCCGGTGCTGGTGGTGCTGACCTTGCCAGTCACATTGGTCACACTGGGGCTGTTCCTGTTTGTCATCAACGCCCTGATGTTCTGGTCTGCCGCCGGCATCCTGCACGGCTTTTACGTGCGCGACTTCATCGCCGCGCTGTGGGGTTCGATGCTTTACTCCGTTCTTGGCCTGATCATCGATTCAGTTTTCGAGCGTCTGTTCCCGCAATAAAGCCTCGATCTGACGGCGCCGCGTGTCGATGATTGACGCGTCGATGTGGTCGGCTGAAGACTTCGAGGCAGCGGCTTTGTCCAACCGATCCAGCGCGGCCCTGAGCCGATCCAGGGCGCCCGCGTAGTCGAGTTGCGCCACCCGCGCCTCGGCCTCGGCACGCATGGCGCGCAGGGTCTGGTTTTGCGCGGCGTAAATGCTCGCCAGCCACTGCCAGGCCAGGGCATCCTGCGGCTGCCTGACCAGCCAGACCTGCAGGTTTTGCGCCACCGCATCCAGCACTGCGTTTTGCCCGGCCTGCATGGCAATTTGGGCCTGCAGCAAAATGTCGGGGCGCCGCAGCAGCGCCACAGCGCCAGGCTTGGCCAAGTCCAGACCCACGCGGTCAGCCAGCGACAGCACCTGCGGCCGGGACCGGTCGCGTGCCGCCAGTTCAATTTCTACCCCCAGCCAGCGCGCCTGCCGGGCAGCCTCGGCATCACCGCCATCGTCGGCAATGATTTTTTGCAGCCGCGCAAACTGTATGCGTGCCTGTGCCGCGTCACGCAGGCGGCTGGCGGCCATGGCGGCACCATACAGCGTGCCCGCCTGTTGCGCATCAGCCTGGCCGGGCACCAGGTGATCAGCCTGCGCCTGCAAAGCGCGCAGCGCATCCACACCCGGGCTCGACAGCACCCGGGCACGCGCCGTCAGCATGGCGTGTGTCATGCCTGGCACCACGTCGACGCTGTGCGGCGCGCCCAGCGGCAGGCGCGACTGCATGTCGGCGATACGCTCGGTGGTCAGCGGATGGCTGCGCAGATAGGGGTAAGCGCCGGTGTCGTTGAGCCGGGCGGCCTGCTGCAATTTGTCGAACATGCCGACAAAACCCTGCGCCTCGAAGCCGGCCTGCGTCATGACGCCAAAACCGACCCGATCGGCCTCGCGCTCCATGTCACGCGAAAAATTGAGCTGGCCCTGCGCCGACAGGGCTTGCCCGCCGACGATCAGGGCATTGCCGACCTGCGGACTTTTACTGGCCGCCAGTGCCCCCAGGATCATGGTGCCAATCATCAACGGCGACATCTTGTCGTTTCTGGAAATCAGGCGCGATATGTGACGCTGTGTGACATGGCTCAACTCATGCCCCAGCACCGAAGCCAGTTCATCAGGACTGCTCACCACGGCCAACAGTCCCAGATGCACGCCAAAATAGCCACCCGGCAGGGCAAATGCGTTGACACTGCGGTCACGCCCCAGAACAATGCGCCAGGCAAAGCGTTCGTCGAGCTCCGGCGTCAGGTCACCTCGCAGGCGCGCGGCTGCCAGCAGGGGCTGCCAGATACCCTGCACATAATCGGTGAGCACCGGGTCGTCAATAAAATCAGGGTCACGGTACAGTTCACGGGCAATCCGGTCGCCCAGGCGACGCTCGGCGCTGGCGCTCATGGCGCTGCCATCACCCAGCAAGGGCAGCGCACTGGCCACGCTAGCCTGCGCCAGCAAAGGGATGGGCGCAGCCAGCAAAATTGCTGCCAAAACAAGAGCAGCTGGCGCTTTGAGGGCAATGCTGAAAAATGACCGGGCTTTGTAATGGTGCATCAACATGAGCGAGTTATCGGGTACACCCGCAAAAGAATGAATCTGGAGATCACCGTATGATGCCAGTCGTTTGTAAAGGTTCGATGAACCGGGATTGTTCATCAGGGTTTGAGATGCTGGCAAGCAGGTTTGCGAGACAGTATGCAAGGCCGTGAGACGTACATGGCATGGCAACAGCTGCGCCAATTGACCGCCAGGCGACCGCCAGCGCTCGAACAGCTGCGAAGCTGCGCCTCATGGACAATCCCGGCTGAAGTCTTTTCCTTTCGTTTACTGTAGTCCAAATCACCCCGAATCGTGTCATGAGCACTCTTACCCATTTTGACGACCAGGGCCAGGCCCACATGGTCGATGTCGCGGCCAAAGACGCCAGCCACCGCGTCGGCATTGCCGGCGGGCGCATCGACATGCTGCCCGCCACGCTGGCCATCATCGAGGCCGGCACCGCCAAAAAAGGCGATGTGCTGGGCATCGCCCGCGTTGCTGGCATCATGGCGGCCAAAAAAACCAGCGACCTCATCCCTCTGTGTCACCCGCTGGCACTGACCAGAGTGGCCATCGAGTTCAAGGTGCTGCACGCCAGCGCCGCCAACAGCAGCAGCGTTCTTTGCAAGGCCACGGTGGAAACGGTGGGGCCAACAGGGGTTGAAATGGAGGCGCTCACGGCGGCGTCTGTTGCCCTGCTCACCATTTACGACATGTGCAAGGCGGTGGACCGCGGCATGGTCATGAGCGACATCAAACTGCTGGAAAAGCACGGCGGCAAGTCAGGAAGTTTCATCAACCCGAACACCGCTGCACATGACAACACCTGATCGCTCCCTTTGGCCGGCGCGGCTGGGTGCTTTTGTGCTGGCGGCCATGGCCGCGGCCAGCGTTGTTTACTGGGGCCTGCGCTGGACTGAGCCCCTCGGTGCGCCACGCGCCAACAGCGACTGGTCCGGGCCACGCCCGATCGACACTGCCCGCATCGCCCAGCTGCTCGGGGCCAGCGCCGCACCCGTCAGCAACGCCGCGGTGGCAGCTGCCGTCAATACCGCGAGCAATTTCCGGCTTGAAGGCGTCATTGCTCAAAAAAAAGGCAGCGGCAGCGCCTTGATCGCGATTGGCAGCGACAAGGCCAAACCCTACAAGGTGGGCGACAGGCTGTCCGATGAGCTGGTGCTGCAATCGGTCTCGGCGCGCGGCGCCACGCTGGCCGCCAGCCTGCAGGCGCCCGCCTCGATCGAACTTGAATTGCCACCCCTGTCCACCTTCAAACCCTAGCGTGCACACCATGCCCTCTCAGCGTCGCTACCAGTTCCAGGTCCAGGTCCAACCCCGCTACCTGGCTGATCAGTCAGCACCGGGGCAAAGCCGGTACTTTTTTACCTACACCATCACCATCCGCAACACCGGCCAGGTGGCGGCGCAACTGATTTCCCGCACCTGGAACATCAATGACGCCCAGGGCCACCATGAAAAGGTCAAGGGCCTGGGTGTGGTCGGACACCAGCCACTTTTGCAGCCCGGCGAAGCTTTCGAATACACCAGCGGCACGCGCCTGCGCACACCCACCGGCACCATGCACGGCAGCTTTTTTTGCGTCGCCGAAGACGGCGAGAAGTTTGAGGTGGACGTGCCCATGTTCGTGCTCGATGCCCTGAGTGAAAGCGGTGGCACACGCACCCTGCACTGAACCGTGAGCCATGGGTGAATTCGATCTGATTGCGCGCTTTTTCAAGCGCCCGGCGCGCCACGCGGTGCTCGGCGTGGGCGATGATTGTGCGCTGCTGCAACCCGCCCCCGGCACCCAGTTGGCTATCTCGTGTGACATGCTGGTGCAGGGTCGCCATTTCTTTGCTGACACCGACCCACGCAAACTCGGCCACAAGGCGCTGGCGGTCAACCTCAGCGACCTGGCCGCCTGTGGCGCCAGACCGCTGGCGTTCACGCTGGCATTGGCGCTGCCAGCCATCGATGAACCCTGGCTGGCGGCGTTTGCGCAAGGGCTTTTTGCACTGGCCGACGCGCACGACTGCGAACTCGTCGGTGGCGACACCACCGCCGGGCCGCTCAACGTCTGCATCACCGTGTTCGGCGAGGTGCCGGTCATCAACGGCCGCTCGCAAGCCCTGCTGCGCAGCGGCGCCCAAGCCGGTGACGACCTGTATGTGAGCGGCACGCTGGGCGATGCCCGGCTGGCGCTGGACGCGATCCAAGGCAAAATATCCCTGCCCGACGCGGTGCTGAGTGCCGCGCGCTCCCGCCTGGAGCAGCCCACGCCGCGTCTGGCGCTGGGTCTGGCTCTGCGCGGCATTGCCTCGGCAGCGATCGATGTCAGCGACGGCCTGATCGGTGATTTGGGTCATCTGCTGGAAAACTCGGGGGTGGGGGCCAGCGTTCAGGTGGACCAGGCCATCACCACCATCGCCTGTCATGCAATGGCTGCCCAATGCGCTGACCCGTCGGGTTTTGGTTTGCCGCTGGAACAATGGCGCAGGCTGGCGCTGTGCGGCGGCGACGACTACGAGTTACTGTTCACCGCACCGCCCCTGCTGCGCACGGCCGTGGCCAACGCCGCCCAGGCCAGTCAGACGCCGGTGCACCGCATCGGACAGATCGAATCAAGCCCGGGACTGCGCCTGCTGGATGATCAGGGTCAGGCACTGCCCAATCACTACGCCTCGTTCGACCACTTTGCCTGATGCCAAAACACATCGCTATCCGCTCGATAATCCAGCCATGCCTGAACACGAGACCACTGATCGCCCAACCGAAACGGCAAGGGCCCCTGCGGCCAGACCGCCGGTCAGCGCCAGCGGGCGCTTCATGATGGCGCACCCGGCGCATGTCATGGCACTGGGCTTTGGCTCGGGCTTGAGCCCGGTGGCCCCCGGCACCATGGGCACGCTATGGGCCTGGGCGCTGTTTGCGCTACTGCAAAACCGCCTGACCGAGTCGCAGTGGGGCTGGCTGATTGGCATCAGCATCGTGACGGGCTGGTGGGCCTGCAGCCTGACCGCCAGACACCTGCGGGTGCTCGACCCCGGCTGCGTCGTCTGGGATGAAATCGCCGCCTTCTGGGGGGTGCTGTGGCTGGTGAGCCCGACCGGATTCTGGGGCCAGCTGGCGGCTTTTGCACTGTTCCGGTTCTTCGACGCGGCCAAACCCGGCCCGGTGGCCTGGGCCGACCAGCTTTACCACGACGTGGATCCGGCCACCGATCCGGCAGCTTGGCGCAAGGCCGGCTGGGGCATCATGCTCGACGATCTGGTGGCAGCCTTTTGCGCCCTGCTGGTGATCGCGCTGTGGCGGCTCTGGTGAGGTCATGACCCGCATGCAGCGCCAGCATCCTGGACCTTTGACGCTTGAAACATGCGCCACGCTGGCCCGTCTGTTACAGGCCAGAAACTGGCTGCTGTGCACCGCCGAGAGCTGCACCGGCGGCCTGATTGCCGCAGCCTGCACCGACCTGGCGGGATCGAGCAACTGGTTTGAGCGCGGCTTTGTCAGCTATTCCAACGCAGCCAAATGCAATATGCTGGGTGTTGATGCCGCACTGATCGACAGCCAGGGCGCGGTCAGCGAGCCCGTGGCACGCGCCATGGCCAGCGGCGCGCTGGACCATTCGCGCGCCCATGTCGCCGTGGCGGTTACCGGCGTGGCCGGCCCAGGTGGTGGCAGTACCGTCAAACCGGTGGGCACGGTGTGGTTCGGTTTTGCCTTGCCCGGCGGCGTGCACACCGAAGTCCGGCATTTTGCCGGCGACCGTGCCGACGTGCGCCAGGCCACTGTGCAGCATGCCCTGACACGCCTGACAGAACTCATTGCGAGCGCGAGCCTGACGTGAAGATTCTGATCATTGAAGATGACGAATTGATGGGTAGCGGCCTGCAGGCAGCGCTCAACCATGCCGGTTTCGATGCCCATTGGGTCACCGATGGCAGCGTCGCGCTGGATTTGCTCAGCCAGGCTTTTTTTAGCGCAGCGGTGCTCGACATCACCCTGCCCGGCCTGGACGGACTGACCCTGCTCAAACAACTGCGCGCCAGCGGCAACAAGCTGCCGGTGCTGATGCTCACGGCACGCGACACCACCCGCGACAAGGTGATGTGCTTTGAAGCCGGGGCCGACGACTTTCTGGTCAAGACGACGGACATCGAAGAACTGATCGCGCGCCTGCATGCCCTGATACGGCGCTCCGGCTTTGTCGGGCGCATCCAGATCGGCGACCTGCTCCTCGATGCAGACAGGCAGCTGGTCACCCGGCATGATGAAGTGCTCAACCTGTCCAACCGCGAGTTCAAACTGTTGCGCGTCCTGATGGAGGGCTCGGGACAGGTCATTCCGCGCGGCAGGCTGGAGGAGTTGGTGTTTGGATCAAGCCACAGCACTGACAGCAATGTGCTCGAAGTTCACATCCACCACTTGCGGCAAAAAATTGGCGAAGAAAGCATCAAGACCGTGCGCGGCATTGGCTACACCCTGAACAAGCCGTGAGCGCAAGCACCAGCCAGCACATCACGCTGAGTCATCGCCTGCTGATGGCGCTGGGCGTGGTGAGCTTCTTGTTCTGGGCCGTCATGGCCACGCTTTCCACCCGCAACAACATTGCGGATGCCAACGCGCTGTATGACGTGCACCTGGCCTACACCGCACAGGCTTTTCTGCACATGATGGATCCTGACCACGGTGAAAAGCAGACCATGCCCAAGACCCTGCCATCAGAAACCATCGCCCAGCTGTTGAGCGCCTGGCCAAGACTGGCACAGCGACCGGGTAGCGCTCAACCGGCAACGGCCAAGCCAGACGAACAGCATTCAGCGCCAGATTTTGGAGCTGTCCCGTCCCCGGTTGCCAAAACAACGCCATACAGCCACCTGCTGCGCTTCCAGCTGTGGCGTGATGGCGGCGAACTGCTGTTTCGATCTGACAATGCGCCGCCCATTGTCATGACCGAAGTGCTGGGCCTGTCAGACAGTGTGGATGCACAGGGCATCGGCTGGCGCAATTACAAGGTGTATGACATCAATCACGGTGTGCACATGATCGTGTCGGAGCCCCATGCCTTTCGCGCCCAGCTCGCCCGCAACATGATTTTCTCGGCGGCGACGCCTCTGCTGCTGGGGCTGCCGGTGCTGCTCTTGCTGCTGTGGTTTTCCGTTCGCAAGGGCCTGCATCCGCTGGCCACCCTGAGCCATGAGATCAGTCAACGCCAGCCCGGCAACCTGACGCCGATTGACGCCACCAGCGTACCGGGTGAGGTGCAACCCATCGTCTCCGCCTTGAACGCCTTGCTGGCGCGCATGGAACAGACGCTGGAAAGCGAGCGCCGTTTTACCGACGATGCCGCCCACCAGTTGCGCACACCGCTGGCGGCGCTGCAAACCCAGTTGTACACCGCGTGCCATACCCAGGCGCAAGAGCCGCACCAGCAGGCGCTGGCACAAATGCAGCACAGCGTTGAACGCGGCATCCGGCTGGTCAACCAGTTGCTGACGCTGGCGCGGCTTGATCCCAAACAGACCCCACCCGAGTTTGCAAGCCTGCACCTCGAGCGGATTGTCGAGACCATCAGCGCCGAGCTGGCACCCTTGGCCCTGCAGCGCGAGCAAAACCTGGAGCTCACCGTGGCGCCAGGCCTGCCCGCCGTGACGGGCAACGCCGACCTGCTGACCATGCTGATCGCCAACCTGCTGGACAACGCCATCCATTACACGCCGCGCGGTGGTCACATCGCCATCGGCCTCGAAACCGATGGCAACGTCGTGCAGTTGACGGTCAGTGACGACGGCCCGGGCATCGCGCCCGAACAGCGCCAGCGTGTGTTCGAGCGCTTTTACCGCATCGCCGGGCAAAACCAGCCTGGCACCGGCCTCGGACTGGCCATTTGCAAACGCATTGCTGAACTGCACCACGCCACGCTGACGCTGTCTGATGGCTTGCAGGGCCGCGGCCTCACCGTGCGCGTGCACTTTGCCAAATGAATCTTGATTTTTTCAGTGGCTTTGCCACCGGGCTGGCGTTGATTGTGGCCATTGGATCGCAAAATGCCTATGTGCTGCGCCAGGGCATCTTGCGCCAGCATGTGCTGCCGCTGGTGCTGTTTTGTGCGCTGTCGGACGCGCTGCTGATTGTGGCGGGCATTGGCGGCGCGGGCCTGCTGGTACGCAACAACACCACCCTGCTCATCCTCACGCGTTATGGTGGCGCCTTGTTTCTGGCTGTTTATGGTGGGCTGGCTGCGCGGCGTGCCTTGCAGGGCAAGCACAAGCTGGTGCTTGCTGGCAGTGGCGCGAGTCTGGCGAGCGCGCTGGCAGCCTGCTTTGCCTTTACCTTTTTGAACCCGCATGTCTACCTGGACACCGTGGTGCTGCTCGGCAGCCTGGCCAACCAGCGCCTCGACCCCGGTCGCTGGTGGTTTGGCGCCGGCGCCATTTGCGCCAGTTTCTGCTGGTTCTCCGCGCTGGGCTTTGGCGCACGCTTGCTGGCGCCGCTGTTTGCCACCGTGCTGGCCTGGCGCTTGCTTGACGCGCTGATTGCACTGACCATGGTGACGCTGGCGGGGATGCTGCTGGCGGGTTGACGTTACAGTCACTGCTTGAGCGCCCGACGCGCACGCGCTGGGGGTGGGTCGCTTCTTTTTATGCGGCCATGACCGCGGCGGCCGGGTAGCACTCCGGCTGGCCTACCTGCACACCAAGCTGGGCGGCTGGGGCTCGACCAGCATGGACTACATCGAACCAGCCGCACTGGCCGAATATGAGCGCTGCTTCTGCAAGAGCGAGACCATCCACGCCATGTGCGAGGACTACCGCGCCAGCGCCGGCATCGACCTCGAGCATGACCGCGCCAGCCGCTTGCAGGGTGAAAAAATAGCCTGCGACACGCTGGTGCTGTGGGTCGCGCTACGCTGTGACGGCAACCGGTCAATGGTTTGCCACGCTTTGCTCGCGATGACACGGGCCTCAGGCGCCACAGCACTTCTTGTATTTTTTGCCGCTGCCGCAGAGGCAGGGGTCATTGCGGCCCACCTTGGGAGCAGCGTGCACGGTTGCCACGCGCGCGCCGATGGTGTGCCACATTTCATGCAGGTCGTACACCGCCCAGATGGCATCGGCAAAGTCTTTGAGCCGCTGCTCGCTGATGGTGGGTTCGCCGTTTTCCTCGAACGCGGAGACGACGGGAGGATCCTGGTCATCCTCGGTCACGGCCACGATGCATTGCAGCGCAGAATCAAGCACCTTGGCGGCTTGTTTGTCGCGTGGCGGGGCCCATTCCTCGGGCCAGCTTTCCACCGCATACATGAAGCCAATGGCCCAGATCTGACCAAAAGACGGCACAGGCAGGTCACCCATTTCGGCGCGCTCCTGTGCTGAAAGAGCGGCCATGGCACCGCGCATGTCCATGACTTCGGGCTGGTAGGCGCGCGCATCTTCAAGCGATTGGACATCGGCGTCGAGCGCGTCAGCGACTTCGTTCCAGCGCCGCATCCAGAGGTCAAAAAAGCGCTTGAACTGGGCCTCGTCGGCAAACAGCGGGGTTTCGCTGTCATCCTCCAGATCGAGCAGCACCGAGAAATATTCGCTGGGGCTGATCAAGCGGCGGCAACACACCAGCGCGGCCATGAAGCCCTCGCAAAACTCCCACTGTGGCGTCTCGTCAAAACGGCTGCGCAAGTCGTCCAGAATGGTGTCGAGCGCGTCGAAATCGTCGGGCCCAAGAGTGTCCGGGACGGCAGCGGCAGTGCCAGAGGCAGGGATGTTGATCATGGTCATCGCGCAAATGTCATTGAATGTAATCGCCCTATTCTGCCTTGATCGATGCGGTTATCCTCTGAACCTGATCTTCAAGACATCATTCGTGATGAAAAAACCAGGCAACTTTTCCATACCGTTGATCCTTTCGCTGGCTCTGACGGCTTGCGGCGGCGGGGGCGGGGCGGACAGCCCCCCGACTGTCCTGCCTCCCGTCAAGGTTGACATACCTGCGTCGAGCTACCCTCCCGGCTCGGCAGAGCTCGGCGGCTACACGGTGTTGCAGCAGGCCCGGGCGTTGTGCGGCTTTGGTGTGCTCAGACAAGACGCCCGGCTCGATGCGGCGACCCGCCAGCATGCGCGCTACCTCACCAGTGTGTCGATTGCCAGCGGGACTTCGGTGTTGTCGCATTTCGAAGCTGTATCCACCGACCCCTACTACACGGGTTATTACCCATGGGATCGCAGCCTGGTGACCGGCTACGGCGATCAGGTGGCAGAAATTCTGGTCGGCACCTGGTGGGAATACGACATCAATGACCCGTCTCTGGAGATTCCACCCCTGGAGCAGCGCGGCGCAGAATCCATGCGCAGCCTGCTCAACACGGTTTACCACCTGTCTGGCGCGATGTTCGAGGGCGCGGACGTCGGTTTCGGCTCGGATGTTCAGACCGTCTCCACCAGCGCCAAGGCTAGGCACGAGGAGTACCGATTCGGCACGCTCAACGGCTACCAGACTGAAACCCTCGAACTTGGCAAGGGCAAGGTGGCGACCTACCCATGCCAGGGCAGCAGCAATATCCCACCCGAGTTTGATCCTGCCAGTGAAAATCCGAACCCTTTCAAGGGCTCTGTCAACGTCAACGCCAAATTGGGACCGCCGATTTACCTCAAGGTGGATCGGGGGCAAAAGCTCAGCGTGTCTGCCAGCAGCAAGATCGTCAGCCAAAACGCAGAGGTCGTCCCTTTTGAAGTGCTCACCAACGCCAATGACCCCAACCTTGATCCCGTCTCCGGCAAACCCTATATCGAGGTCAACGAGGCATTTGTGGTTCCCACAGTGCCGCTGGACGCCCACACCACCTACCAGGTCACTCTGTCTGGCACCATTGACAAACTGGCATTCAGCCGCAGCTTCGCCATGAGTACCGGTTCGCCCTAGCCTGCCGTCAAAGGCTCGTTCATGCACAAGCCCTGATCTGCGCAGACGCGCAAACCCTGCGCCACTGTGGCGTAGCGCAATGCCACGCGCAGCTCTGTTTTAAGCCGGGTGTTGTCCATGCGGCGCGACTCGCTCATGAAGCTCAGCAACATCAAGGGCAACTGCGCTGTGGCGGTGTCGCGCGGCACCCGTTTCGGCCTGGGCAGGCCGTACAGGTCGGCGGCCAGGTCAAAGTAGTCGCCCATTTTGAGACAGGTGTCGTCGTTGACGTTGTAAACCCGAGCGGGTCGGCCGCGCCACAGGGCGACGATGCTGGCGCGCGCCAGGTCGTCGGCATGGATGTGGTTGGTAAAAACATCGTCGCTGGCCTGCAGCACCGGTGTGCCCTTGAGAAGCCGCTCGCGCGGCGTGCCGCCCTTGCGGTTGGGCGCATAGATGCCCGGAATGCGCAGGGTGTTGACACGCACCGCTGCAGCACGGCCAAAGTGGCGGATGCGCTGCTCGGCGTCGATGCGCCGCTGCGCCCGGGCGGTGGCAGCGTTGAGCGCGCGGGTTTCAGTGACCATCTCTCCCTGGCAATCGCCGTACACACCGCTGGTGGAGCCATACACCAGGCTTTGCACGCTCGAGCGCCGACGCAACACCTGCAGCAGCGCCTGGGTGCGCGGGTCGTGGCTGCCACTGTCGGGTGGCGGCGCCATATGCACCACGCGCGTGGCCAGGCCGCTCAAACGCGCCAGGCTGGCGGGTTGGTCCAGATTGCCTACCAGTGGCGTGATGCCCAGAGCACGCAACTCGGGCGCGCGCGCGGCCTGCGATGTGAGCGCCAGCAGCCGCACGCGCTGCCCCAGTTGGCGCGCCACACGCAGGCCGACATCGCCGCAACCGACCAGCAGGACGCGCTCGCGCCGAAAACGCGCCGGCAGGGCCCCGGGCCGGGTGGCATACAACAGGGAATGGGGGCTTCGCAATGCAGGCAAAATCGGCTCCTTTTCAAGTCTGAAGCTTTGAGGATAACCAGAATATGACCGGCAGCGCCAGCCCCACGACATTTCACATCAGCATCGAACCCAGCGGTCGCGCATTTGACGTGGCAGCCGGCCAAACCATTCTGGCGGCTGGCATTGCGCAGGGCATCAATCTGCCGTATGGCTGCCAGGACGGCGCCTGCGGCTCGTGCAAATGCAAAAAGATCAGTGGCAGCGTGATCCACGGCGCGCACCAGAGCAAGGCCCTCAGCGATGCCGAAGAAGCCCAGGGTTTTGTGCTGACCTGTTGCGCCCGACCCATGAGCAACGTGGTGCTGGAGTCACGCCAGGTCACCATGGAAGGCGCTTTTGCCATCAGGAAAATGCCGACACGCGTGACCTCGCTGCAGAAAGTGTCGGACGATGTCATGGTCGTCAGGCTGCAAATGCCCACGCAGGACGTGTTTGCCTACCATGCCGGGCAGTACATCGAGTTTTTGCTCCAGGGCAACGTCCACCGCAGTTACTCCATGGCCAATGCGCCGCACCTGATCGGCCAGGGGCTGGAGCTGCACATTCGGCACATGCCCGGCGGCAAATTTACCGACCATGTTTTTGGCACCATGAAAGAGCGCGACATTTTCCGCGTTGAAGGCCCCTATGGCAGCTTTTACCTGCGCGAAGACAGCGCCAAGCCGATCGTTCTGCTGGCTTCGGGCACCGGTTTTGCACCGATCAAAGCCATCATCGAGCACATCCAGTTCAAGGGCATCACGCGAGAAGTCACGCTGTACTGGGGCGGGCGCCGCCCGGCTGACCTGTACCTGGACGCATGGGTGAAAGCCAGGCTGGCCGAAATGCCCAATCTGCGCTACGTGCCGGTGGTCTCTGACGCACTGCCTGAAGACAACTGGCACGGACGCACCGGTTTTGTACACCGCGCGGTGCTGCAGGATGTGCCAGATTTGAGCGGCCACCAGGTCTATGCCTGCGGCGCACCCATTGTGGTGGAGTCGGCTCGCGTCGACTATCTGGCCGCAGGTTTGCCGCAGGACGAGTTTTACGCCGACGCTTTCACATCCGAGGCCGACAAACTCAGCGCGCCGACCTCAACGATGCCCTGAAAGCGCCATGCCGCAACCTTGAAAACCATGCGGATTCTCAAGATGTCGTTACATTTTGATGCCTGTGTGAGCTGCCAGACACCACACTCCTGATTCTTGCTGTTATAACTTGGCTCTGCCAAAAATCCTGAAGGAACAATCATGAATACCCTGATTTCAAGCACCCGCCCCGTGATGGCCGCCCTGAGCGCCGCCGCCATTCTGCTCAGCGGCTGTGCCGAGATGACAGACGCGCAACGCAGCGCCGCCATCGGCGCCGGGGTGGGCGCCTTGGCCGGCGTGGCCATTGGCGACAGCGGCAAATCGGCCGCCATTGGCGCTGGCGTGGGTGCGCTGGGCGGCTATATCTGGTCGACCCAGATGCAAAAGAAAAAGGCCGAAATGGAGCAGGCCACGGCCGGCACCGGCGTGGTCGTGACGCAAACCCCTGACAACCAGCTCAAACTCAGCATCCCGAGCGACATCTCGTTCGACACCAATAGCGCCGAAATCAAACCCAACCTGCGCCCCATACTTGATCAGTTTGCCCAGGGCCTGAGCAGCCAGCCCAACACCGAAGTCCGCATCATTGGCCACACCGACAGCACCGGCTCGGACGCCATCAACAACCCGCTGTCGGTCAACCGTGCTGCCAGCGCACGCAACTACCTGGTGTCGCGCGGGGTGAATGCCCAGCGCATCCAGATCGACGGCCGCGGCTCCTACGAACCCATTGCCGACAACAACACCGCAGAGGGCCGCGCCAGGAACCGCCGCGTCGAAATCTTTCTGGCCGAGCGGGCGAAGTAAGGGCACGCTGCTGCAGCCGGGCCTGGCACAGCGTTGGGGTCAACGCTGACCCATTGACGCGGCAGCGGGTGGGCCGAACAAGCTTGATTGCAGCGACGCGTCTGCCAGCGGCCGCAGACGGGCGTAATGCAGCAATTCAGCCAGCCGCGCGCCTTTGGCCTGCCACTCGTACACCACGTTTTCGGCCAGCAGCACGTAATGCCACGGCGCGCTGCCCCGCTGCTCTTGCGTCAAGCCATTGATGCGTTCACACCAGGCCAGCGCCGCCTTGAGCTTGCGTTGCACGTTGGGATGGATGGCTTGCGCCTGTGCCTTGGTTTCCACCAGATAGACCGCGTCAGGTGTTCGCACAAGAAAGTCCGGGGAGTAAAAGGCGGGCAGACCATCATCTTTCACGTAGCGCAACCGTGCAAAGGTGTGGCGGTTTTCACTGATCTTGCAAAACGCCTGCACCTGTGTATCGGCCTGCGCCCAATGAATCAAGGTTTTCTCCAACCCGCCATTGCGTGCGGGCCAGGCCAGCCGGGTATAAATACACTTGGACACCGCCACCGAATGGCATTCGCGCATCATCAATTTTGGTACTTCTGACAAATGCCGCAAAAGCACCTCGGTTTGGCCGGTGCTGTGCTTTTGCTCGGATTCAAGCAGTGCCACAGCAAACACCTTGGTGATGTGGTCCACCACCGGTTGCAGCAGCAACACGCGCCAGTTCTCGCCGTCAAGCGGATTGAAAGCTGCGTTAAACAACCGCGTCCAGATGTAGTCGTCCAGCCAGCCTGTGAGTTCTGCGGTGTTGACCTGCAGATACGGTTTTGCCAAATGCGTCGCAATTTTGTTGCCTTTGGGCACCGGCTCACTGAGCGCCTGGCTGATGCGCCGGGTCAGGCGGCTCAAATATTCGTTGTAGCCGCCCACGTTCATCACAGCGCCGTCAACTCGGTAGTCGCCGAACAGCGTGGCGCTTTGCAGGTCTTGAGAAATAAACGTGTCGCCTTTGCCGAGCCGTTCGATCATTTCAGAATGCGTCAACCCTGTGAAGGCGGGTAAACCTGTCACGTCTAGCGCATGGTGGTCGCGCACTTCATCGGTCTCTTGCAGGATGAACGGAATGCCAAAATCAAACGCCTCAAAACCTTCGCGAAGTTCAGCCGCGATCACGTCGCCCGTTGCGCTGGTGTCATCCATGTCGTCGCCGGTGGTGCCCGCCAGACCATCAGCAATCAACTCGTCATAAAACGACTGAAAGGCTGGGTGTTCCACGATCGACAACACATCCAGCAAGCTGCCTGGCTCCTGCCCGGCATTGATGCGTTCGCGGTTTTCACGTTTCAGGTCGGTGTATTCGTCGTCACGCCACATCAGGCGCAGACCCCGGCCAATCGTTTGCTCCAGCAGAATCTGCGCTTGTGAACTGCGCAGCGGCACGATGACGCAGATGTTGTTCACGTCAAAACCCTCACGCAGCATCAGCACGCTGACGATCACGCGCGGGGTGGCGTGGTGATCCACGCTGAACAGGCGTTGACGCACCGGTGCCCAGTCTTTTTCACCCAGCTCGGCCTTTTTGCCCGAGTCAATGGTCATCACCTCGTTATCGCTGAGCCCCTCTTGATCCTGAAGGAACGCCGCCACCAACGGCGACACGCTGGTGTCCTCGCACACCACCAGCATCTTGGGGTGGCGGCCGGGGTCCAGTTGGGCAAAGTCAACTTCTAGCTTGCGCAACTTCTTGATCCCGGCGCGCAACATCACCCGCTGGCCGTCACTCAAGGCCGGGTTGTCCTGCTCATCGCGCTCGGCCTTGAACTCCAGAGGTAGTGCGCCAATCTCCTTGCGCCGGTCCAGCACCAGCGACTTGACCAGCCCGGCGCGCATGGCGCTTTTCAGGTCAAAGTCGGTGATGATGTGCGGAAAGTAAACCTTGCGTTTGTTTTTTCCGGCACCCACATCGTTATACGGCGTTGCGGAGAAATCAACCTGCACAAAACGCCGCCCCTTGGTTTCGGCAATTCTTGTCAGACTCTTTTGCCACTCCACTTCGGTCGACTCCCCTTCGCGCTTGAACTCGTGGATATGGTGTGCCTCGTCGTTAAACACCATCAGTTCGGGCAAGCTCGCCAGAAACTCCAGCACATTGCCGCGTGCGTAACGGCGGTCAAGCACGCCCAGACTATTACCGGTGGCGCGACCGGGTGTGAGCGGCAGGACCGCTTCTATGACTTGCTGCGGATCAAGCGGCGCGCCCAAGGCTTCCACTTCTTCCACGTCATCAGTGGTGTCGCCTTCATAAAGCAAGTGCCAATTGGTGATGGCGATCATGCCGTTGCCGGTGGCCTTGAGACCGATCTCGCTCTTGCTGCAGACATTGCCGCGCACAAAGGCAAACACAACATCCCGGTGGGCGTCGGGCACGAACAAATCGGCAAATTTTGCAATGTCCGAGGTCGCGAATTCGCGCGAGCCATTGCCGTTTTCAATTTGTTTGCCGCAAAACGCATCCAGCAAGCGCTCATACACAATCAGCCCAGGTGCCACCACCATGAACTGACGCGTAAAGCGCGCATCGTCCTTGCCTTGCGCCAGTGCCGCCGTTTT
>JBBINL010000005.1:0-311 GCA_037443905.1 Burkholderiales bacterium | reverse complement strand
TTTTGCCGGTGCCGGTCGCCATCTTGAAACAGTATTTGGGATGCGCGTGTTTAGCCTGCGCAACCTCGTTTAAGCGAGTGCCGGACAGCAACGCATCAGGCGCAGAGGCCTTGTACAGATCCAGCAGCGTCCAGTTGTCATGATCTTTGCCCAACACTTCATGCGCCACGATGGCATTCAGAATCGCCTGCTTTTGCCCGGCATGAAAGTTAAGCTCGCTGCGTGCCAACACCATGTCTTCGCCGAACCACCACAGCAGCAGCTCGGCGGTCGTAGGTGTCACCAGTTCCAGAATGTCGGCAGCACCAGAC
>JBBINL010000004.1:0-36818 GCA_037443905.1 Burkholderiales bacterium | reverse complement strand
ACGCATTGCCCCTGACCGGCCTGCGCGTGGTCGAATTCACCCACATGGTGATGGGCCCCACCTGCGGCATGGTGCTGGCCGACATGGGCGCCGAGGTGATCAAGGTCGAGCCGATCGAAGGCGACCGCACGCGCCATCTGCTGGGCGCCGGTGCGGGTTTTTTCCCGATGTTCAACCGCAACAAGAAGAGCATCGCCATCGACCTGCACCAGCCCGATGGTGCGGCGGTGGCGCGCAAGTTGGCCCTGAGCGCCGATGTGGTGCTGGAAAACTTCAAGCCCGACACCATGGCCAAATATGGCCTGGACTACGCCAGCCTGTCGGCGCAGAACCCGCGCCTGATTTATGTCAGCCACAAGGGCTTTTTGCCCGGTCCCTACGAGCACCGCACGGCGCTTGACGAGGTCGTACAGATGATGGGCGGCCTGGCCTACATGACCGGCCGCCCCGGCGACCCGCTGCGCGCGGGCACCAGCGTCAACGACATCATGGGCGGCCTGTTTGGCGCCATTGGTACGCTGGGCGCGCTGATCCAGCGCGGCATCACCGGGCGCGGGCAGGAAGTGCAAAGCGCACTGTTCGAAAACAACGTCTTTCTGGTCGGCCAGCACATGCTGCAGTACGCCATGACTGGCGTGCCCGCCGCGCCGATGCCCGCGCGCATCTCGCCTTGGGCGGTGTACGACGTGTTTACCGTGAAAGACGGCGGTCAGATATTCATCTCGGCGGTCAGCGACGCGCAGTGGGCGACGTTTTGCGACGTGTTTGGTTTGGCCGACCTGAAAGCCGACGCGCGTTTTGGTTCAAACAACGACCGCGTGCGCGGGCGCCCCACACTGATTCCGATCCTGCGCGAGCGCCTGGCGCGCTACAGCGCCGATGAACTGAGCACCTTGATGGAGGCCAACAAGCTGCCCTACGCGCCGATTCGTCGGCCCGAAGAGTTATTTGACGACGAGCACCTGCTGGCCACCAGCGGCCTGGCCGACATGGTGCTGCCCGACGGCCCGCGCGCCGGGCAGACAGCCAAGGCCACCTTGTTTCCGTTCACCCTGGGCGGCCAGCGCCTGGGCGTGCGCCTGAGCCCGCCACGGTTGGGCGCACATACCGATGAAGTGTTACAGGCACTGGGTCTGGATACGCAGGCGGTGCAGACGCTGCGCCGCGCCGGTGCCGTGGCTTGAGACCTCAGTCCGGCAAGGGCATCGCCTGCTCCGCCAGGCTGGCGTGCAGCGCGGCGCCGAGCGGCAGCACCTCGTCGTTGAAGTCATAGCGGTTGTTGTGCAGCTGGCAACTGCCCGGGCCGTTGTCCAGCCCCTGGCCAAGCCGCAGATAGGCGCCGGGCTTGACGCGCAGCATGAAGGAGAAGTCTTCGGCACCCATGCTCGGCTCCAGGTCGCGCACCACGTTCTCAGCGCCCACCAGGCTGGTCGCCACGTCGCCGGCAAAACGCGCCTCGGCGGCGGTGTTGATGGTAGCCGGGTACATGCGCTCATAGGTCACCACGGCAGTGGCGCCAAACGCCTGTGCCACCGAGCCGCACAGCTCGCGCAAGCGACGCTCGATCAGCGTCTGCACCTCGCTCCTGAAAGTGCGCACCGTGCCCACCAGCCTGGCGCTGCCCGCCACCACGCTCATGGCGCCCAGGTCGCCCGCCTGCATGGCGCACAGGCTGATGACGGCGCTGTCGACCGGCTTGACGTTGCGCGACACGATGCTTTGCACCGCGGTGATGATGTGTCCCGCCACCAGCACCGGATCCACCGTCTGGTAGGGGTGGGCGCCATGGCCGCCCTTGCCGGTGATGTCGATGGCGATGCGGTCGGCGGCGGCCATCATCGCGCCCGAATTGAGCCCGATGGTGCCCGGGCGCATGGCCGGCCAGTTGTGCATGCCATAGACCGACTGCACCGGAAAGCGCGCAAACAGGCCGTCGTCGATCATCGCCTGGGCACCAGCATACCCCTCCTCACCGGGCTGGAAAATCAGCACGGCGGTGCCGTCGAAGCGGCGCGTTTCGGCCAGGTAGCGCGCCGCACCCACCAGCATGGCGGTATGGCCGTCGTGGCCGCAACCGTGCATCAGGCCGGGTTTTGCGGATTTCCAGGCAACGTCGTTGTGCTCGGTCATGGGCAGCGCGTCCATGTCGGCGCGCAGACCCGTCATCCTGCCGCTGCTGTGGCGCTTGCCCCGGATCACGGCCACGACGCCGGTCTTGCCGATGCCGGTGTGAACCTCATCCACGCCGCACAGCTGCAGCGCCTGCTGCACGCGTTTGGCGGTGTAAACCTCTTCGAAGCCCAGCTCCGGATGCGCGTGCAGCTCACGCCGCAGTGCGGTCAGCTCGGAATGAAAAGCGGCAATATGGGCAAAAGCACGGCTATTGGCGGTGTATTTCAAGAGACCTCCATCATGCTCCATTGAGCCAACTGGCATGGCAAAAGCCACCCCGAGGAATGGAAAAGGCACCGTCATTGCACCGCAGCCATCCCAAGTATTGAGCACTCATGGATTGCTTCACTGCGTTCGCAATGACGATGTTTTTCACGCTAACAGTCATGGCTTCATAGTTGTCCCAAAGGATGAAAGACGGTTGTCATTGCGGGCTACGACCCGCAATCCATGACTCGCTGAATTCATGGATGCCGGGTCGGGCCCGGCATGACAATACCGTTCTCTCACGCTAAACAATTGACCTCCCGAACAGTTCCCCGCCCGCCTGATCCGCCGGCGGCGTCACGCCCAGATGGCGGTACGCGGCCAGTGTGGCGATGCGACCGCGCGGCGTGCGCTGCAGGTAGCCCTGCTGGATCAGGTAGGGCTCGATCACGTCCTCGATGGTTTCGCGCTCCTCGCCAATGCTGGCGGCCACGTTGTCCAGCCCGACCGGGCCACCGTCAAAGCGGTGGATCACGGCTTCGAGCAGCTTGCGGTCCATCAGGTCAAAACCCTGCGGATCGACGTCGAGCATCTGCAAGGCGCGGTTGGCAATGTCCTGGGTGATGTTGCCCGCGCCTTTGACGTCGGCATAGTCACGCACGCGGCGCAGCAGCCGGTTGGCGATGCGCGGCGTGCCGCGTGAGCGCCGGGCAATCTCGAAGCCGCCTTGCTCGTCGGTGGGCACGTTCAACAAGCCGGCACTGCGCCTGACGATGCGTGCCAGCTCCTCGGCGGTGTAAAACTCCAGCCGCGCGACGATGCCGAAACGGTCGCGCAGCGGGTTGGTCAGCATGCCGGCGCGGGTGGTGGCACCCACCAGAGTAAAAGGCTGCAGGTCGAGCTTGATCGAGCGCGCCGCCGGGCCTTCGCCGATCATGATGTCGATCTTGTAGTCTTCCAGCGCGGGGTAGAGGATTTCTTCCACCACCGGCGAGAGACGGTGGATTTCGTCGATGAACAGCACATCGTTTTTTTCCAGATTGGTCAGCAGCGCGGCCAGATCCTTGGGCTTTTCCAGCACCGGGCCGCTGGTCTGGCGCAGGTTGACGCCGAGCTCGGCGGCAATGATGTGGCTCAGCGTGGTTTTGCCCAGGCCCGGCGGGCCGAACAGCAGCACATGGTCGAGCGCTTCGGTGCGTTTTTTGGCCGCACCAATGAAAATTTCGAGCTGCTCGCGCGCCTTGGCCTGGCCCACGTACTCCTGCAGCAGCTTGGGGCGCAGCGCGCGCTCGATCGCCTCTTCATTGGGCGAAGCGGGCGCGTTGGACACCACGCGTTTGGCGGGCGCCGGGGCAAAGTCGTCGGTCTGGATACTCAAGTCAGGCTCGATTCAACAAGGATTAACGCCGTCATTGCGAGCCAGGCGAAGCCAGCCATGACTTCATGGATACATGGACTGCCGCGCTACGCTCGCTGTGACGGGAGCAGAGTTGCACTATAGCGCGAGCTTGCCCGCCAGCCACTGGCTCAAGGAACTGGCGGGGTCTTCAAGGCCGTGAATGCCGATGTAATGGTTGGCGCCGGGCAACGCACCGAGTTCGCCGGCGTTGCCTGCGCCTTGCCATGCGGCGTGGAAGCTGTTGGCCTGGCGCGCAAACTCGGGCGTTTCCTCGCTGCCCCAGTTCAGCCAGATCGGTGTGCTGCAGGGTCGCACGCCAAACAGTGGCGAATTGCGCCGGATGACGCCCTCGTCGAGCTGGATCATCGGCTGCAGATAGCTGTAGCGCAGCGGCGCAATGTCGTAGATGCCGCTGACCAGCAGCGCCGCTTGCAGTGGGTCGGCCGGCAGGCCGTAGTCCTCGGCCCAGCGCGTTTGCAGGCACATGGCGGTCAAGTGCGCACCGGCAGAATGCCCGCCCAGCGCGACCCGCGCCGGGTCACCCCCATGGTCGGCCATGTGGCGCAGCGTCCAGGCCACGGCAGCGCGCGCCTGGCGCGTGATTTCGTCCAGTGTCACCGCCGGGCACAGGGCGTAATTGACCACCACGGTGGTGATGCCCAGCGGCTGCAGGCCCAGCGCCACGCAGCTGAAGTCCTTGCTGGAAAACGCGCGCCAGTAACCACCGTGCAGAAACACGAACACCGGCGCGTTGGGCGCATCGGCAGGAAAGATGTCGAGCGTCTCGGCCAATGTGGGGCCATAAGGCACATCGAGCACACAGCGCAAGCGCTGCCTGGCCAGCGCCGACCGCGCCACATAGTGCCTGGCCGGCGCCGTGGGGTCGGCCAGCCCGATGGCCGGGTTGTACTGGGCATCGAGCTGCGCCTGGGTTTCAAATTCACGGTAAAGCGGGATCATGTCTGGTGGCTCCATGCAGAAAATTCACACGCCAATATACCGCTGCCACAACTCGGGTTGCGCCGCCAATTGCCCGGAATCGCCCTGCCACACCACCCGGCCGCGCTCCAGAATGCTGTGGTGATGCGCCAGTTTGATCAGCCGATTGACGTATTTGTCGATCACCAGAATGGTCTGGCCGCGCCGGCTCAGCTGGTGCAGGCATTGCCAGATGTCCTCGCGCACCAGCGGCGCCAGGCCCTCGGTGGCCTCGTCCAGAATCAGCAGGTAGGGGTTGGTCATGAGGGCGCGGCCAATCGCCAGCATTTGCTGCTCGCCGCCCGAGAGCTGGTTGCCCATGTGGCGCACACGCTCGGCCAGGCGCGGAAACAGATCGAACACCGACTCCAGCGTCCACGGGTCCGAGGCTTGATTGCGGTTGGCGGCAAACGCCAGCAGGTTTTCGCGCACCGACAGGTTCGGAAAAATCTGCCTGCCCTCGGGCACCAGCGCCAGCCCCAGGCGGGCGATGCGGTCGGGTGCGAGGTGGTCGATGCGTTCGCCGCGAAAGCGCACACTGCCCTTGAGCGCAGGGGTCAGGCCCAGAATGGATCGCACCGTGGTGGTTTTGCCCATGCCGTTGCGCCCGAGCAGGGTGGCGACTTCGCCCGGTTCAACCCTGAAACTCACGCCAAACAGCACCTGGCTGGCGCCATAGGCCGTCTCAAGCCCCTGGACTTCAAGCAGCGCGCTCATGCGCGGCCTCCTCGAGATCGCCCAGATAGGCCAGCCGCACCTCGGGGTGCTGGCGGATGTCATCGGGTGTGCCACAGGCAATCACGCGGCCGGCCACCAGCGTCGAGATTCGGTCGGCCAGCCGGAACACCGCGTTCATGTCGTGCTCCACCAGCAGCAGCGTGATTTCACCGCGCAGGCTCTGCAACAGGCCGAGCATGCGCTCGGATTCGTCCGGCCCCATGCCGGCCATCGGCTCGTCGAGCAGCATCAGTTTGGGCCGCGTGGCCAGCGCCAGGCCGAGCTCCAGCTGGCGTTGCTCGCCGTGCGACAGGGCACCGGCGTTTTGCCGCATTTGCGCCGCCAGCCCGACCCGCGCCACCACCTCGGCAGCCGTGGCGTAGCGCGCGGCATCGCGACGTGCCGGACGCCAGAAGTTCAGGCTGTGGCCGGCCTGCGCCTGCACCGCCAGCGCCAGGTTGTCGAGCACCGACAGCCGCTTGAAGATGCTGGTGATCTGAAACGAGCGCGCCAGCCCGTGCGCCACCCGCTGATGCGTCGGCCTTCGGGTGATGTCCACGCCGTCGAACAGGATGCGCCCGGCGTCAGGCTCCAGGGCGCCGGAAATCAGCTGGATCAGGGTGGTTTTGCCGGCACCGTTGGGGCCGATCAGCGCATGGATCTCGCCGCAGCGCACGCTCAGACTGGCGTGGTCGGTGGCAGCCAGGGCGCCATAGTGCTTGACCAGACCTTCCACCTGGAGCAGCGTGCCGTGGTTCATGACGCTTTCCAGCGGTGGCGCAGGCTGAGCAGGCCATTGGGCGCCAGAAACACCACCGCCAGCAGCACCGCGCCCAGGCCGAACTGCCAGTGGATGGTGACGCTGCTCAGCACCTCTTCGAGCAGCAGAAACACCACCGCGCCGACCAGGCCGCCGTACAGATGGCCGACACCGCCCAGAATCACCATCACCATCAGCATGCCCGACTCGCTCCATTGCATCATCGACGGGCTGACAAAGCCGCCCAGCTGCGCCAGCAGCGCACCGGCCAGTCCGGCCATGGCACCGGCCAGCACGAAGGCCAGCAACTTGAAGCGGTACACCGCAAAGCCGATGGCCGCCATGCGCGGCTCGTTTTCACGAATGGCCTGCAAGGCATGACCAAAGCGGGAATTGAGCAAACGCTGCACCACCAGGAACACCGTCACGGCCAGCGCCAGCACCAGGTAATAAAACGGCGCTTGCTGGCTCAGGTCAAGGCCGAAGCCCACGGCAAAGCGGCCGTCCAGCGACAGGCCGTCGTCGCCGCCATACATCTTGAGCGACACCATCAGATAGTACAGCATCTGGGCAAAAGCCAGCGTGATCATGATGAAATAAACGCCCCGGGTGCGCAGGCTGACGGCACCAATCAGCAGGGCCAGACCGGCCGCCGCCAAAATGGCCAGCAACAGCGCCAGCCAGGCTGAGTTGACGCCGCTTTGCATCAGGATGCCCGCGGCATAGGCGCCCACGCCAAGAAACGCGGCATGGCCAAAACTCACCATGCCCCCAAACCCCATGATCAGGTTGAGGCTGGTGGCCGCCAGCGCATAAATCAGGATGCGGCTGGCCACACCAATGTAAAACCCCTGGCCCAGCGCTTGCGCCAGCAGGGGCAACAGCACCAGCGCGATCAGCAGCACCAGGCCGGTGCGCCAGCGCAAGGGGTGGTCGAGCAATCCGGTTGACAGGCGCAGCGGGGTCACGGATCTGTCAGCCATCCTGACCGCCTTGGCCGAGCGTTCAGGCACGTCAGCCATGGGCCGGAAACAGCCCTTGCGGCTTGAAGAACAGCACGGCAGCCATCAGCACGTAAATCAGGATCGAGGCCACTGCCGGACCGGCGTTGGCCGCCAGGTCGGGGGCCATGACCCGATCAAAGACCAAAGGAATCAGCGTGCGCCCGGCAGTGTCCACCAGCCCCACCAGCAGGGCGCCCAGCAGCGCGCCGCGTATCGACCCGATGCCGCCGATCACGATCACGACAAAAGCCAGAATCAGGATGCTTTCGCCCATGCCGACCTGCACCGCCAGCAGCGGCCCGAGCATGCCGCCAGCCAGCGCGCACAAGCCCGCGCCGATGGCAAACACCAGGGTGAACAGCCGCTTCACATCGACCCCCATGGCCAGCGCCATCTCGCGGTTGGAGGCGCCGGCGCGCACCTGCATGCCCAGCCGGGTGCGCGTGACCAGCAGGTACAGCAAAGCGGCGGCCATCAGGCCCACGGCAATGATGGCCAGGCGGTAAGCCGGATAGCTCAAGCCCGGCAGCAGCTCGACCGGCCCGGCCAGCGCGGCCGGCGGGCTGAGCTCGATCGGCTGCGAGCCCCACACCATGCGCACCGCCTCGTTGCTCATCAGCAGGATGGCAAAGGTGCCCAGCACCTGCGACAGGTGATCACGCTGGTACAGGCGACGCAGCACGGCAAGCTCCAGCAGCGCGCCCAGCAGCGCCGTGGCAACCATGCCGAGCACAAGACCAAGCCAGAACGAACCGCTGGCCAGCGCCATGCTGGCAATCAGATAGGCGCCCACCATGTAGAGCGAGCCGTGCGCCAGGTTGATCATGTCCATGATGCCGAACACCAGCGTCAGACCGGCGGCCAGCAGGAACAGCATCAGGCCGAACTGCAGGCCGTTGAGCGATTGCTCCAGAAGCACAATGCCGTTCATGATCGATGGCCTTGCTGCGCCATCACACGCCGTCGCAAGTCTTGGATGGCTTCACGGTGTTTGCCATGACAAATGCAGCCGCTGCCCTCAAAGTGCCGGCATCTTGCACTGACCCACGTAGGCATCAGCATGGTCCTTGAACACCGTGCCCAGCGTGCGGTTGGTGATGCGGCCCTGGGCGTCCCTGGTGATCACGCGCAGGTAATAGTCCTGGACGGGGTAGCCGTTGCTGTTGAATTTGAAGGCACCACGCACCGAGTCGAATCTGGCGGCGGCAATGGCCTTGCGCAGCGCTGCCTTGTCGCTCAGATTGCCCTTGACATCGCGCACGGCAGCGTCCATCAGGCGGGCGGCATCGTAGCCCTGGCTGGCATACAGCGTGGGCATGCGGCCGTAATCCTTCTGGAAGTCGGCCACAAAACGCTTGTTCACCGGGTTTTGCAGATCGTGCGCCCACTGCGAGCTGTTGAACATGCCCAGCATCGGCTCACCCACGGCGCGGATCACGTCTTCGTCGGCCGAAAACCCCGGGCCGAACAGCGTCATGTCCCTGGACAAGCCGGCGCCGACAAACTGCTTGATGAAGTTGATGCCCAGGCCGCCCGGCAAAAAGATATAGACCGCATCGGCGCCCGAGGCGCGCATTTTGGAGATTTCAGCGCCATAGTCCAGCTGGCTCAGGGGCGTGTAGGCCTCCGAGGCAATCTGCCCCTTGAAATAGCGCTTGAAACCGGCCAGCGCATCCTTGCCTGCCGGGTAATTTGGCGCCAGCAAGGCGACTTTCTTGAAGCCCTTGTCCTGAACTGTCTTGCCCACGGCTTCGTGCAGGTTGTCGTTTTGCCAGGCCACGTTGAAAAAATACGGGTTGCAATCGGCGCCAGCGTACTGCGACGGGCCGGCATTGGCGCTGATGTAGAAGGTTTTGCTGTCAAAAATCGGCTTGCCCACGGCCAGCATGACGTTGGAAAACACCACGCCGGTCATGAAGTCCACCTTGTCCTGCTTCACCAGCCGGTCGGCGGTCTGGCGCGCCGCATCGGGCTTGCCCTGGTCGTCGGCCACGATCACCTCGGCGGGCAGGCCACCCAAGGTGCCGCCCGAATGCTTGAGCGCCAGCTTGAAGCCGTCGCGAATGTCCACCCCCAAACCCGCGCCGGGGCCGGACAAGGTGCTGAGCATGCCCACCTTGACCTTGTCGGCAGCTTGCGCGGTTGTGGCCATGACAGTGATGGCAGCCGCCGCAGCCAAAGTCAGACGAAGCGTGTTGAGACGATTGGTTTTCATCAGTTGTCCTATCCATGGGTTGAAAGAATATGCATCGATGCCTGTGCCGGTGGCCATTGTCGCAAAGCTTTCCCATCACTTCGCCAGCGCCTTGAGCGCGAGCTTGATGCCGTCGCTCACGCCAATGTCGTTGGGCAGGGCTTTCAGGGCGGAGGCGGCCTCACGGTCGCTGTAGCCCAGCGCCAGCAGCGCTTGCAAAATGTCGGCCTGGGCGTCGTTGACGAATGTGGCGGGCACGCCCATGTCGGGGCCGAGCTTGCCCTTGAGTTCCAGCAACAGGCGCTCGGCGATTTTCTTGCCGATGCCGGGCACCTTGGTGAGCCGGCCACCCTGCTGCAGCGTGACAGCCTGCGCCAGCTCGGTCACGCTCATGCCCGACAGCACCGACAGCGCCGTGCGCGGCCCGACGCCCGATATCCTGATGAGTTCACGAAACGCCGCGCGTTCTGCGGCGGTGGCAAAGCCATACAGAATCTGCGCGTCTTCGCGCACCACAAACTGCGTCAGCAGCGTCACCTTGACACCGATCTCAGGCAGGTTGTAGAACGTGCTCATGGGCACAAACACCTCGTAGCCCACGCCGTGGCAGTCCACGATCACCTGGGGTGGATTCTTGTCGTCGAGGGTACCCGTGAGTTTGCCGATCATTTTGTGCCTATCATTGAGAGCGTTTTGCGTGAGTCCAATTCCCGGGAATTATCAACCTTGATCCTCCGACATCTCTTCTCTCCGCCCAACAACACCAGGCTGAGCCACCTGTGCGGCCCCATGGACGCGCACCTGCGCACCATCGAAGCCGCACTGCAGGTCAAGATTGCGCACCGCCACGAGCAGTTCAAGGTCGACGGCCTCAAGGCCAACGCCAGGCGGGGCATGGAAATGCTGCAGGCACTCTACGAAATGGCCGCGCGCCCGATCGAGCCGCGCACCGTGCAGCTGATGCTCTCGGGCGATGGCGATGTGAACGGTGCCGAAAGCCCTGCACTCAAGACCAGACGCGCCGACCTGAAACCCCGCTCGCTCAACCAGGCGCATTACCTCGACAGCATTGCCAGCCACGACATCACCATTGGCATCGGCCCGGCCGGCACCGGCAAAACCTACCTGGCCGTGGCCATGGCCGTGGACGCGTTGCAGCGCAGCACCGTGCAACGCATCGTGCTGACACGTCCGGCCGTGGAGGCCGGCGAGCGCCTGGGCTACCTGCCGGGCGATCTGGCGCAAAAGATCGACCCCTACCTGCGGCCACTGTACGACGCGCTGTATGACCTGATGGGCTTCGAGGCGGTGCAAAAAGCCTTTGAGCGCCAGACCATCGAGATCGCACCGCTGGCCTTCATGCGCGGGCGCACCCTCAACACCGCTTTCGTGATCCTGGATGAGGCGCAAAACACCACGCCCGAGCAGATGAAGATGTTTCTGACGCGCATCGGCTTTGGCTCCAGGGCCGTGATCACCGGCGACGTGAGCCAGATCGACCTGCCCAGCGACCAGCTCAGCGGCCTGATCGACGCCGAGCGCGTGCTCAAAAGCGTGGACGGCATCGCCATCTGCCGCCTGACCAGCGCCGACGTGGTGCGCCACCCGCTGGTGGCGCGCATTGTGGACGCCTACGACGCACCGGGGCGCATCAAACCGTACCCGCGCGACGCTGCGCTGCCCGCAGCCCCGCTGGCTGGCGCACCCAAATCCACACGCCCAAAATCAAGATGAACCAGCTCACCCTGTCATTGCAGTTCGGCAAATTTGCAGACGTGGCCCTGCACCGCGCCACCCTGGCGCGCCACAAGGTCGCGCGCTGGCTGCGCGCCGCGCTGCAAAGCGATGCCGAACTCACCGTGCGCATCGTCGATGCCGCCGAGGGCCAGGCCTTGAACCGCGATTACCGCCACAAGGACTACGCCACCAATGTGCTGACCTTCGACTACGCCCGGGAGCCGATTGTCAGCGCCGACCTGGTGCTGTGCGCGCCGGTGGTGGCGCAGGAGGCCAGGGCGCAAAACAAGACCCTGGAAGAACATTACGCCCATTTGCTGGTGCATGGCGCGCTGCACGCGCAGGGCTGGGATCATGAAGAAGCCGAGGACGCGCAGGTGATGGAGCTGCGCGAGAGCGAGATCATGGCGCGGCTGGGGTTTGCGAATCCTTACTGAGCGAACACCATCGCGGCGCGGGCGCCGATCCGAAAGGGACAGCGACAGTGCAGCCGCAAGCCATGGGACAATTCGCCGATGTACTTGTTATTTGAAGAAACCGGCAAATTCCTGGCCGGGCGCATCCTGTCCGAAGCCGACGCTTCAGCGCAGGTGGAACTCGACTCGGGCAAGCGCGTCAAGGTCAAGACCGCCAACATGCTGCTCAAGTTCGACCAGCCCGAGCCCGCCGGGCTGATGGCTGCCGCGCGGTCGGTGGCGGCGGAAATCGAACTCGACATGGCCTGGGAGTTTGCGCCCGAGGGCGACTTTGGCTTTGCCGAACTGGCGCGCGACTATTTCTCGGAACACGCCACCCTGACGCAGCAAGCCGGCATGCTGATGGCGCTGTATGAGGCGCCGCACTACTTTCGCCGAGCCGGCAAGGGACACTTCAAAAAGGCCCCGGCCGACATCCTGGCGCAGGCGCTGGCTGCGATCGTGAAAAAGAAGCAGGTGGCGTTGCAGATCGAGGCCTGGGTCAAGGAACTCGCAGAGGGCAGCTGCCCGCAGCCGATCCGCGACCAGCTTTACAAAATCCTGTTCAAGCCCGACAAGAATGCCCCTGAATACAAGGCCGTGGTCGAAGCCTCGCGCGCCACGCACCTGGGGCCACTCGAGCTGCTGATCAGGGCCGGCGCCATAGATTCGCCCTACCACTTCCACTGGAAGCGTTTTCTGCTGGAGAACTTTCCCAAAGGCACCGGTTTTCCGAAGCTTGAGGCGCCGCTCATTCACGACGAGCTGCCGCTGTCGAGCGCACGCGCTTTCTCGGTTGACGATTCGGCCACCACCGAGATCGACGATGCGCTGTCGGTGCAGGGCCTGGGCACCGGCACCGTGGTGGTCGGCATTCACATTGCCGCGCCCGGCCTGGCGATCCAGCCGGGCAGCGCGCTCGACAGCGTCGCCCGGGCGCGCCTGTCAACGGTCTACATGCCGGGGTACAAGCTCACCATGCTGCCCGACGGTGTGGTGAAGAACTACACCCTGCAGGAGGGGCGCGACTGCCCGGCGGTGTCCTTGTATGTGACGCTGGATGAAGCCACGCTGGAGATCAGGGCGACCGAGACCAGGCTGGAGCGCGTGCACATCGGCGCCAATTTGCGCCATGACCAGCTCGACACGGTGGTCACGCTGGCGTGGTTGCAAGACCCGACTTTCGAGCACGACGCCGATCCGCCGCCCTTGCAGCACAAGCGCCCGCAGCTCTCGTTTTTGTACCGTCTGGCGCAAGACCTCAAGGCCAGGCGCGAGCTGGTGCGCGGCAAGCCCGAAAACTTCAACCGGCCTGACTACAACTTCAAACTGATCGCCGCCGGGCCGCCCCAAGGCGATCAAGCATCCCTGGGGGGCAGCGAAGCACACGCAGTGGCGAGCGTGGGGGCGATATCCTTTGGCAACCACGGCACCGAGCCGCAAGGCAACGAGCAGGTGCAGATCAGCGTGCGCCAGCGCGGCGCGCCGCTCGACTTGATCGTGTCTGAAGCCATGATCCTGGCCAACAGCAGCTGGGGCAGCTGGCTGGCCGAGCTGGGTGTGCCGGCCATCTACCGCAGTCAGGCGTCGATGCTGCCCGGCGTGAAAGTGCGCATGGGCACCAGGGCGCTGCCGCACGCCGGCATCGGTGTCAAAAGTTACGCCTGGAGCAGTTCGCCGCTGCGCCGCTACGTCGATCTGCTCAACCAGTGGCAGATCATTGCCTGCGCGCGCCATGGCAAAACCGCCGCGCTGGTGGCGCCATTCAAGCCCAAGGATGCCGAGCTGTTTTCCATCATCTCCAGCTTCGATGCCGCCTACTCGGCCTACAACGCTTACCAGAACGCCATCGAGCGCTTCTGGACACTCAGGTACGTGCAGCAAAACGACATCAGCGAAATCGAGGCCACGCTGTTCAAGGACAACCTGGTGCGCGCCGACCACCTGCCGCTGGTGCTGCCGGTGACAGGCGCGCAGGGGCTGCCACGCGGCGCCCGGGTGCTTGTGAAACTGGGCGACATCGACCTGGTGTCGCTCGATATCCACGGCACCGTGACCGAGCGGCTCGACACCGAACCCGAGGTCTTCGATGCCGACGAGGAGCAGGACGACGACACCGCGGTCGGCCCGATCACCATTGCCGTGGACATGAGCGACGCCGATGCCGGCGCTGCCCCGGACGCCAACCTGCCTCCCGCCGAGGCCACCGCCGCCCCGTGAAACTGCGGCCGCTCAGCACCCTGCAGATCGCCCTGGGGACTTCCCTGGCGGTGCATGCGGCGCTGCTGAGCGTGCGCCTGGTGGACCCGCAGGCCATCCACCGGGTGATGCAGGACAGCCCGCTCGAAGTGATCCTGGTCAATTCTGACACCCACGAGCAGCCCGACAAGGCGCAGGCCATTGCCCAGGCCGCGCTGGCGGGCGGCGGCGAGGCCCGAAGCGGCCGCGCCAAAAGCCCGCTGCCACCCGCCCTGCTCAACACCGATGGCCCTGTCGATGCGCAGGAGCAGGAACGCCAGCTGCGCGAAATGCAGGAGAAGAAAAATCTGCTGCTGTTGAATGTCAGGAACATGCTGACCAGCCTGCCGCCCGACGAACCGCGCCGCGAGGCCCTGACCCCCGAGCAGGCCGAGCGCGAGCAAAAGCAGAAACAGCTCGTCAAGTTGCTGGCCGAGATCGAACGACGCATCCGTCTGGAAAACGCCCGCCCCAAAAAGCGCTACGTCAGCCCGGCCACGCGCGAGGCGGCCTATGCGCTGTATTACGACCGCCTGCGCCGCGCCATCGAAGACCGAGGCACGCAAAATTTTCCGCAGACCAACGGCCGCAAGCTCTATGGCGAGCTCACCATGCTGATCAACATCAACCATGACGGGCGCGTGCTGTCCACCGAGGTGGTGCAAAGTTCCGGCAACCGGACGCTGGACCGGCAGGCGCGCGCCATTGCCAGCAGCGCCGGCCCGTTCGGCAAATTCAGCCCGGCCATGCGCCGCCAGGCCGATGTCATTGCCGTGGTGTCACGCTTCAACTTCACCCGCGACGACACGCTGCAAGCGGGGCTCAATGGCCAATAATGGCGCCATTCACCCATTTCCCCATGCTGCCGAGCACCCTATGACCAAAGACCTCTACTGCGTGATGGGCCACCCGGTGGCGCACAGCCGCTCACCCTGGATCCACAGCCGTTTTGCCGAGCTCACCGGCCAGAACCTGCGCTACGTCAAGCGCGAAATCCCGCTGGACCATTTTGCTGCCAGCGTGCACGCCTTCATTCAGGAAGGCGGGCGTGGCTGCAACATCACCGTGCCATTCAAGTTCGAAGCCGCCAGACTGGCCACGCAAACCAGTGCGCGCGCCCTGCTGGCGCAGGCCGCGAACGTGCTGACTTTCAAAGACGGGCAAATCCTGGCCGACAACACCGACGGCATCGGCCTGGTCGATGACATCGAGCGCAATGCCGGTCTGCCGCTCAAGGGGCTGCGCCTGCTGCTCATCGGCGCGGGCGGCGCCGCTGCCGGTGTGCTCGGGCCATTGCTGCAAGCCGGCCCGGCACACATCAGCGTGGCCAACCGCACCCTGCACAAGGCCGTCGCTCTGGTGGCGCGCCATTTGCCGCTGGCAACCCGTCAAGCCACCACGCTTGAGGCACATCAACTGCAGGGTCTGCTGGGGCAGTTCGATGTCATCCTCAACGCCACCGCCACCAGCCTGAGCGGTGCCGGCGTACCGGTTTCAGCCCATGTGATCAAGCCCGGCGCGCTGGCCTACGACATGATGTACGGCCCCGGCGCGCAAGGCTTCATGGACTGGGCGCGCGCCCATGGCGCGGTGCCGCGCGACGGCCTGGGCATGCTGGTGGAACAGGCCGCCGAGGCCTTTCTGATCTGGCGCGGCGTGCGCCCGCCGTCGGGCCAGGTGCTGGCTGAATTGCGGGCTGTCATTTCAGGCGGGCATTAAGCCATGAAACCTTTGTGGCGCTGGCTCGGCCTGGTGGCAGTCACCCTGCTGCTGCTGCAACTCTTTTTTGTGGCGCGCATTGCCGCCATGCTGGTGATCGACCCGCAGTCCACCACCTTCGAGCGCTCCGAAGCCTGGCGCATCGCCACCCGGAAAGACGCCCTGCGCTGGCGCCAGCAATGGATGCCCTACGACAGCATTTCCGACAAGCTCAAGCGCGCCGTGATCGCCAGCGAGGACGACGGTTTTGCCAACCACGACGGCGTGGACTGGAACGCACTGGAAAAAGCCTGGGAAAAAAATGCCAGGGCCGAGGCGCAGGCTGCCCGGGCGCAAGCCAGGATCGACGCCAGACCCGCCTCCAAAGCCGCCACCCAGCCAGCGGCCAGGCCGGTCAAGGCCCCAAAGGTGGTGGGCGGCTCCACCATCACCCAGCAGCTCGCCAAAAACCTGTTTCTGTCGGGGGAGCGCACTTTGCTGCGCAAGGGGCAGGAATTCGTCCTTACGCTGGTGCTGGAGTCTGTGCTCAGCAAAGAGCGCATTTTCGAGATCTACCTCAACAGCGTTGAATGGGGCGAAGGCGTTTTTGGCGCCGAGGCCGCCGCCCAGCACTACTTTCGCAAATCGGCCGCGCAGCTCAACACCTATGAAGCCGCGCGGCTGGCGGTGATGCTGCCGCGCCCCAAATATTTCGAGAAACTGCCCAATTCAAGCTATGTGGCGGGCCGCGCCGCCATCATTGCGCGCCGCCTGGAAAGCGCCGAACTGCCATGAGCCCCGTACCCCGCGTACCCCGCCTGCCCGAGCACTGGCGCAGCCGCGCGCTGGCCCGGATGTCGCCGCTGGCGGCCAGCGCCGTCGGCCTGTTTTTGCTCGGCCTGATCCGCGTGCTCACCGGCGCGCAGGCGCGCTGGTGGGGTTGCCCGCCCAAGGCCGAGCAGCGCATTTACTTTGCCAACCACCAGAGCCACGCCGACCTGGTGATGATCTGGGCGGCGCTGCCCAAGGAACTGCGCCGCAACACCCGCGCCGTGGCCGCGCGCGAATACTGGACCAAAACCCCGTTCAAACAATGGATCACCACGGCCGTGTTCAACGTGATCTATGTCTCGCGCGAGCGCCATGCGCTCGAGGACCCGCTGGAGCCGCTGATCGACGCGCTGGCCGACGGCGACTCGCTGATCCTGTTCCCCGAGGGCACGCGCGGCCATCTGGATGAACCGCAGGCTTTCAAGGCCGGGCTCTACAACCTGGCGCTCAAGTTCCCGCAGGTGGAACTCATCCCGGCCTGGATCGCCAATGTTCAGCGCGTCATGCCCAAGGGCGAGGTGGTGCCGGTGCCGGTGCTGTGCTCGGTCACCTTTGGCGCGCCGATACAGGTGATGCCCGGTGAAGACTGCCACACCTTCTTGCAGCGCGCACGCAGCGCGGTCATCGCCTTGCGCGACATTTGAGGTGCACGGATGTACCAGACCCTGAAAAACCTCACCGCAGCACAGCAGGTGGGCGCCATGTTCGTGCTGGTGTTCGGCCTGCTGGGGCTGGCCTCGCTGCTGCTGTTCCTGCTGTCGATGCGCGAACACGAAGACGGCCAGATGCAGCAAGCCCACCACGAGCGCATCACCGATCTGGGCAGCCTGCTGCGCACCAGCTGGTCGCTGATTTTCGTCTTCTGGGTGGCCTGGCTGGCCAGCGACATCAGCCGTCTGCTGCTGTTCGCGGTGGGCTCGTTTTTTGCGCTGCGCGAGTTCCTGACGCTTTCCCCGACGCGCCAGGGCGACCACCGCAGCCTTGTGCTGGCTTTTTTTGTGGTGCTGCCGCTGCAATATTTTCTGGTCGGCACCGAGCACTTCAACCTGTTCACCGTATTCATCCCGGTCTATGTCTTTCTGGCGCTGCCGGTGGTCAGCGCGCTGGCCAACGACCCGGTGCGCTTTCTGGAGCGCAACGCCAAGCTGCAATGGGGCATCATGGTGTGCATTTACGGCATGAGCCATGTGCCGGCGCTGATGCTGCTGGACTTTCCGCACTACAACAGCAAAAAAGCGTTTCTGCTGCTGTTTCTGGTGCTGGTGGTGCAAACCTGCATGGTCACCCAGCACCTGCTGGCGCGCCACCGGCCACGCCCGCCGGATGCACCCCAGATCAGCCAGAGCTTTACCTGGCACAGCTGGAGCTGGGGCATGGCGGCGGGCAGCCTGCTGGGCGCGCTGCTGGCGGGCATCACGCCGTTTGTGCCGGGGCAGGCGTTTGCCCTGTCGTTCATCGCCTGCGCGGCGGGATCGCTGGGGCATCTGGTGATGAAAGCGCTCAAGCGCGACCGCGGCATCCCGATCTGGCACGGCCAGGGCAAAAGCGTGACCGGCGCGGGCGGCATGCTCGACCGCATCGACTCGCTGTGCTTTGCCGCGCCGGTGTTCTTTCACTCGGTGCGCTGGTACTTCGGCCTGTGAGAATCCTCGGCATCGACCCCGGCCTGCGCACCACCGGCTTTGGCGTGGTGGACGTGGACGGCACCCGCCTGCGCTATGTGGCCAGCGGCACCATCAGCACCACCCACATCGACAAGGACCTGCTGCCCGAGCGCCTCAAGGTGCTGTTCGACGGCATCCGCGAAGTGGTGGCGCGCTACCAGCCCGATGCCGCGTCCATCGAGATCGTGTTCGTCAACGTCAACCCGCAATCGACCCTGCTGCTGGGCCAGGCGCGCGGCGCCGCCATCACCACGCTGGTGTCGCTCGACCTGCCGGTGTCGCAATACACCGCGCTGCAAATGAAGCAGGCGGTGGCCGGCTGGGGCCGCGCCAGCAAGAGCCAGATCCAGGAAATGGTCAAGCGCCTGCTCGACCTGCCCGGCCTGCCCGGCCCCGACGCCGCCGACGCGCTGGGCCTGGCCATCACCCACGCCCACGCCCACAAAGCCATGGCCCGGCTGGCGCTGGCCGATGGTGTGACTGGCGCGGGCAAGGGGAAATACAAGGCGGGGCGGAGCCGGTAGCCCAATCATCAGTAAACCGCGTCATGGTCACGTTTTTTCGGACAGTCGGCCAAGCTAAAGCTGAACGGTTCAAGGGAGCGTGAAACATGGGAACAAAGCGCAAGCAGCACAGCGCACCATTCAAGGCGGAAGTGGTGATGGTGGCACTGGCAGGGACCAAGACACTGGCAAAACTTACTTTGGCGCCATGGCCAAAGCGCAGCCGATGGCGGCCTGACATGCGACTGGTGCATGGCACTGTGGATTTGTGGACAGCCGGCTTTGCCGGTTCGCGCCTGAGCGCGCGTAGCGCGCTTGCCCACAGGCCGGCGCCTGCCCACAAGCTCCACAGCGCTCAAGCTACTCTAGAGTGGTGTTGCACGCTATCCGGCAAGCCCTGATGACCGTGTAAGATTCCAAGGCCCAACAACACACCTCTGCATGCTGCCTGGCAAATGAATAAAAAGCGCACTTTATGGAAATGACAGACGTTGTCGAACTTGGCCACGTCGGTATGGCTGCTGTAGCGACCACGCGATCGATCATGCGTGCTATCGTGTAGCTCATGTACGCAAAACTTGAATTGCATGGGAAAAATGATGCGCTTAGCAACTGAAGAGCAATCAGCCATTAGCGAGACCATCCGCCTGGCCGACAAGGATGCGCAGATTTATCTGTTTGGCTCTCGCGTGGACGATACGGCCAAAGGTGGCGACATTGACCTCTTGGTGCTCTCCAAAAACATCAATCTAATGACAAAGCTGGACATCCTTGCGCAACTTCACCACAAGTTGGGTGAGCGCAAAATTGATATCGCCGTTTATCCCGATACCGCCCGGCCTTTCCCCAGAATGGTCATGCAAGAAGGCGTGCGTTTATGACGCGAGAAAAAATCCAGCTATTGCAAGAGGAACTGCTTGGCCTGCAATTGGCGGCTGGCCACCTCGGCTATTCGCTTGAAAGATGCCAAAATTTAATTGGCAGAAATGAATTACCACCCGAACAACTGGAACGACTGGAGTCACTCACAAGCCGTTTTGCCAGACTGGCAGACTTGCTCATTCAGCGTGTCTTTCGCTTGATCGACGACATCGAGCTGACAGGCAGCGGCTCCATACTTGACCGTATCTACCGCGCTGAAAAACGCGAGTGGGCCAGCGCTACTGACTTGATCAAGATCCGGGAGCTGCGCAATCTGATTGCCCACGAATATTCAAACGAAAAAATGCTTGAGGTCTATGCCGCAGTAGCCGCGCTGTCACCCGCGCTGTTGACAGCCGTGCCCAAGGTGCTTGCCTACGCCAGCAACGTCATCCAACGGCTCCCTGATTCATGGCGGTGAATTCCATCGCATTCAACCCGCTGCGCATCTTGCTAGACGGGTGGCAGCATGCACCTGCAGCGCCAACGCGCATCCGTCTGGCACATCGGTCAGTTTCAGGAAATGCTCAAGCGCCTGTTGAACCTGCCCTGCTGGCGCTGGCCGATGGCGTGACTGGCGCGGGCAAGGGGAAATACAAGGCGGGGCGGAGCCGGTAGCCCAATCATCAGTAATCCGCGTCATGGTCACCCACATTCACCGGAATGATCTGCTGGTCTTGAATCAACAGCTCCAACGTGATGCGGCAAGACAGGTTGATGGACACCGAATGCAGCCCTTCAAACTTGCCGCGCAAAGCGTGCAAGCGTAGCGAGGGGTGCATTGGGTTGACCTCCATCAGTTGCAAGGTTTTCAGATAGGTAGGTCGCAATTCGGGGTGCCGCTTCAGAAACCTCGCCGCCCGGCGGTTGAATTGCTCGGTAAAGACCAGCGCAAACGGCAATTTGGGCAAATTCACAGCGCGTCCAGCCGCGTCAAGTGGACTTCGGGTGACTCTTGCACCGCGCGATCCGCAGCCAGGTCAGCGCGGGTTAGCGATCAAGCCAAAGCTGCCAGCTCAGCTTCAGGTGAGCGTGTAAGATTCAATGCCATTCAACAAGCCCCACAAACTCAGCCCGGCGCATGAATCAAAATTGCACTTTATGGAAATGATCGCCGTCGTCGGACTTGGCTACGTCGGGCTGCCGCTGGCCGTGGCTTTTGGCAAGTTGATACCTACCCTGGGTCATGACCTGTCCCCCGCCAAGGTAGCCAACTTGCAGCAACAAATCGACCCCAGCGGAACCGTCACCACACCGGAGTTGTGCACTGCCATCAACCTCAAATACACCACTGACCCGGCCGAGCTGGCACAAGCTGACTTCATCATCATCGCAGTTCCCACCCCGCTGGACGCGGCGCGCAAACCTGATTTTGCGCCGCTGATCAGCGCCAGCGAAAACGTGGGCAAACACCTGAAGCAGGGTGCCACCGTGATTTACGAATCCACGGTTTACCCTGGTGCCACCGAAGAAGTCTGCATCCCGGTGCTGGAGCGCAGTTCTGGCCTCACATGGAAACGCGACTTTTTTGTGGGCTATTCACCCGAACGCATCAACCCCGGCGACCAGCAGCACAGGCTGGCCAATACCGTCAAGGTGGTGGCGGGTGATAGCCCCAACACGCTGGAACGTGTGGCAGCGCTTTATGAAAAAGTGGTCAGTGCGGGGGTGCACCGCGTGTCATCCATCAAAGTGGCCGAAGCCGCCAAAATGATCGAAAACACCCAGCGCGACCTGAACATTGCGCTGATGAACGAGCTGGCCGTCATTTTCAACATGATGAAACTGGATACGCTGGAAGTGCTGCAAGCGGCTGGCACCAAATGGAATTTCTTGCCGTTTCGCCCAGGTCTGGTTGGCGGCCACTGCATTGGCGTTGACCGGTATTACCTCACGTACAAGGCCGAAATGCTGGGTTACCACCCGCAGGTGATTCTGGCGGGGCGGCGCATCAACGACAGCATGGGCAAGTACGTTGCCGAGCAGACCGTCAAACAGATGATCCAGGCCGGTAGCCACATCAAGGGCGCCAAGGTCAACGTGCTGGGCATCACTTTCAAGGAAAACGTGCCCGACCTGCGCAACTCCAAGGTGGCAGATTTGATTGCTGAATTACGTGCCTATGGCGTTGAAGTGTTTGTGCACGACCCGGTGGCCGATGCCGACGAAGCGCGCCACGAATACGGCCTTGAACTATGCGCGTGGGATGCCTTGCCGCAGGCAGATGCCATGGTGGTGGCGGTGGCGAACCAAACCTTGGTATCAAAACCGGCCTTGGACTATGCTGCCAAAGTCAAGGCTGACGGGTGCTTGATCGATGTGAAGTCGCAGTTTGATGCCGCAGGGCTCAATGCGGCGGGGGTGACGGTATGGCGGCTGTGATGTTCACGCAAGCATGAGCACCATCGTTTTGAACCCCCTGCGTATCTGGCGTAACGTGTGGCAGCACCGCTATCTGCTGGGCCAGCTCATCAAGCGCGACGTGCTGCTGCGCTACCGGGGCGCCATGTTTGGCGTGGCTTGGGTTTTTTTGAGCCCTCTGGCCATGCTGACGATCTTTGCCTACGTGTTTGGTCAGATCTTTCAGTCGCGCTGGCCGCAGCAGGACAGCACGCTGCCGTTCTGGTTGATGCTGTACGCGGGCCTGATCGTCTTCAACGTCTTTGCCGAAACCGTTTCGCGCGCACCAGCGGCGGTGCGCGGCTACCCCAACTTTGTCAAAAAAATCATTTTCCCGGTGCACATCCTTCCCCTGGTGCCGCTGGGTGCAGCCCTGGTGCACGGGTTTTTCAACTATCTGATCTTGCTGGCTGCGTTGACCTGGGTTGGCGGCCTACATCTGCAGGTGCTGCTCTTCCCGGTGCTGATGCTGCCAGCGCTGTTGCTGGCGCAGGGCTTGTCTTGGTTCATTGCCGCCTGGGGTGTGTACATCAAAGACATGACCCAGATCGTGCCGATATTTGTACAGATGCTGATGTTTTTGTCACCCGTGTTTTACCCGGTCAGTGCCGTGCCTGCCGCACTACGCCCGTTTTACCACCTGAACCCCTTAGGCAGCGTGATTGAAACCACGAGAGCGGTGGTCGCTGGCCAGCCCATTGCCTGGGGGGCGTGGAGCTTGAACCTGGCACTGTGTCTGGTGGCCGCCATGCTGGGCTACGCGTTCTTTCAGCATAGCCGGGAGGAGTTTGCTGATGCACTTTAAGCACCCTCATTTCTGACACCCTCGGTTTTATAGAATCGAATTATTTAGATTCATTCCGATCAAGGTACTCACAGGCAGCCAATTTGCACAGCAGCTTTCAACTTGGGGAACACTTCATGACGCGAAACGAAATTGTTGACTTCCTGACGACACACAAAGCCGAACTGAGCCGAATCTATGGTGTGCAAGAAATCGTCCTGTTCGGCAGCTACGCCAGGCAGACAGCGCGCGATGACAGCGACATTGATATAGCGGTTGAACTTGACGAAGAGAAAAAGACTCTGACAAATTTTTTTGGGCTACGGCGCTACCTGGAAGAACGTTTGGGCAAGCGAATCGACCTGGGCATCACCAGCGCAATGAAACCCATCGTCAGGAAATCAGCACAGGAAGACATGCTTTATGTCTGACCGCAAGGACCAGCTTTATTTGACCGACATACAGGATGCTGGACAGGCCATCCAGTCATACATTGACAAGCTGGAGTTTGAGGATTTCTGTCAAGACCGAATGCGATATTCGGCCGTTATACGTGAATTTGAAGTTATCGGTGAAGCCGTCGGCAAACTACCTGAAGCCCTGATGCACTCTGATGTGGCAAACGGCCATGGCTTCTAAGGCGCCCCGTGGAATGAAAGTGGTCTGTCATTGCGGGCTACGACCCGCAATACATGAATGCCGGATCAGGTCCGGCATGACAAGTCGTTTTTTCACGTTAAGGTAAAGTGCATTCCAGTTCATTGCGGCGAATACTTATTCATTTGTTGAGCAGGAGATGCGCATGCTGAGTCAAGAACACATCGCAGAAGCCGCGCGGCGGGTGGTTGCGCGTGCTGGCCGTCCTGCCAAGGTCATTTTGTTTGGCTCCTACGCCAGAGGGGAAGCCGATGAAGCGTCGGACCTGGATTTGATGATCGTCGAACATGAGTTGCCAGACAGAGCCAACGAATACCTGCGACTCAGGGAAGCCATTGGCCGTATTGATGTTGGCGTTGATCTTCTATTGGTATCCACACCAGAGTTTGATCGTCGCAGTCAGGTGCCTGGCACTGCAGCTTATTGGGCCAAAAAGGAAGGAAAAATACTGTATGACGCCGCAGCTTGAAGAAGCAGAGCGATTTCTGCGTTTGGCCAAGCGAGATAAGGCAGCGTTCGCGGCCCTGCTGAATGCCACCGATGTCGATCCCGCAGTAGCCTGCTTTCATGCGCAACAGGCCGCAGAAAAGGCACTCAAAGCGGTGATGTGTCTGCACGGTCTGGAGTTTCGCCGCACACATGATCTGGAAGCGCTGGCAAGCATGCTCAGCAGCATCCATGTTGTGTCGCCCATCGATAACCAAAGTTTTCGTCGTCTCACGCCTTACGCTGTTGAATTTCGTTACGACGATGAGGCAATCCAACTGATATCCGGTGATGCGGCTGGCCGACTGCTCAGCTCGCCGCTTGCCTGGGCTGAAGTGGAAATCGTCAACCACAGGGACACCCCCTGAAATGACTAATGACATCGCGATTTCGGTCAAAAACCTGACCAAGACCTACCGGATTTTTGGGCACCCGGGCGACCGGATCAAGCAGGCGCTGACGTTTGGGCAAAAGCAGTTTCACAAAGAATTTACTGCCTTGAATGATATTTCATTCGATATAAAAAAGGGGGAAAGTTTAGGAATTATTGGCCGCAACGGATCCGGCAAGAGTACCTTATTGCAACTCATTTGCGGCATACTGAAGCCGACCACAGGTGAGGTGAGGGTCGATGGGCGTATCTCCGCGCTACTGGAACTTGGGTCGGGTTTTAATCCTGAATTCACCGGTCGAGAGAATGTGTATTTCCAAGGTGCGGTGATGGGGTTTTCTAAGCATCAAATGACTGAGCGCATCGACGACATCATCGCTTTCGCAGATATTGGTGAATTTATCGATCAACCCGTGCGAACCTATTCCAGCGGAATGTTTGTTCGACTGGCTTTTGCGGTCATTGCCAACATTGATGCTGAAATTTTAGTAATTGACGAAGCTTTGGCAGTAGGGGACATATTTTTTCAACAAAAATGCATGCGTTTTTTGAGTGCTTTCAAGTCCAAAGGGGGCACGATCCTGTTTGTAAGCCACGACACGAACGCCGTTGTCACCCTATGTGATCGTGCCATGTTGATTGCGCCGCCAGGCAATGAACCGATACACATCGGATCTGCTGCAGAAATTTTCAAAGAGTATGTCAAACGCTTGTACAACGGATATAAAAGTCCGGACGACCCAGCGTCAGTGTATGGAGGCGCGGACTTTCCGACGGTGCATAGGTTGCGCGTTGCGAGACCTCTTGCTGAGTTTAAACAGGTTGCCACCTTTCAATCAATGAAAGCGTTTTATCAAATCGGCAGCTTCAGGAAGAATGCGGAAGGCTTCGGTCAATACGGTGCGAGAATAATTAACGCTTGGTTTGAAGGCGCTGACGGAGACTATGTGAGCACGTTATTTGCTGAAGAACTCATTACACTTTGTGTCGAAGTTAAGGCCGTGCAATACATTGAGGCGCCTGCGTTCGGCTTTACTATAAAAAATCATCTTGGCCAAATGGTCATATCGGAGGGAACAGAATATGTATTCCCAAGACAATCTCTGTGCCTCCTTCAAGCGCAGGTCTGCCAAGTCCGATTTTCTTTTGAAATGCCGACCCTGTTACAAGGTGATTATTCAATTACGCTCGCACTGGCAGAGTTGTTGGAACATGGACATTTCCAGCACCACTGGCTGGAAGACGCCATTGCATTACGCTGCACAGGCGGTAGATTGATTCAAGGCAGCAGCGGTGTGGCAAATCTAAAAATTGAAGTCAGCGGCGCTTCGTTGTATTCCGAGGACCGCACATGAAGCCAGTCAAGACAAGACACGGAGAAATGCATGTAATCCCTAGTGACGGAGTGATATCAAGAAGTCTTTCCTTGTATGGCGAGTGGGCTAAGGATGAGCTCGATTTTCTCAAGGAGTTTATTTCCCCTGGTGCACATGTTCTGGATATTGGTGCCTACATAGGAACGCACTCGCTCGCATTTGCACGCTTCACTGGAATCGAAGGTCAGGTTTATGCATTTGAGCCGCGTGCAGAGATATTTCAGATACTGAGAAATAACATTTACTCGAACCAATGTGCTCATGTTCTGCCCTTTAATGTGGGCGTTTCAGATGAAGTCGGACAGGTTCTGCTAGAGCCGCTTGACTTGTATGCATCCGACAACTTCGGAGGCCATGGACTGGCAAGTCAGGAGTTGGGAAAGAGCGGCGTTTATCAAACGACTATCACGACGATAGACAGTACAAACTTTTCCAAGGTTGATTTCATAAAAATCGACGTGGAAGGTATGGAACTGCGTGTTCTCCAAGGCGCACTGCAAACCATTACCAGTCTGAAACCAACCATTTTTTGTGAATGTAATTCAATGGAAAGTGGCGCTGGCGTTTTGAATTTTGCCAACAAGGTTGGATACAAGGTATTCGGTTTTCTATCCGATGCGTTTAGCAAAAATAATTTCAACGGCGTTACTGAGAATATTTTTGGTAACGCCAAAGAACTCGGGTTGTTGCTAGTGCCACCCCATCGGCTGAGATATGCAGATAACCTTTCGGATCGTTATCGGCTGTGCTCTATCGAAACCCTTGACGCGATCACACTTTGTCTACTTCACAAACCTCAATATCCTGATGAAGTTTTGTCTTTTACCACCCCATCCAAGTCACTAGGAATTTTGTATCCCTCCCCACTGTCACGAACGAAGGACCAGAGTATTCTGTTACTCACCACACAGCTTGAGTCCCAGTTTGACGAGATACGCAGGATAAGGAACAGTTTTTCGTGGCAGGTTACCAAGCCGATCAGGCTCATTGCTTATCTAGGGCGTCGGTTGAAAGCAATGTTTGGTTTAGACAATTAGTGCGACGAATGGATAACTCAACTCTTATTACTCCACATGGGTCGATCGTTCAACACGACGTTCCTCCTGTTAATATTATCGTTCCGATATATCGTGGTCTTTCAGAGACACGCCGATGCTTGGAAAGTCTTCTTGCATCGGAACTCCCAGACGACTGCAAAATAACCCTGATTGACGATTGCGGACCTGACATTGAGATGCCTGGTTTGCTGGCCGTTTTTGCCAGACTTCCACGTGTTACCGTACTAAGGAACACGCACAACATGGGCTTCGTTGCCAGCGTTAACCGTGGAATGGCCTACCTACCAGATCATGACCCAATATTGCTTAACGCAGATACGGAAGTCCCTATTGGTTGGGTTCAACGACTCCAGGGTGCACTCTATGATGCGTCCAATATTGGTACCGTAACGCCCTTTTCGAATAACGCCACGATTTGTAGCTACCCCCGCTTCTGCAAAGACAACCCAATTCCAAGCGGAATGACATTGGATGCACTCGATCAGATGTTCCAGCACGCGAATACTGCGCTAAATATCGAGATTCCTACTGCAGTCGGGTTCTGCATGATGATTCGACGTAAATGTCTGAACGCGGTAGGGCTGTTCGATATCCAGCTGTTTGGGCGAGGGTATGGTGAAGAAAATGATTTCTGTATGCGTGCTACCGCTCAAGGCTGGAAACATGTGCTGTGTGGCAACACATTTGTATTTCACGCTGGCGCGGTCAGTTTTGCTGGCGAGCACGATACCCGTGTTAAAGATGCTCTTGACGTAATGGAGAAACGACATCCCGGCTATTCTTTCCATATCCGCAAACATGTCCTAGCAGACCCTGCCGCTAGGTTGCGGCATCGTGTCGACCTAACTCGCCTGAAGGCGTCCCGGCTGCCCGTGATCTTGGTAATTAGTCATGATCTGGGAGGTGGAGTACTTCGGCACGTATACGAAGTTGCAAGGCATTTTTCGGGCAAGGCTGAATTCCTGCTCTTGCGCGCCGCCGTCAGCCATCAGATCGAGCTATCTTGGTGTCGTGAACATGAAGGCATGCGACTCTTCTTTCACCGTAATCGGGACTGGAACGAATTGTGTTCATTCATAAATGCAGCTGGGGTAGTGCGCGCGCACTTCCATCACTGGCTTGGACTACCGGATGACATCTGGCAACTACCGAAACGGTGCAATGTTCCATACGACATTACGATTCACGACTACCATCCCGTGTGCCCGCGTATTAATCTCGTTGACCAAAGCGGACACTATTGTGGTGAACCTGATGATCACGGGTGCGACAATTGCCTTGGGCAAATACCCCGTATAGCTGAAGGTATTGTTCCTTGGCGTGCTAAGTGGTATCAGCGCTTGGCGGATGCCGCGCGCGTACTGACTCCTAGCCATGATGTAGCTGAACGACTTCGGCGTTACTTTCCTGATCGCTCCTATACCGTCGCACCACATCCGGATATCGTCAGTAGCCAACCTATTTCGTTACCTATCACGAGCAATTACAGCAACAACCGACCGTTCACTGTTTTGGCTATTGGTGCTCTCAGTCAAATTAAGGGGGGCGCAATACTTGAGGCATGCGCTCTTGATGCCGCCAAACGCGGCCTGCCTCTGCGCTTTGTTTTGATTGGCTACGCATGGCGCCCTTTGACCGCGCCTGAAAACTTTCTATCCATAACTGGCGAATACGAAGATGAGGATTTACCGCAGCTGATTGAATCTGCAAATTCTGACATCGCGTGGTTTCCCGCTCTTTGGCCGGAAACCTATTGCTACACGCTAAGCGCAGCGTTGAAGGCGGCGCGCCCGATTATTGTCACTGATCTTGGCGCGCTGCCAGAGCGTATTGCCGGTCGCGAGTGGACGTGGATTGGCGACTGGCGCTGGGGAGCGCGCGAATGGAATGACCTCTTCCTTAAGGTTCGGGAGCAGAACTTCCTCACGTCCCGACCGCCGAAGCCAATAGACCGGCCATACTCACCCATTGAATGGAACTGGGAGACTGACTATCTACTTACCGAATACAAACTTGCTACCAACGCCTTGGACAAGTTACTTTTGTACGCTGCCACTTACAGCAAGCCCCAGCTAGCCTTTTTTGAAAGTACGATGCTTGCGATGCGACGTGCCACATTCCTAGCAGGCCTGAGGTTGCGACGCCACCCCTGGTCAGGGCGTTTGATATCTGCAATCCCAGTTGAGTTGCAACATCGCCTAAGGCGGTGGATATTGGGCTCCCTTAACTGAAAAGTGGGGGAATAAAAAATGGGCTAGAAATCTTAAATTTCCCAACCAATTTCAATGCTAGGCAAGAAGTGGCAGTCCGTGCCGAATCACCATGACCAGCTTGTAGGGCAATAGTTTGAACACAGCAAAGTAGTCGGCGCTAGAAATGTTGCGGTTGCGCAGAACAGCTGTACGTGTCTTATGCAGATTCACCCAATCGATTACTAGCGAATGAAATACTGGGAAATATATACGCATTAAGAAGGCAGATTCCATTTTCATCAAAGAAAGCAGTACCCCCTCAGTTAAGAGCAACACCAAGTGCAAAGGTAGTAAAAGAAAAATGAACGGCGCTGGCATCGTAGTTGCCATAACGAAAGTCTTGTTCCTCTCCGACAAGGCCCTCCGCCTGAACGTCGTGGTTAGCCGGCTTTCTACGACCCGATTCCCCCCAAAACTCTTCCCCTGCCAATGCCGGTACCCAGACACTGCCAGTGCCCGCACCGCACACCCCGCCAGCCTTGCCCGACAGCACAAATACATATCCTCGGCAATCGACCCAAACCATTCCGGAAAGCCCTCCAGCTCGTCCCAAAGGTCTTTGGGTATCCACAGGCAAGCGCCGATCACCATGGCAACATCGCTGCGCTTTGGGTCTAAGTTGGGCACCGGGTTAAAGAATGGGTCCAGCAAGCAGCCTCGGTCAACCATTTCACCACTAGTGGCATCAAACTGCGGCAGGGTGAGGATGGCAGGCTTGCCCAGGCTTTGCGCCTCCGCCAACAGCGTCAGCAAAGCATCCGGAAACAACGCGGCATCGTTATTCAGCAGCAGCAGGTATTGGCCTTTGGTCGCATCGGCCATGCGGTTGTTGGCTATGCAAAAGCCTACGTTTTCTGCGCTCGCGATCAGTTTCACCTGTGGGTAATGCTGGCGGATGTAGTCCACAGAGCCATCCGTGGATGCATCGTCGTGCACGATGATTTCGACCACCACATCGCCCTGCTGGTCCAGCACCGAGCGCAGGCAGTCATCAATCACGTCCATGCCGTTGTAGTTGGCGATGCAGACAGACACCAAAGGTGGCGGGCTCATGCAGACGCCTGATGCAAGCCAGGGAGTGCGCCTGATTGTCTTCGGATGAAAATGGTCTGGTACGTCATGTTTCATCCCTCCGCTTTCGTTGCCTCACACCTCGCGCCACGCCAGAATATCGAGTTCGCTGCGGGTTTGCGACTCGTTGCCGCCATAAACCAGCATCGACCTCCCGGCCTCGGCACCTGCAACATCGCGCCATTTTTCCAAACTGCGCACCGCGTCACGCTGGACAGTGGCACCAGACTTGATTTCGACCGGACGAATGACCCCGCCATCTTGAAGCAACAAATCAATTTCATGGCCGGCGCGGTCGCGCCAGAAGAACAGGTTGGGCCGCAACCCGGCGTTGGTGCGCCGCTTGACGAACTCGCCCACCACCCAGGTCTCGAACAGCGCGCCGCGCAGCGGATGCGTGGCGATCTGCCCGGCGTTTTCGATGCCCAACAGCCAGGCCATGATGCCGCTGTCCGTGAAATACAGTTTGGGCGTCTTGACCAGGCGTTTGTTGAAATTGCGGTGAAAGGGCGGCACCCGATGGATCACAAAACTCGCCTCAAGCACCGACAGCCATTCCCGCGCCGTGTTGTGGCTGACCCCGGCTTCTTCGCCCAGAGCGCTCAGGTTGAGCAATTGCCCGCTGCGTCCGGCGCACAGACGCAAAAATCGTTGAAATTGTGCCAGGTCGCGCACCTGGATCAACTGCCGAACGTCACGTTCAAGATACGTCTGAATGTAGTTGGAATACCAGGCGGTCGGGTCCAGATGACGGTCGTGAATGGGTGGATAGCCGCCCTGAAACAGCGCCTGATCCAGAAATTCGGGCAACAAGCCAACGGCGCCCAGCTCTGCAGCAGAAAACGGCAACAGGTCGATCATGGCCACCCGGCCAGCCAGACTCTGGGCGATGCCTGCCAGCAGCCCGAATTGCTGCGAACCGGTCAACACAAAATGCGCCGGTTTGCGGGCTTCGTCCACAATGACCTGCAGCCAGGAAAACAGCGCCGGGCAACGCTGGGCCTCATCGATCACGGCGCCATCGGCATAGCGGGCAAAAAACCCTTGCGGGTCGCTCTGGACAAACTCACGCTGCGCCGGGTTTTCCAGATTGACGTAAGGCAATGCCCCAAAAACCGCTCGCACCAGCGTGGTCTTGCCAGACTGGCGCGGGCCGGTCAGGGCCAGCACCGGGTAGCCGGTGGCAAAGTCCCGCAACCTGGTTTCTGCAATGCGTGGAATCATGGGGACGTCAAGCTTTTGCAAACATCTATGGCTGATTGTAAGTAGAACTGACAATCAGCCATAGATGGCGTGCCGTTCATGGTGCAATAAAAAACACAACTTGTATGGCCAGCTCACCACTCGTGTCATCAAACGTAGATGCAATTGCCCCTCCTTTCGCTGGGCGCCTTGCGTGGCCATGGGACTTGAAAATTACGGAAAGGCATATTTTTTGCACGGCAGATATTTCAGGCAATAGTCAAACTGAATCATCTGGACACAGCAGCAGTTGGGATTGATAACGCGGCCCAAGTCCGCGCCACTCCGTCCGCCAACCCCACAGTTGGCTGCCAACCCAGCCGTTCATTCAGATGCGCGCAGTCCAGCACCACGTTGCGCACATCGGTGCCGCGTGCCGGTCGATAGCTGGTATTCAATGTCATGCCGCACGCGCTTTCTACAACGGCCTTGACCTGGTTGATGCTGTAGCCCACGCCGCTGCCCAGGTTGTAGGTGCCGCAGTCTTGCGGCTGCTGGATGAAACGCAAGGTGGCTTCGACGATGTCGTCAATGTAGATGAAGTCGCGCACCGTTTCGCCATCGCCCCATATTTCCACAGCGGCGCCCGCGCGGGCGTGCTCCAGCAGGGTGCGCACCAGGCCAAAGCCGCGTTTCAGGGTCTGGCCCGGCCCGTAGGCGTTGGACGGGCGCAAGATGGTCACGGCCTGGCCAATGGCGCGCAACGCCTGGCAAAAGCTCTCTTGCGCCGCCTTGCCAGCGCCGTAGTTGGACAGTGGCGCCAGCGGGCTGTCTTCTGATACCGGCAGTTGCTTCGGGTTGCCATAGACGGTGCCGCCAGATGAAAAGTAGATCAAATGGATGTGCGGGTGCGCCCGCAACGCGTCCAGCAGGCGCAGCGTCAGGGCCAGGTTGCCAAGCTCCAGGCATGGCTGGCGAGCCGACGACCCCGGCGTGGTGGCAGACGCCAAGTGAATCACCGTGCTGCATTGCGGCAGCAGTCGTTCCAGCTGATCCGAATTGCGCCCACCCAGGCTGTGCACGCTGCGGTTTTCCCGCTGCAACTGCCGGGCCAGTGCGCTGCCAATAAAGCCAGTGCCACCGAGCAACAGCACGCCTTCTGGGTTCATGCCTTGTGCTCCATCAGGTCCTGGTAGGCGGCGGCATAGCGGCCAGCGCAGTCGTCCCAGGTGCCAATCGAGTCCCTGATCCACTGGCGGGCCGTTTGGCCGGTCTGCTGGTTCTGCGCGGGGTCGTCCAGCCAGTCCAGCCCTTGCCAAAGTTCGTCGCGGGTGGCGGCCAGCCAGCCGGTCTGGCGGTGCTGCACCATGTCGCGGTGCGCCGGCAAATGAGAGGCCAGCACCGGCAGCCCGGCGGCCATGGCTTCAAGCATCACTTGCGGGCGCCCCTCGTCATGGCGGCTCAGGGTGATCAGGCCACAGGCTTGGGGGAACCATGTTTGCAGCAACTCGGCCGGGTGCGTCGGGCCGTGGTAACGCACCCAGGGCGGCGGCGCAAGGTGCTCCTGCATCGGGCCGAACAGGTGCAACTGCCGCTGCCCATCAAACAGGCCTTCGCCCCAGCCAAACAGGTCGCCAATCTTGTTTTTGGTGAGCCGTGTAATGGCCAGCCAATGGCGCGCGTTGCCTGCAGGTGGATGGCGCACCACTTCAAACCAGGAGGAATCCACGCCAAAAGTTATCGGACGGATCTCGGCCAGATCGCCAAAAGCCTGCTCCAGCGCGGGCTGCATCCAAGCCGCGTTGGGCGCCAGAATGGCGCGGCGTTGCTTCAACACAGATCGCAGCAGCAGCTTCATGCCGGGCAGGCGCAGCAGGGCAAAGTCGGTGCCCAGCACCGTGATCAATGCCGGCGTGCGAGTGCCCCACAGCGGCAAGGCGTTTTGCAGCCAGTTCACATGCACCACGTCAGCGCGCTGGTGGCGGTAGGTGCGGCCCAGACGGTTCAACAACGACAGTACCGACCCGGCGGCCAACGCCCGGCGCGTGCGCAGCAGTTGCGCCATGCCGCCTTGTTGCGACACGCGCGTCAGCCAGAGCGCATCAGACGCCGTTGCCGCATCGGTGACATGGGCGGGCAGTTCACCGGGCGGCGCCCAAAGCGACAACTTGACATCGTCACGCCGGGCCAGCGCAGCGGCCAGGTTGGCAATAAAGCGGCCGCGCCAGTCCTGCAGGTTTTGCGGGTACGAGGTGCTGCTCATCAAGACGTTCAAGCTAGTCACCTTGCATATCTTTGGTGTCGATGTCCTTGAAATGCAGCGCAGAAATCTGCTCGGAAACAATGCCGATCAGAAAAATGAAAATGGACGCAATGAACAGCAAGGCACTCATGTTGGTGAATCTGCCCTCAGACAGATAGGTGAACAGGTAGTAGCCCATGCCGGTCAGAAAAAACCCGGCGCTCATCGGCAAAAACAGCCTTTGCGGCGAAAACAGTGTGCCGATCTTGATGATGATCAGCAAAAACCGCACACCATCGCGCAGCGGGCGGATATGGCTGCTGCCGCTGCTGCGCCGGGGTGAATGAATGGGCACATAGGCCACGCTGTAACCCGCCCTGAAAAAACTCATGGTGATGGTGGTGGGGTAAGAAAAGCCGTTGGGCAGCAGGTACAAAAACTGCCTGAACCGTGCCGCCCGCACCACCCTGAAGCCTGATGTCAGGTCGGCAATGGGCTGGCGCACCATCCAGCTGGCAAAGCGGCTGAACACGTCATTGGCCACCGCCCGATGCATGCCGGCCTGCGAGCCCGTTTGCCGGGCGCCCACCACCATGTCGTAGCCTTCTTCAAACTTTTGCAGCAGCGCGGGAATGTCTTCCGGCTGGTGCTGGCCATCGGCATCCATGAATATGATGACGTCACCGCATGCCGCGCGCGCCCCGGTCTTGATGGCAGCGCCATTGCCTTTGGGGTAGGGGTGGGTGATAACCTTGACCTTGTGTTCTGCACACACCGCCAGCGTGTTATCGGTGGAGCCGTCGTTGACGACGATGATTTCTGCACCCTGTGGAAATTGTTTTGCCAAAACTGGCAAAAGACTTACCAAACCGCAAGCTTCATTGCGTGCAGGAATCACTATTGAGTGAGTATCAACTCGCTTATTGGCGACTGTTGGCATTTTTCTCCATCGTCTCAAAGAGGTTCTTCAGTTCGTTGACGCTTGCCTGATTCTTGGCCAGAATTTTTCTGGCAACCAGACCAGCATACTCCTTGCGCGCCTCCTGAACCTGACTGGACTGAATGTACAAATGAATCAAGTTGACCCGCAGAGCCACACTACCCGGATCACTGGCAACCGCCGCCCGGGCATAAGCCAAAGCCAGCGGTGTGTTGTGCATTTTGGCAGCGGCATGGTCCATGGCCACAGCATAGATCATGCCGCGCATGGGGCCATCGGCTGTCGGGTTTGAAAGTGCCGCGTTAATGAGGGCCGTCACTTCAGGGTCGTCAAGGCACAAGCGGTTTTCAACCAACAACTCAGACAGGCTCTGCACCACCGCACGGTCGCCAAAGGTGAATCGGCCAGACGCAAAACGATCCAGCATTTGCGTTGTGACTTCTCTATTTTTTGGCACACCGGCGATGCAATCAAGGTAAAGCAAACCCATGAGCGGTGACTTGCTATTTTGGTCGAGCTTGGCTGCCAGCTTGTAATGAAATTGCACCATCTGGTAGGCCATCGGGCCACCGCCTCCCGACTCATAGGTGCGCTGCATGGCCACCGTGGCGGCCTGGTAGTTGGCGCGGGCAGAGGCAGGATGGTCAGCCACCTCGATTTGCGAGCGTTGAAACTCATCAGCCCATTGCATCGCCCGCAGATGGGTGACCAGCCCACAAAAGACCAGAAAACTCCCTGCCAAAACCAGCCGGGGCACCATCCACGTTGGCTTTGATGCCTCAGGAAACAACAGACTCGCCAGCCACACCCACAGGCCCAGCGAGGCCAGGTAGTTGCGATGCTCATAGGCAATTTCCAACGGGAAGATGGTCGATTCCAGCAGGTGCGACGCCAAAAACCAGAATACGGCAAAGCTGAACAGCGGCCTGTGCGAGCGCTGTTGCAGTGCCAACATCATGGCCGCCAGCCAGCCCACCATGGCCAGCAAGGTGGAGGCAGGTTGCAGTAGTCCGCGCGAAATGGCAATGTCGTCATGGAATAGGCCAAAAACCTCCGGTGTGGGCAACAGCAGTTGCCGAACATAGAACCAGAGCACGCGCGTTTCTGTGAGCAAGCGCTCACCCAGATTAAAGTCCCGCACGCCGTAGCCGGCGGTGATGAAGCTCCACTTGGCCCAGCACAGTCCAAGCACGGCAGCCCCAAGCGCCAGCAAACTCAGCCATTTGAACTTGGCCGGCACTGACTTGAACGTGCCAAGCACCAACCATTCAATCAAAAACACATAAACCGGTAGCAGCACGCCGGTTTCTTTGGAGAGGATCGCTGCGGGCCAGCACAGCAGGATGCTGGTTGCCATGGCCAAATGGCCTGCCACGCTTTTTGCCTTGCGACCATACAGGTAGAGCGTGAGTGCTGCGAGCATGAAAAGCGCCGACAAACTCGTCATGCGCTGCACCACAAAAAGAACGGGCGTCAGATTGATCGGGTGCAAAGCCCAAACGGCGGTAGCCAAGGTCGCCGGGATCAATGAGCGCGCGGTGCGGGTGTCGTGGTCAAGTCGTTGCCACAATTGCCGCACCAAAACAAACACCAACATGGCGTTGGCCATGTGAATCACCAGATTCGTGAGCTTGAAAGAGAAAGGTGCGTCGCCGAAAACGTAAAAGTTCAGCGCGAAGGTTGCCATGCTGAGAGGGCGACCAAGTGAACTTGATGTGCCACTGGTAGCCGCTGCCACAAGCGAAGACGCAGAACCATCGAATTTGCTCAGCAGCGGGTTGCTGATGATATTTGGCAGGTCGTCAAATATGAAACTGCCATGCAAGCCAGGCCAGTAAGCCACTGCAAGAAGAATAAAAAACAGAAATAAGGCCAAGCCGAACGTCAAAAAATAATGCTCTTTTGAAATCAACTTACATCCATATTGAAATGATGAAAATACCCAATTTTTAAAATTCGTACAAAAAAAGACGCCCCATATTCATGGGGCGTCTTTTCCTTCTAACTTCTAAATTATTTGCAACTTGACGGCAAATATTTTGTTGGCAATGAACCGGCACAGGCCCAGTTCAGCACACCATTACCAGCATCGGAGGGCGTCATTGTTATATTACCCACAGCAGCTGCAGCACCAAGATTCTGAGCTACAGCTGTTATTTTAGCGCCATCCCAAGCTAAAGAAGATACATATTGTGAAGTTTGAGTAGTCAGTACAACTGACGCCGAGCTTGGCAACGCGCCCTTTGTTTGGAAAAACTCAGCAACTGGAACCTTGCCCGATGAGGCAGCCAACATGACCTCGCTCACCTTCGCCCGCACCGTGTAGTCCTGATAAGCCGGCAAAGCCACGGCAGCCAAAATACCAATGATCGCCACGACGATCATCAACTCGATGAGGGTAAAACCCTTTTGCATGGAACGTTTCATGACCAACTCCTTAAAAAATAAAAAAATCAACCGAACACAGGGTCTATGCAGCAGTTTCCGTGCCAACTTGTTTT
>JBBINL010000003.1:0-38579 GCA_037443905.1 Burkholderiales bacterium | reverse complement strand
TGGCGACCATCAAGGACACCTGGGAGCGCCACGGCATGATGATCGACACGCACACGGCAGACGCCGTCAAGGTCGCGCGCGAACACCTTCAGGCAGGCATTCCGATGATCGTGCTGGAGACCGCGCTGCCCATCAAGTTTGCCGCCACCATCGTCGAAGCCACGGGGCGCGAGCCGGATCGACCCGCCAAATTCATTGGCATCGAAGACCTGCCCAGGCGCGTGGTCAACATGCCGGCCGATGTGCAAGCCATCAAGTCCTTCATTGCAGGGCGCTGCGCATGAAGGTGGTTGGGTTTGCCGGTTTTTCTGGCTCGGGCAAAACCACCCTGGTCGAGCGCCTGATTCCGGCCCTGCGGCTCAAGGGTCTGCGGGTTTCGGTGGTCAAGCACGCCCACCACAGTTTCGACATTGACCACGAAGGCAAGGACACCTATCGTCATCGCGAGGCGGGTGCCTTTGAGGTGGTGGTGGCGTCTGACAAGCGGCTGGCCCTGATGCGTGAATTCGAAGTGCCCAAGCGGCCCACTGTGCACCAGCTGCTGGCCGAGTTGTACGATGGTGTCGATTGGGTGCTGGTGGAAGGTTTCAAGGATTCCGATCTGCAAAAAATCGAGGTCTGGCGCGCCGAATCCGGCAAATCTGCGCGCTACCCGCATGACGACTTCATCACCGCCATCGCGACCGATTCGCCGGATCAATTGCCCACGCCCACACAGTTGCCCGTGCTCGACCTCAATCATCCCGACGCGGTGGTGGATTGGTTGATAGCGCAGGGTTCACGGTTCGACTACCATATTGAGAATTACACATGACTGCCGTTCGTCCAGCTCACCAGCCCATGAAATCGCTCGATGACGCACTGGCGCAATTGCTGGCGTGCGCCAGTGTGCTCGAAGGAATCGAGCAAGTGGCCACGTTCGATGCCGATGGCAGGGTGCTGGCGCGGGATCTGGTATCGCAGCTTCAGGTGCCGCCGCAGGACAACAGCTCGATGGATGGTTATGCCGTGCATTGTGCCGAATTGGCTGACCCATCACAGTCGTTTCCGGTGTCGCAGCGCATTCCGGCGGGCACCAGCGGCGGGCCTTTGGCGGCCCGCACGGTGGCGCGCATTTTCACCGGTGCGCCCATCCCCGCAGGTGCCGATGCGGTGGTGATGCAGGAAGACTGCGAGGTCCAGCCCGATGGCAGCGTGCGCGTCAAGGTCCAGCCCCGAGCTGGCCAGTGGATCCGTCGCGCCGGCGAAGACATCACGCACGGCGCAGTCGTGCTGCGTCGGGGTGAAAGGCTATCGCCAGCCTCTCTGGGGATGGCGGCGAGCATTGGCATGGCTGGGCTGAGCGTGGCGCGACGTCCCCGGGTGGCGCTGTTTTCAACCGGTGACGAACTGGTGATGCCAGGTGATGTCGCCCCACAGGACATGCCTGCGGGCGCCATTTACAACTCGAACCGCTTTTTTTTGAAAGCGCTGCTCAAGCGCCTGGGCTGCGAGGTGAGTGATCTGGGCATCGTGACTGACCAGCGTGAGGCCACGATCGATGCCCTGAGGGGGGCCGCCGAGCTGCACGATGTCATTCTGACCAGTGGTGGCGTTTCGGTGGGTGAGGAAGATCACATCAAACCTGCTGTGGAAAGCCTGGGCCATCTGGACTTGTGGCAACTTGCCATCAAACCGGGCAAGCCGTTTGCCTATGGCCGTGTCGCCAAGGCCCACTTCATGGGTTTGCCGGGCAACCCGGTGTCGAGCTTCGTCACCTTCTTGCTGCTGGTGCGGCCGTTTCTGCTGAAGTTGCAAGGCGCATCGGAACTGGCCGTCAAGTCCATGCCGATGGCGGCCCATTTTGCCTGGACCAGAGCCGACAGGCGCCGAGAGTTTCTGCGCGTCAAACGCGATGCGACGGACGGCCTGGTGCTGTTTGCCAACCAGAGCTCAGGGGTGCTGACATCGACGGTGTGGGGCGATGGACTGGTCGACAACCCGCCAGGGTGTCAAATTGCACCTGGCGATGTGGTCCGCTTCATCCCTTTTTCGGAGCTGTTGGCATGAAAGTGACTGTGAAATATTTTGCCTCCATCCGTGAGGCCATGGGAGTCGGCAGTGAACAGCGCGAGACCAGGGCGACCAGTCTGGGCGCGCTGCGTGACGAACTTGTTGCACTGGGCGGTGCCCACGCCGAGAGCCTGGCGCGCGGCAAGGCGGTGCGCCTGGCGCTCAACCACGTCATGTGCGATGAAGCTGCGCTGCTGGTCGAGGGCGCTGAAGTGGCGTTTTTCCCGCCCGTGACCGGAGGCTGAAGCCATGTCAACGCCCAGCATGCCCCGGGTTTCCATTCAGAGCGCAGACTTTGACCTCGGCGTTGAAGTTGCTCTGCTGCGCGCGCAGGACCCGCGTGTCGGTGCCGTCTGCAGCTTTGTCGGCACCGTGCGCGATCGCACTGAGGGCGAGCACGGCAGCATCACCAGCATGGAGCTGGAACACTATCCGGGCATGACCGAGAGCTCGATCGAGGCCATGATCGACGCGGCGCATCAGCGTTTCGACATTTTTGGCGCCCGGGTCATCCACCGCATTGGCCTGTTGCAGCCGCTCGATCAGATCGTCATGGTGGCGGTGACATCCAGCCACCGCGGTCAAAGTTTTCAGGCTTGCGAGTTTTTGATGGATTACCTTAAAACCAAGGCGCCGTTCTGGAAAAAGGAACAAACGCCTGCTGGCGCGCGCTGGGTCGATGCCCGTGTCAGTGATGACGTGGCGCTGGCCAAATGGGGCATTGCCCTTGAAAATACGAGCCTGAATGCTCCAGATTGACCCGCCATGCAAGACAAGAAGCCCGAGACGCCAGCAGCCGCGCAGCGCGTCATCAAGAAGTACCCCAACCGGCGCCTCTACGACACCAAAACGTCCGCCTACATCACCCTGTCGGAAGTGAAAGACCTGGTGATGCGAAGCGAGGCTTTCGAGGTGGTGGATGCCAAGACCGGGGAGAACCTGACGCGCAGTATTTTGTTGCAGATCATTCTGGAAGCCGAAACCGGTGGTTCGCCCATGTTCACGGCGCCGGTTCTGGAAAGTCTGATCCGCTTTTACGGCCACGCCATGCAGGGTTTTTTGGGCGGCTACCTGGAAAAAAACATCCAGACCCTGATTGACACCCAAACCCGTTTCGCCGAGCAAGCCAAGAGCTTCACGCCCGAGATGTGGCAGCAGTACGCCGCCATGCAGCCGCCGGTCATGCAGGCCATGCTGGGCGGCAGCCTGGAGCAATCCAAGACGTGGCTGGCGCAAATGCAGGAGCAAATGCAAAAGCAGGCCGGGCAAATGCTGGGGGCATTCGGCATCAATAACCTGCCCAATCAAAAGTAACAGCAATGGTCATGAATGCTTCCAACTCGCCTGCTGCCACGGTGCCCAAGGTGGGCTTTGTCAGCCTCGGCTGCGCCAAGGCCTTGACCGATTCCGAGTTGATTCTCACGCAGCTCAATGCAGAGGGCTACCAAACCTCCAGTACCTTTCAGGGCGCCGATCTGGTCATTGTCAACACCTGCGGTTTCATTGACGATGCCGTCAAGGAAAGCCTGGACACCATTGGCGAGGCGCTGTCCGAAAACGGCAAGGTCATCGTCACGGGTTGCCTGGGCGCCAAGGCCGGTGAGGACGGCACCAGCCTGGTGCGCCGGATGCACCCCAGCGTGCTGGCCGTCACCGGCCCGCAGGCGACCCGGGAGGTGATGGACGCTGTGCATGCCCATCTGCCCAAGCCGCACGATCCATTTGTCGACCTGGTGCCCAATGCCTTTGGCGTGGCCGGCATCAAGCTCACGCCCCGGCACTACGCTTACCTCAAGATCAGCGAAGGCTGCAACCATCGCTGCACCTTTTGCATCATTCCGTCGATGCGCGGTGATCTGGTGTCGCGCCCGATCGGCGATGTGCTCAAGGAGGCGCAAGCGCTGTTCGAGGGCGGCGTCAAGGAACTGCTGGTCATCAGCCAGGACACCTCGGCCTATGGCGTCGACCTGAAATACCGCACGGGGTTCTGGAACGGCAAACCCATCAAGACCCGCATGTTCGAACTGGCGCAGGCGCTGGGCGAGATGGCGCAGCAGCATGGTGCCTGGGTCAGACTGCATTATGTTTATCCCTACCCGAGCGTGGATGACATTTTGCCGTTGATGGCCTGCGGGCTGATCCTGCCCTATCTGGACGTGCCGTTCCAGCACAGCCATCCGGAGGTGCTCAAGCGCATGAAACGTCCAGCCAGTGGCGAAAAAAACCTGGAACGCATTCTGCGCTGGCGCGAGGCCTGCCCTGACATCGTGGTGCGCAGTACCTTCATTGCCGGTTTTCCGGGCGAAACCGAAGCCGAGTTCGAACACTTGCTGGACTTCATGCGCGCAGCGCAAATCGATCGGGCCGGCTGTTTTGCCTACAGCCCGGTGGCAGGTGCGGCGGCGAATGAACTCGCTGGCATGCTGCCAGAAGCCGAGCGCGAGGCACGCCGTGCCCGCTTCATGGCCGTGGCAGAAGCAGTCTCGGCTGCCAAACTGGAAAAACGCGTGGGCGCCACCATGCAGATACTGGTGGATTCAGCGCCGGGTCTGGGTAAAAAAGGCGGTGTGGGGCGCTCGTATGCCGATGCGCCGGAAATTGATGGCCAGGTCAGGCTGCTGCCACCCGAGAAGATCAGCAAAACGTTGCGCGTTGGCGAATTCACCAAGGCACGGATCGTGGCCGCGCGAGGGCATGACCTGATTGCCCAGCCATGTTGACAGCGCCGCTTAAAATGCGTCCCGTGCAACAAAAAAGCCGCTGCAAAGTCATCGACGTTGGCAGCAGCTTCGGACTCAGCTTTGTAATCAGCTTAGTGTTCAAATCTCCCAATTTCCTGCACAAGGACTTGCACAAAAAATAATTGGAATTCATTTATATTGGTGCCCAGGAAGGGACTCGAACCCCCACGAAGTTACTCGCTAGTACCTGAAACTAGTGCGTCTACCAATTCCGCCACCTGGGCATTTCAGGAAAGAAGGCATTGTATCAAAAATACCAAGCAAACCGGCGCACTGCCGGAAGAAGTTGAAGGAATCGTTCAAGGGCATCGCGACGGCCACGGGTTTGTCATCCGGGACGACGGCGAGGCCGACATCTACCTGCCGCCCAATGAAATGCGCGCCGTGCTGCACAAGGATCGCGTCAAGGTGCGCATCGTGCGCAGTGACCGCAAGGGCCGCCCCGAAGGCCGTGTGGTCGAGATTGTGGAGCGCAGCACGCAGGTCATCATCGGCCGCCTGTTGTGTGAAAGTGGCATCTGGATTGTGGCACCCGAGGACAAGCGCTACGGCCAGGATGTAATGATCCCGAAAGCTGGCACCGGCCTGGCCAAAGCAGGCCAGGTCGTGGTGGTCGAGCTGACCGAACCACCCGCGCTGTTCGGCCAGCCGGTGGGACGCATCAAGGAGGTGCTGGGCGACGTTGACGACCCCGGCATGGAGATCGAGATCGCGGTGCGCAAATACGATGTGCCGCATGCGTTTTCCGAGGCCTGCATTGCGCAGGCGCGGGCCTTGCCCGATGCTGTGCGAGCGCAAGATCAAACCCAGCGCGTCGATCTGACCGATGTACCGCTGGTGACCATTGACGGCGAAGATGCGCGTGACTTCGACGATGCGGTGTACTGCGAGCCCTACAGGATCGGCAAGGGCAAGGCGGCCGTTTCAGGCTGGCGCTTGCTGGTGGCGATTGCCGATGTCAGCCACTATGTGGAAAACGGCTCGGCCATCGACATCGATGCCTATGACCGTGCCACCAGTGTCTATTTTCCGCGCCGGGTCATTCCGATGCTGCCCGAGAAGTTGTCCAACGGGCTGTGTTCGCTGAATCCCGAGGTCGAGCGCCTGTGCATGGTCTGCGACATGATCGTGAGCTCCGATGGCGAGGTCACGGCCTACCAGTTTTACCCGGCGCTGATGTGGAGCCACGCGCGTTTCACCTACACCGAGGTGGCTGCCATTCTGGCCAACACCCGCGGTCCCGAGGCGGCCAGGCACCCGGATCGGATCACCGACCTGATGAACCTGCATGACGTGTACCGTGCGCTGCTCAAGTCGCGCGAACGCCGGGGCGCGGTCGATTTTGAAACTGTGGAGACGCAGATCGTTTGTGACGAAGCGGGCCACATTGAAAAAATCGTGCCGCGTACGCGCAATGACGCCCACAAGCTGATCGAGGAAGCCATGCTGGCGGCCAACGTCTGCAGCGCCGATTTCATTGCCCAGAGCAAGCATGTCGGCTTGTACCGGGTGCACGAAGGGCCGACACCCGAAAAAATCGAGTTGCTGCGAAATTTCCTGAAAGTTATCGGAGTAGGCCTGAGCGTCAGTGACGACCCGTCTCCCGCTGAATTTCAGGCCATTGCCAAAGCCACCAAAGACCGGCCTGACGCCCAGCAGATCCAGACCATGTTGCTGCGCTCCATGCAGCAAGCTATATACACGCCTGAAAACAGCGGCCACTTTGGACTGGCGTTTGCGGCCTATACCCATTTCACCAGCCCGATCCGGCGTTACCCTGATCTGCTGGTGCACCGTGTCATCAAGGCCATTTTGCGCAAGAGCAAGTACCAGTTGCCGATTTTGCCGACACCGGGTGAGCAGCACGCCAAGCTGTCCAGACGGCTCGAGAAGAACCTGGCTTCGAGGGTCAGGGAACCCGGGCAAAAGCCGCGCAAGCCCAGTGCCGACATGCAGGCCTGGCAGGATGCCGGCCTGCATTGCAGTGCCAACGAGCGCCGCGCTGATGAAGCCAGCCGCGATGTGGAGGCCTGGCTCAAGTGCAAGTACATGCGTGACCACTTGGGCGAGGAGTTTGGCGGCGTGGTCAGCGCGGTCACCAGCTTCGGTATTTTTGTCACGCTCGACGCGATGTATGTCGAGGGCCTGGTGCACATCACAGAACTCGGCGGCGAGTATTACCGCTATGATGAAGCGCGCCAGGAACTGCGCGGCGAGCGCACCGGCATGCGCTACGCCCTGGGTACGCGGGTACGGGTGCAGGTGAGCCGGGTCGACCTCGACGGCAGGCGCATCGATTTCCGCCTGCTCACCGAAAACGATGGCTTGCTGACCCGTCCTGTCAAGGAGCGCAGCCTGGTGTATGAGGGCATCGATCGCAAGTTGTTTGATGACGATGCTAGTGTGGTCAGCCCGGAGCGGCGTGGCCGATCCAGCGCCACTGCGTTGCCGCGTGCCGGGGCCGCCAGGCGCTCGGCCGGCGCCAAAGCGCCAGCGCCTGGCAAAACTCGGGACAAGGCGCGCAAACCACGTCGCCGCAGTTAACCCAAACTTCAATCACCGGAAAAATCATGACACAAACGAGCAAGGTTGCCCTGGTCACGGGCGCTGGTACGGGTATTGGCAAAGCCACTGCGCTGGCCTTGCTGGCCGACGGTTGGCAGGTGGTGCTGGCAGGCCGGCGATTGCCGCCTTTGCAGGAGGTCCTGGACTTGTCTGGCCTAGCGCAGCAGGCGCTGGCGGTGCCGGCCGATGTCTCGCAAGAGGCCTCGGTGGTGGCGCTGTTCGATGCGGCGGTGCAAAAATTCGGCCGTGTCGATTTGCTGTTCAACAACGCCGGCAGCAATGCGCCGCCCGGTTTGCTGGAAGACATGACCCTGTCTGATTGGCAAAAGGTGGTCGATGTCAACCTCACCGGTATGTTCCTGTGCCTGCGCCAGGCTTTTCGGGTGATGAAGGCGCAAACCCCCATGGGCGGGCGCATCATCAACAACGGCTCCATCTCAGCCACCGCGCCACGGCCCAATTCAGTGGCCTACACCGCCACCAAACACGGGGTGTCGGGGCTGACCAAAACCGCCGCACTCGATGGTCGCAAATACAACATTGCCGTGGGCCAGATTGACATTGGCAATGCCGCCACCGAAATGACCCGGCGCATGCAGACCGGAATTTTGCAAGCCAATGGCACGCTGGCCATCGAGCCGGTCATGGATGTGGCGATTGTGGGCCAGTCGGTGTTGTACATGGCCAATTTGCCGTTACAGGCCAATGTCCTGTTCCACACGGTGATGGCGACCAACATGCCTTTTGTCGGGCGCGGCTGATCAAACCACCCAAAAATCAGCAGGTCAGGGCATGCGCCAGCCGGGAGGCCGTCAGCGCCTGGTCTGACGGCCAGAGGTCTGCGACCTGGCCGTGCTGATAGACGGCCTGGCAGGCGGCATCCAAGGCAGCGTGCCCCTGAGCCAGACGCGCACCAATCAATCCCGCGAGCACGTCCCCGGTGCCAGCTGTTGCCAGTCTGGCGTTGCCCGTCGGATGGATGACCGGGGTTGCATCGGTCTGGGCGATCACGGTTCCGGAGCCTTTGAGTACCACGGTGCAGGAAAAGCGTCGGGCCAGTTGCTGCGCACTTACCAGTCGGTTGGTTTGCACCTCGGCCGCGCTGAACGCCAGCAGCCTGGCCGCTTCCAGCGGATGTGGTGTCAGCACGGTGGCGCGCTGTTGCTGGCCGCGCGCGCCAAGCAGGGTTTGCAGTTGGCTGGACTGCGCGATGGCATTGAGGCCGTCGGCATCCAGAACGAGTTTTCCGGCTGACTTGAAAAGCTCGGGCAACTGGCGGGCAATTTCTGCGCCGCCACCGCAGCCGCATACCACCGTCATCGCCTCCAGGGGAAGTGTGTCCAGGCTTCTGAACATCAGCTCGGGCTGGGTTGGGTCCAGCGGCATGGGCTGGTCGTCTGTCAGACTGACATAGACTCGTCCCGCACCACCGTGCAGTGCCGCCGAGGCCGCCAGCAGCGCGGCACCGGTCATGCCCTTGGCACCGCCGACCACGACCACATCGCCATAACTGCCTTTGTGGCTGGCATGCTTGCGGCGGCTGGGTGCCGGTTGGCCAGCCAGCCAGGCGCTGGGCATCACCCTGTTGACGCCTTCTTGCCCGCGCTGCAAGTCGTCGAGCCAGACGGTTCCGGCCAGATCACGGCCCTGAGCGGTAAAAAAACCAGGCTTGAGCGTCAGCAGGCTCAGGGTGTGGCTGGCCTTGACGCTGCACACGCTGGCCGCACCCGTGTCGGCCTGCAGGCCGGTGGGAACATCCACCGCCAGTACGGGCGCGGCGGACCGGTTGAGGTGTTCAATCCATTCGGCCATCAAGCCTGATGGCTCGCGCAATTGTGAGCCGATGCCCAGCAAGGCATCGATGCACAAGTCATGGTGTTGTGGTGGCGCATCTGCAAATGGCACGCCAGCATGGCGGGCGTTTTGCAGCGAGACCCGGGTGTCGAATGAAGCCAGCTCAGGCTTGCCCAGCCAGGTGACAAAGCACGATTTGCCCCAGTTCTGCAAATGCATGGCAGCCTCGAGCCCGTCGCCGCCGTTGTTGCCAGGCCCCGCGGCCACCCAGACGTTGCGGGCATGGGGGGCGATGGCCAGCGCCAGCCTGGCCACCGCCAGACCAGCGCGCGCCATCAGGGTGTGCGCAGGCAGGGTTTGTTGCAACTGGTGTTCCAGTTGCCGCGTCGCTGTCACGTCGTGCAGCGCGTGCCGGTTTGAATAAATGACCTGCTGCACGGGGTATGACTCAGAACTCGAAGCAGTCACCTTCGCGGGCCAGATGGTAGACGGGGTCCCCGGCTGAACGCGGATGGTCGGCCAGGGCCTCGACAAAAACGGCCTCCAGGGCATCGTCGCTGCGGGTGGGCTCATGGTGAGTGCAATACAGGTGCTTGACGCCGGCATTTTTGGCATATTCGATGCTTGAGTGGTAGGTGCCATGGCCCCAGCCGATCTTTTTCGGGTATTCGGCAGTGGTGTATGAGCAATCTGCGATCAATACATCCACGCCCTGCATGGCCTGCAACAGATAGTTGTTTCTGTCTTGCACCTCCTGTTGCGCCTGCGCAAAGCCGGCATCACCAGGCGCCAGGGGGTTGAACGGCGGTTCGTGGTCACCCGTGAAAAAGACGGACTTGCCGTTTTCTTCAATCCGGTAGCCAAAGTCCACCACCGGATGGTTCATCAGATAAGGCGTGACCGTGGCGCTGCCGATCCGGATGTCCTGCCCGGGTGCCAGCGTCACGTACTCGATGCGGGCTTTCATTTCATCCTCGCGCACCGGGAAGTAGCTGTATTGCAGTTGCACCGCCATGACCTGCTCGATGCCCTTGCCCAGAACGGCATCAAAGGCGCCATGCAAACGCATGGTGTTGCCTTCGATAAAGTTCGGCATGAAAAACGGCAAGCCCTGAATATGATCCCAATGCGAGTGCGTGATCAGCACATTGGCCGTGACCGGCAATTCATTGAGCAGAGTCTGGGACAGTGGAAAGATGCCGGTACCCGCATCGATGATGATGAGCTCGTTGCTGTCGGTGCGGATTTCAATGCAGGTGGTGTTGCCGCCATAACGCACGGTTTTGGGGCCGGGCGAGGCGATGGAGCCACGCACGCCCCAGAATTTGACTTTCATGCCAACCCTTCCTTTTTTCGAACAGCAGGCCAGCGGCCAATTGGATTGGCGGGCTTTTGAGTCATGTCAGGAGCAGCCAGGCACATAGGGGCTTTATCGTACCGCCAAATAAATCTGAATAAAGAGGTCTTTGCATTTGTCCCCGTTATTCCGGGACATCGGTCAATACGCTACCAGTGTGGTGTTGCACGCTATCCGGCACTTAAAACAGTGTCTTTTTGGCCATGGCGTTGTTGCAAATCCGCGCGATACCCACTGGTATCGCTGTGGTTTGCGCCTAGCCCTGACCAAAAATCCATCGGTTTTAAATGTGCCGTCAAGCGTGCAACACTACACTAGAATTGTGGCGTTGGTGCTCGCGACGTGGTTCACACGCCGCGGTTCAACGGGAAGCAGGAGGGCGAAGCTCAACGGAGCCCAGCCTAACCTGCGCTGCCCCCGCAACGGTAAGTGGACGCGTCGCAAGACGCCGCTTCCATCATTGTCACTGAGCGCACTGAACAAACGCTTGGGAAGGCGATGGAGGTTGATTCCGCCAGCCCGGATACCGGCCAACACGGTGGCTGCGCGCGCAAGCGCGCAACCGTGACGCTCAGGCACTGTCGGGGACGACGGTGAGAGCTTTTGATGGTTCTTTTCTTAACGATGAAATCTAATATCTTTTCCGGGTGCGGCCGATCTGCCGTGCGCTTTGGCGCGTCCACGCTGGCTGTCTTTGCCGCATTCCCGTCTCTTGGGCAGGTCCAGACCGAGGTGGCGCTGAACGAGGTGGTGGTCACAGCCAGCCGCAACGAGCAGTTGCTGAGCTCGACGCTGCCACACACCACGCTGATCAGCCGCCAGGACATCGAGCGCTCCCAGGCGGCTGATCTGGTGTCGCTGCTGCAGCGCGAGGCTGGCTTGCAGCGCATCCAGAATGGTGGAATCGGCACGGTGTCGAGCGTCTTCATGCGCGGCGCGCCGTCGCTGCAAACGCTGGTGCTGATCGATGGCGTGCCTCAAAACAGGCAGGACGCCTCGGGTTCTGTCAGCCTGGAGCATCTGATGCTGGACAACATCGAGCGCGTTGAAATAGTGCGCGGCAACGTCTCGGCCATTTATGGCTCGGGCGCGATCGGCGGGGTCATCCAGATTTTCACCCGGCGTGGCAGCCGCGAGCCCAGTGCCAATCTGACCCTGGAAGGGGGGCCGCGTGACGGCCGCAAGATTTCCGGCAATGCGAGCGCCAGATTGGGTGACACCACCGTGGGTGCTGGCATTACCTATCTGGCCACAGACGGTATCTCTGCCCTCAATCCGGCGCAATTTCCGGGCGCCAACCCGGATGCGGACGGTTACAGCAACACCAGCGGCAATCTGTCGCTGGTGCACCGGCTCTCCAGCGCGCACAGTTTCGGCGTTCGCTTCATGCAGTCTGATGCCGATACCGACTATGACAATGCCTTTGGCACGGCCACAGATCTGCAGACATCAACGACCCGCATGACGCAGACCACGCTGTTCACTGACAACACCTGGGGCAACTGGCGCAGCCGCTTTTCACTCAGCGAACAGTCAGAAAAAAGCAGCACCCACGACGACGGGTTTTATGGTTCCAACGATCGCTTCAAGTCCCGGACCAGCGTGCTGAGTTGGGTCAACACGCTGGCGCTGGATGACAACTGGCTGGCCAGTGCCGGCCTGGAACTGCAGCGCCAGCGGGTCGACAGCAGCAGTGACTCAGCCTTTGTCTCGCCCTATGACGAGGAACGTGATACCAGCGCCCTGTTTGCCGGGCTGGAAGGCCAGCTTGGCAAAGGCCAGCTCCAACTCAATGTGCGCCACGACAAGGTGGGTGATTTGAGTCAAGACACCGGCTACCTTGGTTACAGTTATCCGGTGACGAACCGGATCAAAGTGAACGCGAGCACGTCGAGCGCCTTCAATGCGCCGCCACTGGGCTACCTGTATGCACCAGGCTACGGCAACCCGGCGCTGAAACCGGAACATGCCTACAGCCAGGAGCTGGGTGTGATCTACGAGCAGGGCGGCCAGCTGCTGCGCGCCAGCTATTTCAACACGCGGGTGCAGGATCAGTTGAATTACGATTACACGACCTCTGCCTTTGCCAATCTGGGCCGCACGCGCAACTCGGGCTGGGAGTTGTCCTACCGGGGCAGCGTGCAGGCCAGCGATCTGCGCGCCAGCCTGACGCTGCAAGACCCGGTGGACGATATCACCGGGCAGCGTTTGCTGCGCCGTGCCGCCACCCTGGCGTCACTGGGCGTTTCTCATCCGGTGGGAGCCTGGCGCCTGGGTGCTGACCTGGTCTACAGCGGCGAGCGGCCCGATGCCTACAGCGATCCAGCCACCTTCAGCACGGTCAACACCACGCTGGACGCCTACACGGTGATCGATCTGACGCTGTCTTACCTGGTCAAGCCTGGTGTTGAATTGAAAGCGCGGCTGGACAATGCGTTCGATGAGGATTACCAGACGGTGTATGGCTACAACCAGCAGCCCCGCAGTCTGTACATCGGCCTGAGCTGGACGCCCAAACTGTGACGCGCTGGCCGTGAGTCATCTGGAAACCTTGCGATGAAACTGCCTGCTGCCATGCCACCCGGTCCGCAGCGCATTGTCTGCCTGACCGAGGAAACCACCGAGTGGCTTTACCTGCTGGGGCAGGAGCACCGCATCGTCGGCATCTCGGGCTATACCGTGCGGCCACGCCGGGCGCGACACGAAAAACCGCGGGTGAGCGCGTTCACCAGCGCCAGGATCGACAAGATTCTGGCGCTGCAGCCCGACTGCGTGCTGGGCTTTTCCGACATGCAGGCCGACATTGCCGCCGCGCTGATTCGCGCCGGGGTGCAGGTCACGGTGTTCAACCAGCGCAGCGTAGCCGGGATTTTTTCAATGCTTTTTCAGCTGGCGGCAATGGTGGGGCAGGGTGAGCGGGGCCTGGCGCTGATGGCCGCAATGCAGCACCAGCTGGCTGACATGGCCAAGGCTGCGCAGGCCCTGCCGCGGCGCCCGAAGATCTATTTCGAAGAGTGGGATGAGCCGCCCATCAGCGCGATCAGATGGGTGTCTGAACTGATCGGCATCGCGGGCGGCGAAGATATTTTTCCGGAACTGGCGGCGCAGTCGCTGGGCAAGAACCGCATCGTCGCCGATGCCGGCGAGATCGTCCGGCGCAATCCCGACATCATCATCGGCTCCTGGTGCGGCAAGAAATTTTGTCCGGAACATGTCGCGCTGCGCCCCGGCTGGGGTGAGGTGGCCGCAGTCAAAACCGGGCAATTGTTCGAGATCAAGTCGGCCGACATTCTGCAGCCCGGCCCGGCCGCGCTGACCGATGGCGTGGCCGCCCTGCACCGCATCATCGTGGCCTGGAGCCAGGCGCATGCCTGACAAGCGATCGAAGGATCGTCAATGAAAACCTTTCTTCTGCTTGTCTGGCTGGTGTTTCTGCATGCGGCCCATGCCATTGAGGTCACCGATGACCGTGGCATGCGCGTCGCTTTTTCACAGCCGCCACAGCGCATCGTCAGCCTGCTGCCGTCCCTGACCGAGACGGTTTGCGCGCTTGGCCAATGCCAGCGGCTGGTGGGGGTGGACCGTTATTCCAACTACCCTGAAAACGTCAGGAATCTGCCGCAAGTCGGTGGTGGTCTGGACCCCAATATCGAAACCGTGGTGGCGCTCAAGCCTGATCTGGTGCTGATGGCGAGCTCGGCGCGCGTGGGCGAGCGGCTGCAGGCGCTGGGCATCAAGGTGGTGGCACTGGAGCCGAAGAACCACGCCGATGTCAGGCGTGTGCTGGGCACCGTGGCCGAGCTGCTGGCATCCGGCGCGGCGTCGCAGGTCTGGCAAGCCATCGAGGCCGGCATGCAGGCGGCGGCGCAGTCGCTGCCTGAGCGCAGCAAAACCACCCGGGTCTATTTTGAAGTCAACCGCGCGCCCTATGCGGCCAGCGCGTCGTCGTTCATTGGCGAAACCCTGTCGCGTCTGGGGGTGCAAAACATCGTGCCTGCCAGCCTGGGGCCGTTTCCGCTGCTCAATCCGGAGTTCGTGGTGCGCGCCAACCCGGATGTGATCATGGTCGGTGACGTCGATTTTGCCGGCATGGCGGGACGCCCGGGGTGGCGCAACTTGCGCGCCATTGAGCGCCAGCAGGTGTGCATCTTCTCTCCGGCGCAGGCTGACATGCTGGTGCGACCCGGCCCGCGCATGGCAGAGGGCGCGCGTCTGATGGCGCAGTGTTTGCTGAAAGTGTTGCCATGACCGATGTGGGCCGTCAACTGCGCCATGCCAGCCGGCTGGAGCTGGGTTTGCTGCTGGCCGGCGTGTTGCTGCTGTTGCTGGGCGCCAGCGTCGGCAGCACTGGTTTCGAGAGCGTCCTCAAAGCCTGGAGTGATCCGCTGGCGCTGCAAATCGTCTGGGACATCCGGCTGCCGCGCACGCTTGGTGCCTGGGCGTCTGGTGCCCTGCTGGGCCTGGCCGGCGCGCTGGCGCAAGGCTTGTTTCGCAATCCACTGGCTGACCCCTATTTGCTTGGCAGCGCATCGGGCGCCTCACTTGGCGTGGCGCTGGCGCTGATTCTGTCTGGCGTGTCGCCCTTTACGTCGGAGTGGCTGATGCGCCTGGGGCTGACAGGTGCCGCGTTTGCCGGCGCCGTGGCTGCGGTGCTTTTGACCCTGACGCTGGCACGCGGCGTGCAGCATACCTTGCGCCTGTTGCTGGCGGGTGTCATCGTGGGTGTGGTTCTGGGTGCCATGACCTCGCTGGTGATGCTGATGAATCCGCAGGTGCTGCAATCGATGCAGGCGTTCATGCTCGGCAGCACCGGATTTGTCGGCTGGAGCGCCTGGATCCTGATGGTTGGCGCCTGGCTCGCCTGCATGCTGGTCGCCAGAATGCTCAGCCCGGTGCTGGATGGTCTGAGCCTGGGCGAGGCTACAGCCGCCAGTTTGGGCCTGCCGCTGGCGCGCATGCGCGCTGCGCTGGTGGCGGTGCTGGCCCTGGCCACGGGCGCGGCAGTGGCGCAAACCGGTCTGATCGCTTTTGTCGGGCTGGCAGCGCCGCACCTGGTGCGCTCGGTGACCAAGACCACGCATCGGCGTTTGCTATTTTTGTCGAGCCTGATGGGCGGCGTGCTTCTGATGGCCGCCGACGTGCTGGCCCGCGGTTTGCTGGCGCCTCAGGAATTGCCAGTGGGTGTGCTGACGGCGGTGCTGGGCGGCGGCTACCTGCTGTGGCTGATGCAGCGCAGCACGCGCTCGGTCTCGGGTACCAGCTTATGAAACACGCGATGCAGTCGATCGCGCTTCAGGCCAGCAGGATCAACGCCAGCCTGGGTCAGGCGCACATTCTCAAGGACATTGATCTGGCCCTGCCCGGCGCACGCTGGACCAGTATCGTCGGCCCCAACGGCGCGGGTAAATCAACCTTGCTCAAGGTGCTGGCCCAGCTCTTGCCGCACACCGGCAGCATCACCCTCCTGGGCCAGCCCTTGGCCACATTGCCTGCCAGAACGCGGGCGCAGCAATTGGCCTGGCTCGGGCAAAACGAGGTCACCGGCGACGACCTGACGGTGTGGGATGTCGCCATGCTGGGTCGACTGCCGCACCAGGCCTGGCTGGCCGCGCCCAGTGCAACTGACCATGCTGCCGTCGAGCAAGCCCTGCGCGTCACCCAGGCCTGGGACTGGCGCGGTCGCACCTTGGGACAGCTCTCGGGCGGCGAACGCCAGCGTGTGCTGCTGGCGCGCGCGCTGGCGGTGCAGGCGCAGGTGCTGCTGATGGACGAGCCGCTGGCCAACCTCGACCCACCGCACCAGGCCGACTGGCTGCACATGGTGCGCGGCCTGATTGCGCAGGGCAAAACCGTGGTCAGCGTGCTGCATGAAATCTCGATGGCGCTGCACGCCGACGACATGGTCATCATGGCGCAGGGACGTATCACGCACCAGGGCGCCTGCAGCGAAGCAGCCACACACCGGGCTTTGGAGACGGTGTTCGATGGCCGCATTGCCATTCACGCGCTGGCTGGAGAGTGGGTAGCCTTGCCAAGATGAGCTCGGGGAGCTCTGCTGTTCGGATGGAGCGTGAGTCCAGTTCAGCTGGATGGATCCTGCAGGAAGTTTGCCACGCCTGACTGCATGGCCAAAGCGCGGTGCTCAGGGTTGCTCGATTTCCAGCATGATCTCGTTGCGCCGGAACATGGGCAGTGTCCAGGGCGGGTTGTAGCGGGCCAGTTGCGGGCTGCCGAGCGTTTTGAGGTTTTGGGCCGCCAGCCAGGCGACGAGTTCATCCGTTTTTTGCTGAATTCTGGACTCGGTGTTGAAGCCTGAATAAGTCAACACCGCCCAGGTTTTGGCGGGGATTTCGCGCAGGCTCACGGCCGGGTTGTTGGGCTTTGGCAGGCTGGCCAGGGTGTACTGGCTGGGCATCACAAAATGCATGCGCCATCGTTTGGCGCCTTGCATGGCCGGCATGGCGTTGCCGTGCGTCGCCTGCGAGGCCAGCGGTTGCATGGCCACCGGTGCCGTCATGGCAAATTTTTGCGAGGGGGCGGCCACGGGTTCCATCGCGACCGGTGCGGTCATGGCGATTTTTTCGGAAACCGTGTCTGCCGCTGGCGAGCGGGTCTGGTTATTGCCAAAGATATAGTCGGCAATCACGCGAAAACCCTTGCCTGAGGCGGCGTCCATGTCGCCATCCACCGTGGTCTCTGCCACCACAAACGCCGGGTAGCGGCGCAGCTCGATATTGCCCTGAATTGACAGCATCTCGAATTTGGGCTCTTCGGTGGCCATGGCCATTCTTCCAGGCAGCGTCAGCGCCGCCAATATCATCCATCGGATCAGGCTTTTCAATGATTCTGTGCGCGCGACGCACCCTCGTCATCGTCAGCTGGCGCAACTTCAGGCGCATGCGCTTGCAGCGCTGGGCGGCGCATTTTTCCGCCATCGTATTGCTGGCCGCACCGGCAGCGAGCGTGAGCATCCATCGGGCAAGTGCCAGTGCCGCGGCAGCGATTGTCTGCGGTCATGTTGGTGCCTCTCCAAAGTTGTTCGAATCGAAAAATGCTAACAGCATCTGAGGGCGAGGTCAGCCGCAAGTCAGGGATTCACTGACGAGGCGCAGGCTTCTTCAGTGTCTTCGGCCTGAAATCACAGTAGGATGCCACGCTGCATTGCCAGCATTGCGGCGTGCGCGCTTGGCAGACGTAGCGGCCCAGCAAGATCAGCCAGTGGTGGGCGTGCACACGGTAGGGCTCGGGAATGCGTTTGAGCAACTTTTGCTCAACTTCCAGAGGCGTTTTGCCAGGCGCCAGCCCGGTGCGGTTGCTGACCCGGAAAATATGTGTGTCCACCGCCATGGTCGGCTCGCCAAAGGCCACGTTGAGCACCACGTTGGCGGTTTTTCGGCCCACGCCGGGCAGCGCTTGCAGCACCTCGCGCGTTCGCGGAACCTCACCGTGGTACTGCTCCACCAGAATCCGGCAGGTTTGCAGCAGGTGTTTGGCTTTGCTGTGGTACAGGCCTATGGTCCTGATGTGATCCTCCAACCCTTGCAGGCCCAGGGACAGCATTTTTTGCGGCGTATTGGCCACCTTGAACAGGCTTTGTGTGGCCTTGTTGACACTCACGTCGGTGGCCTGTGCCGACAGCAGCACGGCGGTCAGCAGCTCGAACACGCTGCTGTACCTGAGCTCGGTCTGCGGCTGCGGGTTGGCCGCGGCTAGCGTGGCAAAGAAATGGTCGATCGCGTTGGCATTCATGGTTTCATCCGATGGATGGTTTGGCTTGAAACTTCGGTCACAATTTGGCATTCTTTCACCCGAGCTTATCCCATGCAGTTTGCCTCCCGACTCGACGCCATCGAAACCTCTGCCATCCGTGAGCTTTTCAAGCTGCTGGGCAAGCCCGGCATCATCAGTTTTGCCGGCGGATTTCCCGACCCGGCGCTGTTCGATGCCGAGGGCATTGCGCAGTCGAGTGCGGCGGTGCTGGCCGGCAACCCCGGCCCGGTGCTGCAATACGGCGCCACCGAAGGTTTTCAACCGCTGCGCGAAGGCATCAGCACCTTCATGGCGGGCAAGGGCAGTACGGTGGCACCGGACGGCCTGATCGTTACCACAGGCAGCCAGCAGGCGCTCGATCTGATCGGCAAAACCATGATCTCGCCCGGCGATACCGTGATCGTGGAGGCGCCCACCTTTCTGGCCACCATTCAGTGTTTCAGGCTCTACGGTGCGCACATCATCGGCGCACCGATTGATGCTGATGGTGTCGATGTGGACAAGCTTGAGACCATGATCGACAAACACAAGCCCAAGCTGGTGTACCTGATTCCCACCTTCGGCAACCCCAGTGGTGCCACGCTGAGCCTGGCGCGGCGTCAGAGAATTTTGCAGATTGCAGCGCGCACGCAGACGCTGATCGTCGAAGATGACCCCTATGGCGAGCTTTATTTTGACGCGCCACCGCCCCCGAGCCTGCTGGCCCTGAGCGACGGCGTTCCCGGCAGCCGCGCGTGGCTGGCGCATTGCGGCTCGTTCAGCAAGATCCTGAGCCCCGGCCTGCGCGTGGGCTGGCTGATTGCGCCTGCCGAGCTGCTGGCCAAAGCCACCATGTGCAAGCAGTTCAGCGACGCCCACACCAGCAATCTGGCGCAGGCCATTTGTGCCCATTACCTCACGCTGAACCGCTTGAACGACACACTGGCCGTGGTGCGAAGCACCTACGCCGAGCGCGCCCGAGTCATGGCCGCATCCTTGCGCCGCGAGCTTGGCGAAGCGATTGAATTCAACCAGCCGCATGGCGGCATGTTCTTTTGGGCCCGGCTCACCGGCGCCCATGGCAAACCGGCCAATGCCGCCGAATTTGCCAAGCGCGCCATCGACAAGCTGGTGGCCTTTGTGCCCGGCGCTCCGTTCTACGCGCAAGCCCCCGATCCGGCCACGCTGCGCCTGAGCTTTGCCACCGCTGATGTGAGCAAAATTGAAGAGGGCATGGCACGGCTGGGACAGGCGCTGGGTTAACTGCGCAGGCTTGAATGCGCTGCTTTACCGCCAGCGTCGAGAACGAGCAGGTGGCAATTTGTCGTGGTCGGCGGTGTGGCGCAATGGCCTGGTTCAGCCTGGTACGCCCGATGTCCGGGTGTTCAGGGTCTGAATGACTGGTTTCGCATTAGACCAAGAAGCCTGTCCGGGAGTCGCGCTCTTTTGCGATTGCTGATCTGATACAGTCCGCAGGGGGGATCAAAATGAACGAAAACGATCTGATTTACGATTTTGCCAAGCAGCACGAAATCCTGGCTTCCGGTCTGGTGTCACTGATGATGCCGCAAACCCTGGGTGCCGGCATCGGTATTAAGTCCCTGGATGGATGCTACCGATTGGTCAACCAGGGCATGCAAGCCTTTTTCAGCAAGAACATTGAGCAGATCATCGGTTTGACCGATGCCGCGCTGTTTCCACCGGAAATAGCAGCTCAGCTCCAGTGCTCCGATCTGCTGATCAAATCCGGTGCGATGACCGCCAGTGACAAGTTTGATTTTGAGATCAACGGCGAAACAGTGCAGTGCCTCTGGTTCAAATTTCCGGTGCACGGTCCAGACGCTGAATTGCTTTTCATTGGCGCTGCCGTGCTCGACACCGTCCGTCTTGAAAGCATTGAAAGAATGCAGAAGTCGCTGGAACACTTGCAGCGCACCAATCACGAATTGCAGAAAAACCTGGACGAGCTGTCCCGGCTGGCCAGTACCGACAAGCTCACAGGCGCCTGGAACCGGCGCCGGCTCGAAGAAGCCCTGGCCAACGAGATGGATCGGCTCAAGCGCTACCACCATCCTTTCAGCGTGCTGATTTTCGATATTGATTTTTTCAAAAAGGTCAACGACGAGCACGGTCATGCCGTTTGCGATCAGGTGCTGGTGACGCTGGCCAACGTGGTCAAGCCCAACCTGCGCACCACCGACTCCCTGACGCGCCTGGGTGGCGAAGAATTTGTCGTGCTATGCCCCAATGCAACCCTGTCAACCGCGACGACGCTGGCCGAGCGGCTGCGCCAGCTCGTGGCAAGGGCTGATTTTCCTGGTGTCAAGCATGTGACGGTCAGCATTGGTGTGGCGCAATGCAGGGTGGCCGAAGCCTGGGACGATTTGTTCAAGCGCGCGGACAAGGCGCTGTATTTGGCCAAGGCTTATGGCCGCAATCAGGTCCAGATTGCCTCGGAACCGCTGCAATTGGAAATTTGAGTCAGTGCGCGTGAGGCTGTTGTGCAACGCAATCAGCCCACGGGCTGCCTGGCACCGGATGGCCATCAACTGGCTGCATTCACTTCATGGCTGCACCTGAACAGAATCACGCCAGATTCGACAATCGCGCGCTCCATCCCGGGCACAATCTCAAGAGGTTGGCGTCATGACCAGTCTGGTGGGCTTTCGTGCCATCGCTGCGCTGATCTTCACAGCTGAAACGTAGTGTCAAAAATGGGTCATTGTTTTCGGACAAAGAGTGCTGGAAACTGTACTGATGACCACTTGTCCATGGGTCATAATGGTTCGAGAACCCATTTATTGAACAGAGGAAGTCCACATGCCTGCTCCATCAAGCAACAAGACCGGGGTCATGGTGCGCTCCGTGTCGGTGCTCCTGACCAGCCGGGCTGATTCCGTGACGACACGACTGGCCTCGCGCGCTGTGGCGGCGCTGGTGGCCCAGGCACGGCGCACGAGCGCAAAGCTGGCGGTGGCGTCATGAGCAAAGCCATTGCCGTCATCAACGCGGGCTCGTCGAGCATCAAGTTCTCGCTCTTCGCGCAGCAGGGCGACGACCTGGCGCTGAGCGTGCGCGGGCAAGTCGAGAGCATCCACACCACGCCGCGCTTGAGCGTCAGGAACGCCAGCGGCGAAACCATTTCAGCACATGCCTGGGAAGAGGGCACGGCGCTCGGTCACGAGGGCGCGCTGGAGCATATTCTTGACTTCCTGCGCACCAGGATCGAAGGCGGCCTGGCCGGAGTTGGCCATCGGGTGGTGCACGGGGGCATGGTGTATTCACAGCCGCTGCGCATCGACCGCGCGGCGCTGGACGATCTGGCGCAATTCGTGCCGCTGGCGCCACTGCACCAGCCGCACAACCTGACGCCGATCCGACTGCTGCTGGAGCGCCGGCCGGATCTGCCGCAGGTGGCGTGTTTCGACACCGCGTACCATCGCGCGCAGCCCGAGCTGGCGCAGATGTTCGCGCTGCCCCGCGAACTGCACGACGATGGGGTGCGCCGCTACGGCTTTCACGGCCTGTCTTACGAGTACATCGCCTCCAGGCTGCCGCAGCTCGACCCCCGGGCCGCGCGAGGGCGCACCGTGGTGCTGCACCTGGGTAATGGCGCCAGCATGTGCGCGCTGTCCGCCGGCTGCAGTGTGGCCAGCACGATGGGCTTTACCGCTGTCGACGGGCTGCCGATGGGCACGCGCTGCGGCGCGCTCGACCCCGGCGTCCTCCTGTACCTGATGGACCAGCGCGGCATGGACGCCCGCGCCATCGAAAAGCTGATCTACAACCAGTCGGGGTTGCTCGGCGTGTCCGGCGTGTCGAGCGACATGCGCACGCTGCTGGCCAGCGATGCGCCGCGCGCCGCGCTGGCGGTTGACTTGTTCGTTTACCGCATCGCGCGCGAGCTGGGCTCGCTGGCGGCGGCTCTCGGCGGGCTGGACGCCATCGTCTTCACCGGCGGCATCGGCGAAAACAGCGCCGAAATTCGCGCGCGCGTCTGTCGCGCCGCGACCTGGCTCGGCGTGGCGCTGGACGAGGCTGCCAACAGTGGCGCCGCGGCGCGCATCAGCACGGCCTCGAGCGCCACCGCAGCCTGGGTCATCCCCACCAACGAGGAATTGATGATCGCACGCCACACCCGCCGGGTCCTCGGCTGAGTGTGCACCAACAGCACAGATGAACGTGGCCCCCAAAATCCGCCTGGCCGCAGTCCGCGCGGTCTGACGTCATTTGTCGGCTGGGATGGCGACTGGCCCGCCGGGTGGCGCCGGTTTGCGCGTCACGATCAGCGGCCCGTCGATGGCCTGCATGATCATCGACACCGGCAGATCGTTCTCGAGCAGCGTTGCCATCGGGCGCAGGTATTTGCGGATGTGGCGGAAGAATTTCTTGTAGCCGGCGCACAGATAGTGCAGGCCGTGCTCGCCGTCGGGCGTGACTGCGAAGCGGTGCTTGGGGCAGCCGCCCCAGCAGGCGTCGCGCACCTCGCAGGTCTGGCAGTAGCGCGGCAGCGTGCTCTCCTTGTGCGGTCCGAAGCCACCCGCCACCGATCGCTCGACCATGGCGCCGAGCTCATCGTCGAGCACGTTGCCGAGCTTGTACTCGGGGTAGACGTAGTGGTCGCAGGCGAACACGCTGCCGTCGTGCTCCAGCGCCACCGCGCGGCCGCAGGTCTTGGAGAAGATGCACACGGGCGACGGCTCGCCGACCCAGGCCGTGAGCGCCCATTCGAAATTCATCACGAAGGTGGTGCCCACGTCCTTGCGCACCCATTCCTCGTAGATGGCGATGAGGAAGTCGCCGTAGGGCTCGGGTTCCACCGTCCACGGCGTGACCTGGGTGTTTGGCTCGGGCCGGTCCAGCACCGCCGGCCGCGCCAGCCAGAGCTTGATCGCCTTCGTGCCGTCGTCGGGCTCACGCTCGATGATGGGCGTGAACTGGATGTAATGGATGCCGGCGTCCTTGAAGAAGCGATAGACCTCGAGCGGGTGCTTCGCCGTCTCGCGGCCGACGCAGGCCAGCGCGTTGAACGCCACGCCATGTTTCTGCAACAGGCGCACACCTGCCATCACACGCTCGAAGGTGCCCTGGCCCTTGCGGTCCTTGCGGTAACGGTCGTGGATGGCCTGCGGCCCGTCCAGGCTGACGCCGATGAAGAAGTCGTTGGCCTTGAAGAACGCGCACCACTCGTCGTCGAGCCGCATCGCGTTGGTCTGCAGCGTGTTGCGGATCTCCTTGACGCCGCGCCAGGGCTGCTGCAGTTCGACCACACGGCGGAAGAAGTCGACGCCCAGCAGCGTCGGCTCTCCGCCGTGCCAGACGAACTCGACCACCGGCGTCGGCTGCGCGGCGACGTACTGCTCGATGTACTTTGCCAGCACCTCGTCGGGCATCTTGAACGACTGCCCACGCGGGTAGAGCTCGCGCTTCTCGAGGTAGAAGCAGTAATCGCAGGCAATGTCGCAGATCGAGCCGATCGGCTTGGCCAGCACGTGCAGACCCGGCTGGGCCGGGGGTGGCTTGCTCACAGTGGATGGCAAGGTGTGTGACGATGCCAGGTTGCCACTGCCCGGCGCACGGTTACTTCACCTCCACGGTCACCTTCGGGATATGCCCGTTGAAGCGCGACTTGCTTTCCGAACCGATCGCCTCGACCACCGGCGTACCGAGGTCGATGCCCACGTCAGCGGTCTCGTCGGCCGAGAAGATCATCGGCTGGGTGCGATTGATGTGGCCTTCGCCGACCTTCGCATCGTTGACGTACAGCGTTCCCATGCCGCCTTTGCCCAGACCTTTGCCCTCATAGGCGAACTCGAAGCGGATCTTGGCCTTGCCGGGCTTGAGTTTTTCGGTCCCGGTGACGGTGTTGTGCTCAATGCCGAGGAAGTTGTAGCTGTAGGCCGGCACACCATCCTTGACGTACAGTGACCAGCCGCCAAAGCGACCGCCCTGGGCGATGATCGTGCCATTCGCCCCTCCCTGCGGCACTTCGATATCGGCAGTAATGGTCTTGGACTTGTTCTTGATGTTCAGGAACACGTTCTCGGTCATGCCGGTCATGCCTTCGCCGAGCGTGATCGAGGTCCGTCCTGCCATCAGGTCGGGTCGCCCGACAAGTTCGGCATTCACGCGCTCGAAGACGCGGTCGTCGATGGGCAGCACCTGGTTCTTTTGCGCCTCCTTCAGGAACAGCGCTTTCATCTTGGCGAGCTTCTCGGGGTTCCTGGCGGCGAGATTGTTGACCAGGCTGAAGTCAGTGCGCGTGTCGTAAAGCTCCCAGGCGGATTCATCGTCGAGTGCGCGGCGCGGCTTGGGTTCCCATGGCGCCTTGTGGATGGTCCTGGCGTACCAGCCGTCCTGGTAGATCGCGCGGTTGCCGAACATCTCGAAGTACTGCGTGGTGTGGCGGTCCTTTGCCTTGGCATCGTCAAAGCTGTAGACCATGCTCACCCCGTCCATCGGCCGCTGCGGCGTGCTGTTGACCACCTTGGGTTGCGGCAGGCCGGCCGCCTCGAGAATGGTCGGGGCGACGTCGATCACATGATGGAACTGCGTGCGCAGTTCGCCCTTGCTCTTGATGCCCTTGGGCCAATGGACGGCCATGCCGACCTTGGTGCCGCCGTGGTCCGAGGCCACCTGCTTGGTCCAGGTGTAAGGCGTGTCCATCGCGACGGCCCAGCCCGCGGCCATGTGCGGGTAGGTCTCCGGACCGCCCCATTTGTCGATGTACTTGATCATGTCCTCGACCTTTTCATTCACGCCGTTGAAATAGGTCATTTCGCTGAACATGCCGTTGGCGCCACCCTCGGCGCTGGTGCCGTTGTCGCCGTAGACCAGCATCACCAGCGTGTTGTCGAGCTGGCCGGTGTCTTCCACCGCCTTGAGCAGGCGGCCCACCTCGTGGTCGGTCATTTCCAGAAAGCCGGCAAACACCTCGAACTGGCGGGTGAACAGGCGCTTCTGGTCTGCCGACAGGCTGTCCCAGGCGGGAACGGCCTGCGGCCTGGGCGCAAGCTGGGTGCCTTTGGGAACGATCCCGAGCTTGATCTGTCGCGCCAGAATCTCTTCACGCAGCTTGTCCCAGCCCTGATCGAACTTGCCTTTTTGCTTGTCGATCCACTCCTTGGGCACATGGTGCGGCGCGTGCACGGCGCCCGGCGCGTAGTAGACAAAGAAGGGGCGTTCCGGCGTCAGCGCTTTCTGGTATTTGACCCAGGCGACGGACTGGTCGGTCATGTCGGTCAGAAAGTGGTAATTCGGATCTTCGGGGAGCTCGACCTGGTGCGTGCCGTCGTAGATGAACGGCGCCCAGTGGTTGGTCTCGCCGCCGAGGAAGCCGTAAAACTTGTCGAAGCCCTGCTGTGTCGGCCAGCGGTCCAGGGGGCCGGCAATGCTGGCTTCCCAGGCTGCCGTTTCGTGCCACTTGCCAAAGGCTGCGGTGCTGTAGCCGTTCAGGCGCAGCACCTCGGCGACCGGCGCGACGTCGTTGGGGATCTGTCCGCTGTTGCCGGGGAAGGCGGTGCCGGTTTCGATGATCCCGCCCATGTTGTTGACGTGGTGGTTGCGGCCGCTTTTGATTGCGGCACGGGTCGGCGAACTGACGGCGGTGGTGTGAAAGTTGTTGTACTTCACGCCCTGGCTGGCCAGCTGGTCGAAGGTGGGGGTCTTGATCGGGCCGCCGAAGGTCTCGGTGCCGGCGAAGCCAAGGTCATCTACCAGGATGACGATGACATTGGGCGCATTCTCGGGTGCCTTCACCTCGAAGCGAGGCGGTGCCTTGGCTTTGCGAACATCGATTTCGGTCACCTTGGGCCGGGCAGGCTCCGCAATGGGCAGCACGGTGCGGTCGATCGTCTGCGCCGAAGCGCCGGCCGCGCACAGGGCGGCCATGATGGGTCGCAACGCCAGGTGGATGGTTTTGTTTGCCTTCATTCTCAACTCCTTGATCAGGTTTTATGCAGAAAAGCCGCAAGGTTGCCATCTGAATGCGGCAACCCCCTAATTCGCCAACGATGCAAGCCACAAGGCCACATGGTCAGTTGACGACTGGTGGAACTATACGCCAATAAGCACATATGACATGTTGAGATGGATCAGTGCCTTTGGCGGCCCAATCCGGATGCCGGGCTGAAGACCGTGGCAAGCAACAGACCCGGTGATTGTGTCGGATCATCCGAATCAATCTGCCCGGTGACTGCAACTTGAGCGCTTGTTCATGAGCCAGCCCCAAGGTTGTCATGGGTGCGGGTCCACATGCACCTGCAGCCACCATTCCAGCAGCGCCAGGTGCCACAGCTTGCTGCCGTTGATGCGGGTGAAGTGCTCGGGCGCTTCCGGACTGGCCAGCAGTTGGTTGACGTAATCGCGCTGGTACAGGCCGCGCTGCAGGCAGACTGGTGACATCAGGATGGCGCGCATCAATTCCAGAAACGGGCCGCGGACATACTTGAGCGCAGGCACCGGAAAGTAACCCTTGGGCCGGTCAATGACAGCGTCCGGAATCAGCCCGCGCGCAATCGCCTTGAGCGGAAACTTGCCGCCTTCCCTGAGCTTGAGCGCGGGTGGCATGTGGGCGGCCAGTTGCACCAGTTCATGGTCCAGAAACGGTGTGCGCACTTCCAGGCCCCAGGCCATCGGCATGTTGTCGACGCGCTTGACCGGGTCATCGACGATCAGCGTCGTGACATCGAGGCGCCAGACCTGGTCCAGAAATGCATCAGCGCCGGGTTTGCCCAGTTCGGCAGCGATCAATCCGGACGTGACATCGCCCACCTGGAACCCCGGCGTGATCATTTGCCGGTATTCGGTGTGGTCGCGGTCGAAATAATGCCGGCTGAAGCGCTCAAGCGGTGTGCCGCTTGCGGCGTCCATGTTTGGGTACCAGAAGTAGCCGCCGAACACTTCATCCGCACCCTGGCCCGACATCACGACCTTGACCTCTCTGGCCACGCGCTCGGCCAGCAAATAAAAGGCGATCACGTCATGGCTGACCATCGGCTCGGTCATTTGCGCCACGGCTTCGGGCAGGCGCTGCATGACCTCATGGTTGGGAATGCTGAACTGCCGGTGGCGGGTGTGAAAGCGCTGTGCGACCAGGTCCGAGAATTCGAACTCATCGGCCTTCTCGGCGCCCGCGCCCAGGTCTTCAAAACCGATCGAAAAGGTGCGCAAATCGGTCACCTGCTCTGCCAGCAGACCCACCAGCAGGCTCGAATCCAGCCCGCCCGAGAGCAGAACGCCCACCGGCACGTCGGCAGCGAGCAGGCGGCGATTGACGCTGCGGCTCAGTTGCTCGCGGGTGGAGGCCAGCCACTCGGCCTCAGACAGCGGAGTTTCAGGCCGGGTGGCGTCCAGCGTCCAATAAATCTGAGTGGTCACGCTGCCGTCCGGGTTCAGGCTCATGGTGCTCGCTGGTGGCAGTTTGCGCACGCCATTGAGTATCGTGCGCGGCGCGGGCACCACGGTGTGAAGGGTGAAATGGTGGTGCAACGCCACCGTGTCGAGCGTGGTGTCAACGCCGCCTGCGGCCAGCAGCGCGGGCAAGGTGGAGGCAAAACGCAGCCGGTGACTGGTCTGGTTCAGGTACAGCGGCTTGATGCCAAAGCGGTCGCGCGCCAGAAACAACTGGCCACTGCGCTGGTCCCAGACAGCAAAGGCAAACATGCCCTTGAAACGCGTCACGCACTGCGGCCCCCAGGCGTGGTAACTTTTCAGGATGACCTCGCTGTCGCCTTCCGAGAAAAACCGGTAACCCAAAGCCTGTAACTCGGTGCGCAATTCGCGGTAGTTGTAAATGGTGCCGTTGAACACCAGCGCGAGTTGCAGCAGGGCATCGACCATGGGCTGGTGCGCGTGGGCAGACAGGTCGATGATGGACAAACGGCGGTGGCCAAAGGCCAGCGGGCCGTCCTGGTAGCTGCCCGCGTGATCCGGCCCTCGGCGCGCCAACGCGTCCGACATGCGGCTGATGGCTGCCATGTCGGACGTCGCGCCGTCAAAGCGCAACTCGCCGCAGATGCCGCACATCAGCGCACCCCGGTGGCCAGCTGGTCGGGGGGCACCACGATCACCGGTGCAAAACCACCGCCCTGGGTGCGGAAGTTGGTGGTTTGGCCGGCGTACATGCGCGCGGCCAGCAGTTGCACCTGGGTGTCATAGGTGTAAGCCCTGATGTCGAATTTGAGGTCGGCTTGCACACCATCGACTTCGATCATGCGCCCGCTCGGTGGCACCAGCGCCTGCGCGACAAAGTCGCCTTCCAGGATCTCGGACCAGACGCGGCGCGTGATCTTGTCGCCCCGGTAAGCGGCTTTGGCGCCATAGCCGGCCACCGGTTTGAAAAACAACTGGCGCCGCTGCGCCCACAGCTCATCGGCGCGCTCGGGCGTGACCAGGCGCGTGGCCGGAATGCTGGCAGCAAGCTGCCTGCGGTCGGCCGCCGAGGCGCCCCAGGCCAGCAACAGCTCGTCCTGGCTCAGCGCGATCAGGTTGCGCTTGTCAGCCAGCAAGGCATGCACGCGCGGGTGCGGCGTCAGCACCACGGCATTGGCCTCAAACGCCTGGCGCAAGGCCCGGTGGCTGGGCTCGGTGAGGTAAAAGTCGGTCAGCCGGTTATAGATCATGTCGACCGGCGCGCCCTGGTGCAGCAGGCGGCCGTTTTGCCAGATGAACTCTGCGGGGTCGGCGATGGCGGCCCGGATGCCGTGCTGGGCAAACAATTGGCGAAACAGCTCAAATTCGGGGGCCAGGTATTGCTCCAGCGGGGCTTCATCCACGATGACCACCGAGCGCCAGGGGGCGGCGCCGTTTTGTCTGTGCCACTCGTCTGCAAACATGTCAAAAATGGCTTGCTTGAGGGTGTCGCGCCGCTCGCTGGACGGAAATGCCCAGTCCAACTGCTCGCAACACGCCTCCTGCGCGCGCGCCAGCGCCACGTTGAGCAGCAGGCCGCCGGCGTTGGTGTTGATCTCGATGAGCTGCGGGCCATGGGCGCTCAGGTGAAAGTCGTACCCCATGCATACACCCAGCGGGCCGAAGTCGTGCTGCGCCGAGGCCTCAGCGCGTGACAGCGCCTGCATCTGATAGCCGGGCAGGGCGGCGACGCGCTCGATGGCGTGGATGGTGGCACTGATCTGCTGCTGCACCTCTTGCGAGACAAACACCACCGTCGAAGAAAACAAATTGGGCCGGGTCCTGGTGATGTGCGCCATCATGCCTTTCAGGCTGGGGTCGCTTTCGAGTTGCTCGCGCAGGCGCGCCACGTTCAGGGTGCGGCAAAAACAGTCGCGGTTGAGCGCCTCGGCGGATGACGCGGCGGTTGCGGTGGTGGTTTGAGTGGTCATACGAGGTTGCATTCTGCCTCAGTCAGCGCGCCCGTGTCAGACATTGGCACGCAACTGATGGTGAACGGTGCCCTGACCACCTGCAGGGTCACGTGGATGATCACGTAGCGGTCGTGCAATGGTTCGGTGGCCGCTGCCAGAAAAGCATCGTCGGGCTGGTGCTCCAAATGCAAGAAGGCGCCGCGAATGTTCAGTCCAGTTACAGCGCTTTCTCGATCGCGCTCACCAGGACTGGACTGTCGGGTTCGATCCTGCTGGCATAGTTGCCGATCACCTTGCCGTTGCGATCGATCAGGTACTTGTGAAAGTTCCACTGGGGTGATTGCCCGGTGGCCTTGGTCAGCGCGGCATACAGCGGATTGGCCTGCGCACCCTTCACCACGCTTTTCGAGAACATGGGAAATTTCACGCCGTAGGTGTTGAAGCAAAAATCGGCAATTTCCTTGGCAGAACCCGGTTCCTGTTGACCAAAATCATTGGACGGAAAACCCAGCACGACCAGCCCCTTGCCGTTATATTTGGCGTATAGGGCCTCCAGCCCTTCGTATTGGCCGGTGTAGCCGCAGTAGCTGGCGGTGTTGACGACCAGCAGCACCTTGCCTGCATATTGACACAGGTTTTGCGGCGCTTCGTCCTGCAGCCGGTTGAAGCTGTGTTGCAGAATGGCCGGACAGGCTGGTGTCGCGCTTGCACCTGTTTGCGCACTTGCGGCAGGAACCGCCAGCAGCTGGGCACTGGCCAGCAGCGCTGCCAACAAGACGCTGTGGGTCATCAGTTTGGCTGAAATGATCTTCACATGAACTCCATGGCATTACGTTGAAACCGAGTCTACGGTTGTGCAGGTAAACCTGTTGCGGCTGTTGCTATTGGCAGCTGCACGATGGTGTCGAGTCCCTCGATCTGGCCTTGCACCAGGCGGTTGACCAACTCGATCTGCCCGCCCAGCGTGTGCGCAATCTCCTGGCAAATGGTCAACCCCAGGCCGCTGCCGCTGCGCTCCTGACCCGCTGAAAAGGGCTGGAACAGGCGTTTGCGCAGTTCTTCGCTGATGCCCGGTCCGCCGTCGCTGATGACCAGCGTGGCATGGCGTGCATCGCGCTGCAGGCGCACCAGCAACCGGCCTTGGGGCGGGCTGTAGCGAATGGCGTTATGCAGCAGGTTGCGCGACAGCTCGCGCAGCATCCAGCCGTGCGTCAGCACCGGGGCAGGTGCGGTGTCGATCTCGAAGTCGAGCCCCTTGTCGGCGATCAACGGTGACATATCCAGCGCCACCTCGCGCAGGCTGACGGCCCAGTCCACCGGCTCGGTGGCTTTTTCCTGCGCCAGTTGCGCCACTTTGGCCAGCGCCAGCATCTGGTTGGCAAGCTGGGTGGCGCGTTCCACCGTGTGGCTGATCTCATGCAGGCCCTGGGTCGCATTCACGTCACCGCGCAGGGCCGATTGCACCTGCACCTTGAGCACGGCCAGCGGCGTGCGCAACTGGTGGGCGGTGTCGCGCACGAAGCGTTTCTGGTGGTCGAGCAGATGGCGCAGACGGTCCATGGTGGTGTTGGTCGCATCGAGCAGCGGGCGCAGCTCTATCGGTGTGTCATCCACCGCCAGCGGGGTCAGGTCGTCCACCCGGCGCTGCTGCACTTGCAGGCCCAGGCGGCGCACCGGGCGGGTGGCGCGCTGCACCACCACAAACACCACCAGTGCGATCACGCTGACCAGCGCCAGTTGCCGCCACAGCGTGTCGAACAAAATCTGGCGCGCCAGCGTGTGCCGCAGTTCCAGGGTTTCAGCCACTTGCACCACCGCCATGGCGCGCGCCTGCTGCATGGCGATGGGTTGCAGCAGCACGGCCACGCGCACCGCGTCACCACGGTAGCTGTCGTCATAAAAGTCCACCAGCGCGGCATACGGCCCCTGCGACGGCAACCGGCCGCGCCAGGCGCGCAGATCGGCAAAGCCGTCGATCAGCTCGCCATGGGTATTCGAGATGCGATAAATCATGCGGCTGCGGTTGTCGGCCTCAAAAACCTCCAGCGCGGCGTAGGGCACGGCGGCACTGAGCCGGGCGCTGTCGGCCTCGCCACTGGCGCTGATGTGCTCGCCAATCACCTTGGCCGAGGCCAGCAGGGTGCGGTCATAAGCGGTGTTGACGGCAGCCAGCGCCTGGCGGTACAAAACCACCGTGTCGACCACGATGAACAGCGCCACCGGCACCAGGATGCCCAGCATCAGGTAGCTGCGCAGGGAAAGGCGTCGTGCCGACTGGCCCGTCTTGGCGTTCATGCGGAAAGTTTCAGCAAATAACCCAGGCCGCGCAGCGTCGTCAGCACGGCGCCGGTGCCCTGCAGTTTCTTGCGCAGCCGGTAGGCCACCACCTCGATGGCTTCGAACTGCACTTCGTCCTGGCCCGGAAACACCAGCTCGAACAGCCGTTCCTTGGCCACCGCCTGGCCTGGTCGCGCCAGCAGCGCCTGCAGCAGCGCCAGCTCGCGCGGCGGCAACGCCAGCACCTGGCCGTCGTGGTAAATGGCGCCGCTTTCCTTGTCAAGACTGAACCCGCTGTTGGTGTGAGGGGCGGCGCTGGTTTCGGCGTAGTTTTCAGCATGGCGGCGGTACAGCGCGCGCAGCCGTGCCTCGAGCTCATCGAGGTCAAACGGCTTGGACAAATAGTCGTCGGCGCCGGCGTTGAGACCTTGCACCCGGTCTCCCACCATGCCGCGCGCGGTCAGGATCAGCACCGGAGTGGTCAGCCCCTCATCGCGTGCCTGCGCCAGAATGTGCAGTCCGTCACGCCCGGGCAGCGTCAGGTCGAGCATCACCACGTCAGGCTTGAGCGCGCGCCAACGCCCCAAGGCGGCGCGGCCGTCACTGCAGACCTCGATGTCCCAGCCCAGGCGGCCCAGGCTGCGGCTGAGCGTGGTGCGCAAGGCAACGTCGTCTTCAACCAGCAACAGCTTCATTGGTTCGGCCTCGGTTGTCGGCCAGCGTGTCGGGTGGTGACGTGTTCTGGCGTTCTCGCGGCGCCACAGGGTCGACCCGATGTGTCTTGGCCTGCAGGGGTGGTGCCGTCAACCAGCACCACGCGCTGCGCTGGCGTGGCACCACGTTGCGAGCGCCAGCGGGCCACGCATGGCAAGCCATTTTCCAGCCAGTGCATGTGGCTGGCTGAGGGATCAAGCATGGCGGCAGGTGGCGTCTGTGGCATACGGCTAAGGCAGGTTGAACAGCGCTGGTTGTAACAGATTGACGCAGCAGGTCGTGCCTTGGTATTTTCCCTGATGTCGGCGGACAGCCGCTTGACAGCCAAGTCGGGCATGATGACGGACATGTCAAACCATCGTTTTGGTCACTGATGCGCCGGGCGGCTTTCCTGCAGGCGCTGCTGGCGCTGTCTGCGGGCGCCAAGCTGCCGACCCGGGCTTGGGCGGGTGGTGTCGGCCGCATCATGATTCCGGCCAATCCGGGCGGCGGCTGGGACTCGACCGGCCGTGCGCTGGGCCAGGCGCTGCTGGTGACTGGCGCCTTCGACAAGCTGAATTTCGAAAACAAGGGCGGCGCAGCGGGCACGCTGGGACTGGCACAGTTTGTCAGCGCCAGCCGCGGCGACCCCAACGCGCTGCTGGTGATGGGCGCGGTCATGCTGGGCGGCATCATCACCGGCAAACCACCGGTCTCGCTCGCTGCTGCCACCCCGATTGCCCGACTCACCAGCGAATACAACGTGTTCGTGCTGCCCGCCAGTTCACCGTTCAAAAGCCTGACCGAGGTGCTGGTTCAGCTCAAGAAAGATCCGGGCAGCGTCAAGTGGGGGGGTGGTTCGCGCGGTGCCACCGAGCACATTGCCGCTGCCCTGATGGCGCGCGCCGTGGGCGTGAACCCGGCGCGCATCAATTACGTGGCATTTCGCGGTGGTGGCGAGGCGGCTGCGGCCATTCTGGGGGGGTACGTGACGCTGGGCGGCAGCGGCTACAGTGAATTTGCGCCCTACATCGAAGCCGGCAAGATGCGCGCCGTGGCGGTCACCTCGGCTCAGCGTCTGCCTGGACTGTCGGCAGTGCCCACACTCAGGGAACTGGGTATCCCCCTTGAAATTGACAATTGGCGCGGTGTGTATGGAGCCCCCGGCATCACCCAGGCGCAGCGCGCCAGGCTGACCGACAAGGTGGTCAGTGCCACCCGGTCCGAAGACTGGGCGCAGACACTCGTCAGGAACCGCTGGACACCGGCCCTGCTCAGTGGTGCTGCCTTCGAGCAGTTCGTGCGCGATGATCTGGCCGCGCTGCGCGCGATCATGGCCAAATCGGGTTTGACGTAGCGTTTGTTTATTGCCTGGCGCCAAGTGCCAGAGCCGCTGCCCTGGAGGCGGCCAGGGCTGCGGCGTCGACGGGCGTGCGGGTCGGCCAACCCTGCAGGTGTTGCTGGGTGATCTCGCTCAAGGCGGTGATCCAGGCCGGATCGTCGTTGAGGCAGGCAATGTAATGAAACTCCTGGCCACCGGCGTGCAGGAATGCCTCGCGCGCTTCCATGTTGATTTCTTCCAGTGTTTCCAGGCAGTCGCTGGTAAAGGCCGGGCAGACCACATCGACCCGTTTGACGCCAGCCTGGCCCATCGCGATCAGGGTGGGTTCGGTGTAGGGTTGCAGCCATTTTGCACGTCCCAGGCGCGACTGGAAGCTCACCTTGTATTGTTCTTTGGACAAGCCCAGGGCCTCGGCCAGCAGGCGAGCGGTTTTGAAACATTCGCAGTGGTAGGGGTCACCCAGGTGCAATGTGCGCTCGGGAACACCATGAAAGCTCATCAGCAGCACATCCGGACGGCCATGGTCCTGCCAGTGGTGCCTGACCCGGGCAGCCAGCGCGGCAATATAGCGGGTGTCGTCATGGTAATGGTTGATAAAGCGCAATTCCGGCAGATTGCGCACCTTGGCGGCCCAGGCATAGACCGCATCAAACAGGCTGGCGGTGGTGGTGGCCGAATACTGCGGGTAGGCCGGCACGATCAACACGCGGGTGACGCCCTCAGCCTTGAGCTGGTCGAGCTGCGATGCGATGGATGTGCTGCCATAGCGCATGGCGTAACGCACCTGCACGTCGTGGCCGTGCGTGCCGAGCCAGCCCTGCAACATCTTGGCCTGTTTTTCAGTCCAGATTTTCAGCGGAGAACCCTCTGGCGACCAGATGCTGGCGTATTTGGCGCCTGATTTGGCGGGTCGGATGCGCAGGATGATGCCGTGCAGAATCAGCAGCCAGAGCAGCCGGGGTACTTCGACCACCCGCGGGTCACCCAGAAACTCGCCCAGAAAGCGCCGCACATCCGAGGTGTCTGGGGAATCCGGCGTGCCCAGATTGCAATACAGCACGGCGGTTCGAGGCGGCTGACCGTGTTGATACGGCGGCTCTTTGGCGAAGGGGGAGGTGAGTAAGGTCATGGTGCTATTTTCGTCGAGTCCGATGGCTGCTGCACTCGGACTTTGAATTCGCCTTCGTCACTGTGAGGGCCGCGTCGCTGCGCTCCTCGCCATGACGAGTCGGGTTTTGGGCGCGCTGGCCCTCACAGCAAGGCCACCGCAGCGCAAGCACTGCGCACGGCACCTTCCAGCGTGGCGGGGTAGGGCCCGGCCACATAGTCGCCGCAGGCCAGCAGGCCCGGGCCAATGGTGCCTGGCGGGCGTTGCAGTCCTGACGTGCAGGCAAAAGTGGCGCGTTTTTCCACCACGGTTTGCACTGCTTGCAAGTCCAGGCCAAGCTGCGCCTGCGCCTGCGTCAGCACCTGGTTCTGCAGCGTGATGCGCTCGCCCCGGGCGGCGCTGACTACAAAGGCCAGCAGCCCCGTCGGGCCGCCCAATTGACCGCGGTCAAAGACAAACTGCGCCGGGTGGTGCGCGTTGCTGCGCAATGCCAGCATGGGAAGGGTCAGTGCGGCTTGCGGCGCCCAGGCATACACCGTGGCAATGGCTTCATGCTGCAGGGCTTGGGCGACACGCACCCAAAAGCTTAATTGTTCAGCAACGTTCGTGGGAGCGCCCTGACTGCTGGCGCTGATGATTTGCCCTGCCTGAGCGGCAGGAGTCGCCAGTATTACCGCGTCGAAGGTCTCGCCCTGCAGCGACCATTGCGCGCCTTGCGCTTGCAGTGAAGCCACCCGCTGGCCCAGCCGCAGCTGGCCGCCGTGCGCAAGCAGCCAGCGGGCGGCTTTGTCAGGCAGCAAGGCGCCCAGGTCGACGCGTGGCAGCAGCAGACGCGAGCTGCCCTGCTCGCCAAAAAGGGCATCACGCACGACGCGCAGGAACACCGCGGCACTGGCTCGTGCCGGCGGTGTGTTGAGCGCCGAAACACACAGAAGATCGATCAGTTCGTCCCTGATCCTGGGCGTCAGGCTTTGGCACAGTTCGGCCACTGACAGGTGGGCAGCGCAGTTGAACCCGCCGGATCGCCAGCCCAGCGCAGCGCGCAGCAGCGTCCACTTGTCATGCGCTGACCAGCCACGCGCGCGCAGAATGCCGCCCAGCGCGTCCAGCGGCGTTGGCCAGTTGGCGAACTTCAGGCCCAGACCGTCGGGGAACTGCAGCGTCATGGGCAGATTGCACAGCGCCGTTTCAGGCGCAACGCCCACCTCGCCCATCAGTGCCAGCGTTTCGGTATAGGCCCCGATCAGGATGTGCTGGCCGTTGTCGAGCCGCACCGACGAGCCGTCGGACAGGGTTGAAGCCTTGGCGATGACCCTGGCGCGGCCACCAGGCCCAGGCGTGGCTTCAAAAACGGTCACCTGATGGCCGATCCCGGTGGCCTTGACCGCCGCCGCTAGACCGGCCCAGCCGGCGCCGATGACGGCAACTCTCAAAGCCGCCCCAGCGCCTGCACCTTCCAGGCCAGCCAGAGCTTGCGCAGAGGCGTCAGGCTGATGCGCTGGTTTAGCACGGCAAAGTTGTCGCGCTCGATCTCGCGCAGCAGGTCACGGTAGATGCTGGCCATCATCAGGCCGGGTTTCTGGCTGCGACAGTCGGCCACCGGCAGCAGCGCCAGCGCCTGGTCGTACAGGTTCTGGGCGCGCTCGGCCTGAAAGCGCATCAGTTCGGTAAAACGGTCGGAGTCGGTGCGGTTGAGAATCTCTTGCGCTGTCACGCCGAAGCGTTTCAGGTCGCTGACCGGCAGGTAAATGCGGCCGCGCCGTGCATCCTCGCCGACATCGCGGATGATGTTGGTGAGTTGCAGCGCCTGCCCCAGGGCGTGCGCGTATTGGGTGGTTTGCGGCTGGGTCTGGCCAAAGATCTGCGCCGCCACTTCGCCCACCACGCCGGCGACCAGGTGGCAGTACTTTTGCAGGCCCGCGTAGTCCAGGTAGCGGGTCTGGTTCAGGTCCATCTGGCAGCCTTCAATGATGGCCTGCAGCTGGCGCTCTTCGATCTGGTAACTGGCCGTCAATGGCATCAGGGCCTGCAGCACCGGGTGGCTGGGCGCGCCGGCAAACGCCTGCTTCACCTCGGAGCGCCACCATTGCAGCTTGGTGGCCGCCACGCCAGGGTCCACCATCTCGTCGACCACATCGTCCACGGTGCGGCAAAAGGCATAAAAGGCGGTGATGGCAGCGCGCTTTGGCGGCGGCAAAAACAAAAAAGCGTAGTAAAAACTGCTGCCCGAAGCGGCTGCTTTTTGCTGGACGTAGTCTTGCGGGGTCATGGGCGGTTTGGGTATGGCCTTCGAGTTTAATCAGCTCAGGCGCCTCTTTTCATCCACAGCGCCCGCCACAGCATCAGCGGCACATCCAGAAGGTTGAGCCTGGGCCGGGTGCGCCAGCTGGCAAAGTCCAGCGCCTCGATCTTGTCGAGCGTGCGCAGCCCGCCTTGAACCACCAGCCGCAATTCCCAGCCCGCCCGGCCCGGGACGCGACAGGCCAGTGGCGCGCCGGCTTGCATCAGCGCACGGGCTGAGCTGGCGTAGGCGCGCATCATCTGCCTGGCGTTTTCAGAGCGGCTGCCGGGCAGCAGGTCAGTGTCCTGGACGCCATGCGCGGCCATGGTTTGCCGTGACGGGTACCAGCGCCCGCGGGCCACATCGGTTGACAGATCCTGCCAGAAATTGATGAGCTGCAGGGCGCTACAAATTTGGTCACTTTGCGCCAGTGACAGCGCATCGTTGATGTCGTACAGGTGCAACAGCAGGCGCCCGACCGGGTTGGCCGAACGCGAGCAGTAGTCCAGCAATTCGGCGTCATCACGGTAGCGGCGCAGTTCTGCGGTGTAGCGAATGTCCTGTGCAAAAGCATCGAGCAGGTCGGTCAGCAGGGGCAAGGGCAAATGAAAGTCATTCAAGACTCCGCGCAAGGGATCAAACACATCGGGCCATTGGCCACCGTGCGCCTTGCCACTGGCAATGGCCAGCAGGTCGGCCCGGTAGCGCGCCAGTGTCGCCAGCCTTGTCACGGCACTGGCATCACCCTCGTCGGCCAGGTCATCGGCGGTGCGGGCAAAGTGGTAAATGGCGGCTATGGCCGGGCGCAAATGCGGTGGGCACAAAATGGACGCCACCGGAAAGTTTTCGTAGTGGTCAAGCGCAGGGCTGGCAGGGCGAGGGTGGCTGGTGGGTGTGTTCACAGAAGGGGCGGCGAACAGATGCGCTGTTGACCGGAGGTGGCAGCAACTGTAGCAGGCGCGGGCTTGAAACCCGGGGCAAAGACCCCATCTCTTGAACAATTCATTTCAAAGGGAAATTCCATGCGGCAAGACAAATTGACCACCAAATTCCAGGAAGCCCTGGGCGACGCGCAAAGCCTGGCGCTCGGACAGGATCACGCTTACATCGAGCCCGCTCACCTGCTGGTGGCGATGCTCAAGCAGGACGACGGCCCGAAAGCGCTGTTGCAGCGCGCCGGGGTCAATACCAACGGGCTGTTGACGGCAGCAGAGGGCGCGGTCAAGAAACTGCCGCAGGTTACCGGGCAAGATCAGGTGCAGGTGGGCCCCGAACTGGGCAAACTGCTGCAGGCCA
>JBBINL010000002.1:0-39183 GCA_037443905.1 Burkholderiales bacterium | reverse complement strand
CAGCTGGCCTACATCATGGGCATCGAGCTGATCCGCTTTGACATGAGCGAGTACATGGAACAGCACGCGGTGAGCCGTTTGATCGGCGCGCCTCCGGGCTACGTGGGCTTTGATCAGGGCGGTTTGCTGACCGAGGCAATCACCAAGAAACCGCACTGCGTGCTGCTGCTCGACGAAATCGAAAAAGCGCACCCGGCGATCTTCAACGTGTTGCTGCAGGTGATGGACCACGGCACGCTGACCGACAACAACGGGCGCAAGGCCGACTTCCGCAACGTGATCATCATCATGACCACCAACGCGGGCGCCGAGACCATGGCCAAGGCGACCATCGGTTTTACCAACCCGCGCGAGTCGGGCGACGAGATGGCCGACATCAAACGCATGTTCACGCCCGAGTTCCGCAACCGGCTCGACGCCATCGTCAGCTTCAAGTCGCTCGACGAGAACGTCATCCTGCGCGTGGTCGACAAATTCCTGCTGCAGTTGGAAGCGCAGTTGGCCGACAAGAAAGTCGAAGTCACCTTCACTGACAAGTTGCGCAAGCATCTGGCCAAGAAAGGCTTCGATCCGCTGATGGGCGCGCGTCCGATGCAGCGGCTGATTCAGGACACCATCCGCCGCGCCTTGGCCGATGAACTGCTGTTTGGCCGTCTGGTCGATGGCGGGCGCCTGACGGTGGAACTCGATGACACGGATGAAAGCAAAACCCAGGTTTTGCTGGACATTCAGCCGCTGCCCAAGAAAGAGGGCCGTTCCAAACCCGAGGTTCAGGAACCTGCGATCAGCTGAGCCTCACCTGGCGCGTACAAAAAAACAGGATGCCTGCCATCCTGTTTTTTTGGGGGGGGGTGACTGCGGAATCCGTTTCAAGCCTATTCCACGCCCAGCAAGTTGGCCAGGGCAGCCGTTTCCATGGCGCCGTTGTGGCTCACGATGTCACCGGTCTTGCGGTGTTTGCCCAATAAAAAGGGCACGGAATCCACGCCAAGCCGATTGAGCAACTGGGTATTGTTGTTGATGGCCTGCTTCAATTCATCGGGGACATCCGCGCTGGCAGCCATGCCGCCGGTACCCGCCAGCAAGGACTGTTCATGCGCGTTCATGGCCTCGACCGGATTGGCTGCGCTGAGCAGGGCCGCGCCCTGGGGCACACTTTTGGTCGGGTTGAATGAGATCGGAATCCAGACAAATTTCACCTTGTCAAGCAGCGGCTGCGAGGCTTGCCACAGGCGACCACAATGTGGACATTGCGGGTCAAACAGCACATAGACCGGATTCGCATTCATCAGGGCTCCCACCGTAAAGCCTTTGCTGTTGGTGGCCACCATGTCGTATGAAGACCCGGCGTTGGCAATGGGCGCCACTGCCGCAGCGGGGGCCGAACTGGTGCCTGACGTTGCAGCCGAGGCCGATGTCTCTGTTTTGGAGCAACCGGTGAGCGCCAAAACGAGGCTAGCCAGAATCAAAAGTGGAATTTTTTTCATAAGATGAACGGGGGTGTTTCAGGTTTGAAAATGAACGGTAATGAAACCGTCAGGTTGGCTTTGCAACCGGATAGAGCCATTTTAACCAGCACAGTTCACGGTCGCAGTGCCGTTTTTTCAATATCCCAGGTTGCTTCGGGGGCGCCCCCACCGAGTGACTTGTAGAGCGCTATCTGGTTTTGCCGGGCCGCCAGCCGGACTTCAACAAGTGCCAGCTGTGCAGCATACAGTGAGCGCTGTGCATCGAGCCACTCAAGCTGGCTGGCAGCACCATGTGTCAAGCGCAATTGCGTCAGCTGGCTGCGCGCCTGCTCCACTTCCAGTAGCGCCTGACTGGCCTGCAACTGTTGCTCCAGTGTGGCGCGGCTGGCCAGCGCGTCGGCTACCTCGCGAAACGCGATCTGGATGGACTTTTCATAATTTGCCAAGGCAATCTCGCGAGCTGTCCTGGCTGCATCCAGATTGGCCTGGTTGCGCCCGGCATCAAAAATCGGCAGTACCAACTGCGGGCTCAGCGTCCAGCCCCAGGAGCCGTCCTTGAACAAGCCTGCCAGTTCCGTGCTGGCCGATCCTGCCCCTGCCGTCAGGCTGATGCGCGGGAAAAATGCCGCCCGGGCCGCGCCGATATTGGCGTTGCTGGCAATCAGCAGCAGCTCGGCCTGGCGAATATCGGGGCGACGCGCCAGCAAGTCGGAGGGCAGTCCTGCGGGCAAGATGGCAAATGTCGATGCCCCCAGATTCTGCTGTTTCAATTGCGCCAGGCTTGCCAGGTCAAGTGGCTGCCCGAGCAGCAATACCAGGGTGTTCTCGTCCAGGGCACGTTGGCGCTGCTGCTGGAACAGCGTGACGCGTGCTCTTTCCAGCAAAGTTTGCGCGTTGCGCAGCTCAAAGTCAGACGCGGCACCGTACTTGACCTTGAGCTCGATCAGTTTGAGGGATTCCTGGCGCGTGTCGAGGGTTTGCTGTGACACCGCCAGCAGTTCTTCATCGGCCAGCAGACTCATCCAGGCCTGCGCCACGGTGGCGATCAGGCTGATTTGCGCACTCTGGGCGGCCTCGGTCGTGGCCAGATATTGGGCCAGAGCCTGCTCCTTGAGGCTGGCAACCCGACCGAAGAAGTCCAGTTCGTAAGCTGTCACGGTCAGTCCGGCACTGTAGGCACTCTTGATGGCGCCATTGTTGTCAGGGTTGCGCAAACCCTGGGCTGTTGCATTGACCGTGGGAAACTGGTCAGCCACGCGAATGCCGAGCTGGGCCCGGGCTTGCGCGGTGTTGAGGATCGCCACGCGCAGATCGCGGTTGTTGGCCAATGCCGTGGTGATGAGCTGGCGCAGCGCGGGGTCGCTGAAATACGCTTGCCAGGCCAGTCCGGAGTTGGCCAGGACGTCTGCCGTGTCTGCGCCGGGGCTGAGCGCAGCCGATTCAGGCCATTGTGGCGCAACCGGCGCGCTGGGGCGCTCGTAGGTGGGTATGAGCGAGCAGCCAGCCAGCAATGCGCTGATCGCCAGGGCGCTGGTTTTGGTCCTGAAATCATTCATGCGAATGCACTCCCATGTGGGCGGCCTGCTCGGCGTGAATCTGCTGCTGGCGCGCACTGTCCTTGAACAGGCTGCGCACCACGACAAAAAAGATCGGCACAAACAGCACCGCAAGCGCCGTGCCGGTGAGCACGCCACCGATCACGCCGGTGCCGATGGCGCGTTGGCTGGCCGAGCCGGCCCCGCTGGCCAGTGCCAGCGGCAGCACGCCCAAAGCAAATGCCAGCGAAGTCATCACGATCGGCCTGAAACGCAGGTGAGCGGCCTCCAGCGCGGCGGCGACCACACTTTTGCCCTGTGCTTGCAGATCCTTGGCGAATTCGATGATCAGGATCGCATTTTTGGCCGACAGGCCGATGATGGTGATCAGGCCGACCTGAAAGTAAACGTCGTTCGAATAGGCCCGCAACAGCGTGGCCACAATCACGCCCAGAACCCCCAGCGGCACCACCAGGATGACAGACAGCGGGATGGTCCAGCTCTCGTACAACGCGGCCAGGCACAAGAACACCGACAGGATGGCAAAGCCATACAGAATCATCGCTTGCGAGCCTCCCAGTTTTTCCTCGCGTGAAGTGCCCGTCCACTCGAAGCCAAATCCCGGGGGCAGTTGACTGGCCAGTCGCTCCATTTCTTCCAGCGCGGCGCCGGTACTGAAGCCGGGCGCAGCGCTGCCGCTGATGCGCATGGCCGGGTAGCCGTTGTAGCGCACCGTCTGCATGGGCCCGGTGATCCAGCGCGTGCTGGCAAAGGCGGCCATGGGGACGATCTGTCCCTGGTTGTTGGCGACATTGAGTTTGAGCAGGTCATCGGGCTGCATCCGCGACGGCGCGTCGGCCTGCACCACCACGCGCTGCAGGCGGCCATAGTTGGGAAAGTCGTTGGCGTAGGCGGAGCCCAAGGCGGCGGAGATGGTGGCATTGATGGCCTCGAAGCCAATGCCCAGCGCACTGGCCTTGTCGCGGTCGATGTCGAGCTGGAGTTGCGGTGCATCCTCCAGGCCGTCCGGGCGCACCTGGGTCAGCACCTTGCTGTGTGCGGCCATGCCGAGCAGCTGATTGCGCGCGCCCAGGAGCGCCTCGTGACCCAGCCCGGCGCGGTCTTGCAGACGGAAGCTGAAGCCGCTCGAGCTGCCCAGTTCAGGTATGGGCGGCGGACTTAATGGAAATATGAAAGCATCACGAATGCCGCTCAAGGCGCCGAAGGCACGTCCGGCCAGCGCCTGCGCCGAGCTGTCAGGTCCTTTGCGCTCGGACCAGTCCTTGAGCGTGACAAACGCCAGTGCAGCGTTCTGCCCCTGGCCTGAAAAGCTGAAACCCAGCACGCTGACCATGCTTTGCACCTCGGGTTGACCGAGCACGAAGCCCTCCACCTGCTGCATCACGTTCAGCGTACGCTCACGTGTTGCGCCGGGCGGGAGTTGCACGTTGACCAGCATGGTGCCCTGGTCTTCACCGGGCAGAAAGGAGTTTGGCAGGCGCTGGTACATCCAGGTGGCGGCGACCAGGATGGCCAGGTAGATCACCAGGTAACGCCCGGCACGCGGCAGCAGCCTGGCAACACCGCCTTCATAGGCTTTGGCGGTTCTGGAAAAGCCGCGGTTGAACCAGCCAAAGAAACCGGTTTTGGCATGATGGTGCCCGGCTTGAACCGGTTTGAGCAGCGAGGCGCACAGCGCGGGTGTCAGTGACAGCGCCATGAAGGCCGAGAACGCGATCGCCACGCCCATCACAGCGGCAAACTGGCGGTAGATGTTGCCAATGGAGCCACTGAAAAATGCCAGCGGGACAAACACCGAGATCAGCACCACCGTGACGCCGATGATGGCACCCGAGATCTGGTCCATGGCCTTGCGTGTGGCCTGCAGCGGCGGCAGACCTTCCTCGCTCATGATGCGCTCGACGTTTTCGACCACCACAATGGCATCGTCCACCACAATGCCGATCACCAGCACCATAGCAAACATGGTCAGCACGTTGATGGAAAAGCCGAAAGCCAGCAGGGTGGCAAAGGTGCCCAGCAAAGCGACCGGAACCACCAGTGTCGGGATCAGGGTGTAGCGCCAGTCCTGCAAGAACAGGAACATCACCAGAAACACCAGCACAATCGCTTCCAGCAGCGTGCTGGCGACCTGTTTGATCGAGGTATCGATGAAGCGTGAACTGTCGTAGGGAATGGCCCAGGTCATGCCCGTCGGAAAGAATCTGGCCAACTCCGTCATGCGGGCCCGCACGGCTTTGGCGGTGGCCAGCGCATTGCCGCTGGGCGAGAGCTGAACGCCGATGCCGGTGGCGGGTTTGCCGTTGATCCGCGCTGAAGTGGCATAGCTTTGCGCACCCAGTTCGATGCGTGCCACGTCTTTCAGGCGCACGCTCGAGCCGTCGGTGTTGGCGCGCAGCACCACGTTGCCAAACTCAGCCACGCTGCCGAGCTGGCCATGCACCACCACGGTGGCGGCAATGCCCTGGCCGGCCACGTTGGGCAGGCTGCCGATTTCACCCGCAGAAACCTGGGCGTTCTGGGCCCGAATGGCTGCCGTCACGCTGGTGGCTGACAGGTTGTAACTTTGCAGCCTGGCCGGATCGATCCAGATGCGCATGGCGCGCTCCGTGCCGAAGAGCTGTGCCTGTCCGACACCGCTGATGCGTTGCAACTCCGGCAGCACGCTGCGCGAGGCGTAGTCACCCAGCGCCACCGGATCCAGCTTGGGATCATCCGAAGACAGGACGGTAAAGAGCAAAAAGTTGCTGCGCGCCTTGTCCACCCGCACGCCTTGCTGCGTGACGGCGGCAGGCAGGCGCGGCGCCGCACGACTGAGGCGGTTTTGCACATCGACTTGCGCCAGGTCAGGGTTGGTGCCGGGCTGGAAGCTCAGGGTGATGTTGCCGGTGCCATTGGCCTGCGCCACCGACTCCACGTAAATCAGACCCGGCGAACCGTTCATTTCCTGCTCGACGATCGACAGCACGCTGTCTTCCAGCGTTGTGGCAGAGGCCCCGGGGTAGCTGGCCGAGATCACGATCGACGGCGGCGCCACCGGCGGGTACTGGGCAATCGGCAGTTGGGTGATGGCCACCGAGCCCATCACGATGATGAACAGCGCAATGACCCAGGCGAAGATGGGCCGGTCAATGAAAAACTTTGCCATGGCAGTGGCTCCTCAGCGCGCCGCGCTGGCGGCCGGGGCGCTGGCAGAGCCAGGCGCACTGGCTCCCCCGGCCGCAGCATCGCGGCTGATTGCCTGCCATGGCACAGCTTTCACCGGGGCGTCGCCACGCAGTTTCTGGAAACCGTCCACCATCACCTGGTCACCGTTGTGCAGTCCGTCCAGAATCACCCATTGGCCCTTTTGCTGGCCACCCACGGTAACCGGGCGTGGCACCACTTTGCCGTCCGTGCCGACCAGCATCACAGAGTCGCCCTGGGGTGATCGCGTGACTGCCTGCTGCGGCAAGGTGATGGCATTGCTGATCTGCGCCTGTTCCAGCCGCACGCGCACGAACAGACCCGGCAGCAGCGTGCCCGCCGGGTTGGGCACTTCGGCGCGCAGTGTGATCTGGCCGCTGGTGGCATCAACTGTCAGGTCGGAAAACAGGAGTTTGCCGGTTTTGGCGTATTCGCTGCCGTCTTCCAGCAACACGCGCACACTGGCGGCCTGGGCCCCGACGCGCTTGAGCTGAGGGGACGACGCCATGGCGCTGCGAAGTTGCATGGCCTCGGAGGCCGATTGGGTGAAGTTGATGAACATCGGGTCGATTTGCTGGATCACGGCCATGGGGGTGGCCTCACCCTGGCCGACCAAAGCGCCCTCGGTGACCAGCGCACGGCCGATGCGCCCGCTGATGGGTGCGGTAATGGTGGCATATCCGAGGTTGATGCGGGCGGTTTGCACGGCGGCTCGGGCCACGGCCACCTCGGCTTCTGCCAGTTTGAGCGCAGCCTGGGCGTTGACGAATTCAAGCTCGCTGATGGCTTTGGCCTCGTTCAGCGGCCTGGAGCTCTCGGCCACCGCGCGGGCCTGCATCACGTTGGCTACGGCCTTGGCCTGGTTGGCCAGGGCGCTGGCCAAAGAAGCCTGGTAGGGACTGGCATCAATCTGAAACAGCGCCTGGCCGGCTCGCACATTGCTGCCCTCGACAAACAGGCGTTTTTGCACGATGCCGGCGGCGCGGGCCCGCACCTGCGCCACACGCGAGGCTTCCAGGCGGCCGGGCAATTCGGTCACCAGGCCCACGGCACCCGTTTTGACCGTGATCACGCCCACTTCGGCAGGCGGTGGCGCACCACCCGGGCCAGCGGGGCCAGCCGACGGGGCGCTGCTTTGACCGCAGGCCACGAGCATGATCGTCAGCGCCAGGGCAGGCAGGATGCCCTGAAAATGCTTGCGCTCGGGGGTGGCTCTGACCTCGGCTGAGGCGATATAACCGTTGTATGTGATAACCATGATGGTGTGCGAGCTCGATGTGGGGCTGGTACTGAAAGGCGGTAGCCTAAGCGATTCAAAAAAATTATACATACAATGGTGAATGTATGCGTCGCACCATCTCATTGACTACTTTGCAAGAAGGCCTATCATGCCTCGCCGTACCAAACAAGACGCGCTGATCACACGCCATCTTTTGCTCGATGCTGCCGAGCGGGTGTTTTCTGAAAAAGGCGTGTCCCGCACCAGTTTGCAGGACATTGCACAGGCTGCCGGCACCACACGCGGAGCGATCTATTGGCATTTCAAGAACAAGGCGGATGTGTTCAACGCCATGATGGCGCGTATCACCTTGCCGATGGAGGAGGCACTGCAGCGCCTCGGGCACAACCCCGGTCAGCAGCCGCTGACAGAGTTGCAGCGTGCTTTGCTGGACGCGCTGGACAAAATTGCCACTGACGAGCGCACCCGCCGGGTTTTCGAGGTGGCGACTCTCAAAGTGGAGTACGTCGATGAACTGCTCGCTGTCAAGCTGCGCCAACTTCAAACCCAGCAGGCCGTGACGCAGAACATCCAGCGCAGTCTGATGGATGCCTGTGTGCAGTCTGCGCAGACCATGACCGTGCCGGCGGCCATCGCAGCGCAAGGTCTGCATGCGCTGGTGGTCGGCTTGATCCAGACCTGGCTGCTCGAACCCAAGGCATTTGATCTGGTGGCCATGGCAGAGCCATGCATCCGCGCTTATCTGATCGGTATCGGTGCCATGCGCTCGTCCTGAGGCACCGCCAGTCGTTTCCTGCCAATGCACGGGTGACGCGCCTGCATAATCAGCGGCAGCAAGATTCGCAAATCTGCTCAACATTTTCAAGAGGAAACATCATGGCAGATGGCAAGAAGTATGTTTATGACTTTGAAGAGGGCGATGGCAAGGACAAAATGCTGCTGGGCGGCAAGGGTGCCAACCTGTGCGAAATGACGCAGATTGGCCTGAACGTGCCACCCGGTTTTACCGTCACCACGCAAGCCTGCAACGCCTACCTGGAAAAGAACCAGTTGCCCGCGGGTCTGATGGTGGAGATCCGCAGCCACATGGCGGCGCTGGAAAAGAAAACCGGCAAAGGTTTTGGCGATGCCGGCAATCCGCTGCTGATCTCGGTGCGCTCGGGCGCGGCCATGTCGATGCCGGGCATGATGGACACCATTTTGAATCTCGGCCTCAATGCGACATCGCTGACAGGCCTGATTGCCCAAACCGGCAACGAGCGTTTTGCCTATGATGCCTACCGGCGCTTCATCCAGCTGTTTGGCAAGATTGCGCTGGGCATCAGCGACGAACATTTCGACCAGTCGATGGCAGCCATCAAGCGCAAATATGGCGCACCGCAGGATGTGGACCTGAAAACCGAGCACCTGAAGGAACTGGCCGACGAATTTCTGGCGATTGTTCTGCGCCAGTCCGGTCATGCCTTTCCGCAGGACCCGTTCGAGCAACTCGAAATTGCCGTGGGCGCGGTGTTTCGATCGTGGATGGGCAAGCGCGCGGTGGACTACCGCAAGCAGTTTCGCATCACCAAGGCGCAGGCCAATGGCACGGCGGTGAGCATCTGCACCATGGTCTTCGGCAACATGGGCAACGACTCGGGCACTGGCGTCGGGTTCACGCGCAACCCCGGCACTGGCGAGAACGTGATATTTGGCGAGTATCTGGTCAACGCCCAGGGCGAGGACGTGGTGGCGGGCATCCGCACACCCAAGGCGATCGCCGAGATGGAGCAGGAAATGCCGGAGATTTACCGCCAGCTGATCACCCTGCGCCAGCGCCTGGAGTCGCACTACCATGAGGTGCAGGACTTTGAATTCACCATCGAGAAGGGCATTTTGTACTGCCTGCAAACGCGCAACGGTAAAATGAATGCGCGTGGCATGGTGCGGACCTCGGTTGAAATGTTCCACGAGGGACTGATCAACAGGGAGCGTGCCCTGTTGCGGATCGAGCCGGCTGTGCTGGAGCAGTTGCTGGTGCCGCAATTGGCGCCCAATGTTCACGTCAAGTCGCTGGCCCAGGGCTTGCCGGCCTCGCCCGGCGCGGCCTCCGGCAAGATCGTGTTCGATGCCGACACCGCCGAGACGCGCGGGCGTGCCGGAGAAAAAATCATCCTGGTGCGCGAGGAAACCAAGCCTGAGGATATTCACGGCTTTTTCCAGGCACAGGGGATTCTGACCAGCCGCGGCGGCAAGACCTCGCACGCCGCCGTGGTGGCGCGCGGCATGGGCAAGCCTTGCGTGTCGGGATGCGAAGAAATCGTCATCAACGACCAGTTGCGCAGCGCCAAGGTGGGCGACACGGTGCTGCGCGAAGGCGATGTCATCACCATAGACGGTGGCACCGGCCATGTCTACGCGGGTGAAATACCGACCGTGGACGCCGAATTTTCCGAAGAAATGAACACGCTGCTGGCGTGGGCCGACGAAGTGGCAGCGCTCAAGGTGATGGCCAACGCCGATTCACCCGCCGATGCGCTGCGTGCGCGCGAGTTTGGCGCCATGGGCATCGGCCTGTGCCGCACCGAGCGCATGTTCAACGCCACCGACCGTTTGCCGATCGTGCAGGAAATGATACTGGCCGAGACGCTGGAAGAGCGCCAGGCGGCACTCGATCGGCTGTTGCCGATCCAGCGCGCTGACTTCAAGGGCATCTTCAAGGCCATGAAAGGCCTGCCGGTGACCGTGCGTTTGCTGGATCCGCCCATGCACGAATTCTTGCCGACGGCGGGGCAGCTCGAAGTCGAGATTTCCCACCTTCACCAGCTGCGCGACACGATCAAGAATCTGGAAGATTTGACCGAGACCCTGAAGCTGCTCAACCCCAGGCTGTACCAGCAATACGCCGACGGCCTGACGCCCCTGATGGGCGCGCTGGGCACGTTCAAGAAATCGCACATGGAAGAAGAGGTCATCGCCAAGAAAGAAAAGATTCTGAAAAAAGTGCACTCTTTGGCCGAGGTCAACCCGATGCTGGGGCATCGCGGCGTGCGTTTGGGCATTACCTACCCCGAAATCTACTGCATGCAGATTCGTGCCATTCTGGAAGCCGCTGCCCTGTGCGGCAAGCAGGGCATCGAGATTTATCCTGAAATCATGGTGCCGCAAGTGGCGACGGTGGAAGAGCTCAAACGCATCCACAGTTATGTGCAGCGCATCCGCCAGGAGGTGCGTGCCACGCATGGCATCGACGTGCAGTTCAAGTTTGGTTCGATGCTCGAGGTGGTGCGCGCCTGCATGCGTTCCGGGCGCCTGGCTGAGCTGGCCGAATTTTTCTCGTTCGGCACCAATGACCTGAGCCAGGCCACCTTTTCGTTCAGCCGCGAGGACGCCGAGAACAAATTCCTGCCGTTCTACAACGAGACCGGCATTCTGGAAGACAACCCGTTCGAGGTGCTCGACATCAAGGGCGTGGGTCAGCTGATGAAGATGGCGGTGCAAAATGGCCGTGCGACCAATCCGGATTTGAAGGTCGGTATCTGTGGCGAACATGGCGGCAATCCTGGCTCGATCCGCTTCTGTCATCACATCAAGCTCAATTACGTGTCGTGCTCGGGGCCGCGTGTGCCGATTGCCCGGCTGGCAGCAGCACAGGCCAAATTGCTTGAAGACCAGTACCAGGAACCGCTTTGATGGCAGCTTGTGTGGTGTTGCACGCTATCCGGCACTTAAAACAGCGTCTTTTTGGCCATGGCGTTGTTGCAAATCCTCGCGATACCTACTGGTATCGCTGTGGTTTGCGCCTAGCCCTGACCAAAAATCCATCGGTTTTAAATGTGCCGTCAAACGTGCAACACCACACCAGCATCGAAAGGGCGCCATGCTGAACGTCCTGGGGATCGAGTCTTCGTGTGACGAAACCGGCGTGGCGCTGGTACACATGAGCGGGGCGCATTTGCCGGTATTGCGCGCGCATGCGCTGTACAGCCAGATCGAGATGCACCAGGCCTATGGCGGTGTGGTTCCCGAACTGGCCAGTCGGGACCATATCCGCCGAGTGTTGCCACTCGCGCAGGACGTGTTGCAACAAACCGGCTGCTCTTTGCGCGACGTGGATGTGGTGGCCTTTACCCGTGGGCCGGGCCTGGCCGGTGCGCTGCTGGTTGGCGCTGGTGTCGCTTGTGCGTTGGGCGCTGCGTTGGATAGACCTGTGCTTGGCGTGCATCACCTGGAAGGCCATTTGCTGTCGCCTTTTTTGAGTGCCGATCCGCCTGAATTTCCTTTTGTTGCATTGCTGGTGTCGGGTGGCCACACGCAGTTGATGCGGGTCGATGGCGTGGGCAGCTACCGGATACTGGGTGAAACCATTGACGATGCCGCTGGTGAGGCGTTCGACAAGTCGGCCAAATTGCTGGGCCTGGGCTACCCTGGTGGCCCGGCGCTGGCCAAATTGGCAGCACTCGGTAACCCGGCGGCGTTCAAGCTGCCGCGCCCCTTGTTGCACAGTGACACGCTGGATTTTTCCTTTGCCGGTTTGAAAACCGCCGTGATGGTGCAGGCCAAAAAACTTGCAGCCGTCCAGGGCTGCGCGGTGGCGCTGTTGCCAGACGCGTTGCTGGCCGATCTGGCGGCGTCCACCCAGGCCGCGATTGTCGAGGTGCTGGTGAAGAAATCTCTTGCTGCACTCAAGGAATCCGGATTGAAGCGTCTGGTGGTGGCCGGTGGTGTGGGCGCCAACCGCAGTTTGCGCGAGCAGCTTGATCTGGCATGTGCCCGCCGCGCTGTGCGGGTGCATTACCCCGAGTTGCATTTGTGCACCGACAACGGCGCCATGATCGCCATGGCCGCTGCCATGCGACTGCAGTCCGGGATTCAGGTTGCCGACAAGGCTTATGCCTTTGATGTCAAACCGCGCTGGCCGCTTGATGAAATTCAGGCGGTTGATGACTGACAGCACAGGAAACGCCCGCTTGACCTGGCTGGACTGCTTGATGTAATAAATAATTACAAATTCAGGAATTGGCTTGCAAACTTGTACACTACGCGCCTGCATGAACCAGCTGCCTGCCTCCGGTTTGGCGAGTGACACGGCTGGAGCCATATAAATAAGTTGAGATGCTGAAACCATTTGTTCGAGCCACGTTGGGGCTGATTCTGGGTCTGGTCTTGCCGCTGGTGGCGCTGGCGCAATCCACGGTTGCACCCGTCAAAATTGCCATGATCGAGGCTTTGAGTGGCCCCTTTGGCAATACCGGCGAGGCGGTTTTTCGCAACCTGATCTGGGCGCTTGAGCGCGTCAATGCCCACGGTGGTGTGACCCTGGGTGCGGCAGCTGGCGCAATGGCTGGCAAGCACCCGCTGGCACTGGCGCGCTACGACAGCAAAGGCCAGATCGAAGAGGCCTTGTCAGCACTGAAATCTGCCATTGACGATGGCGCCAGATTTGTCGTCCAGGGCAATTCATCGGCGACTGCCGCCGCCCTGATCGATGCCATCAACAAGCACAACCAGCGTGAACCAGACCGGCGCGTGCTGTTTTTGAACTACTCTGCGGTCGATCCGATTTTGACCAACGAGAAGTGCAGCTTCTGGCATTTCAGATTTGATGCCCATGCCGACATGCGCATGAGCGCGCTGATGTCGGTGCTCAAAGATGACCATGACCTCAAAAGCGTTTACATCATCGGTCAGGATTACAGCTTTGGCCATGCGGTCTCGCGTGAAGCAAAACGCCAGCTGGCTGCGCTGCGCCCCGATGTGAACGTCGTGGGTGATGAACTGCACCCGATGGGCCGGGTCAAGGATTTCATGCCCTACATGGCCAAAATCAAGGCCAGCGGGGCGCAGGCGGTCATCTCCGGCAATTTTGGCAACGACCTGACACTCCTGGTCAAGGCTGCCAGGGATGTCGGGTTCGAAGGCAAGTTCTACACCTTCTATGGCAATGCATTGGGCGCACCGGCCGCCATCGGCGAGGCCGGCTTGGGAAAAGTGCTGGCGGTGGCCGACTGGCTGCCCAATGTGCAGAACCCGCAAAGCGAGGCGTTTTACAGCTCGTTTCGTGCCCGCTATCCCAAGCCGGCAGATGATTATGTCCACATGCGCATGCAATTGATGGTGGAGGCCCTGGCACAGGCCATTGACAAGGCGGGCAGTCTGGATGCCGTCGCGGTGGCCTACCAGCTGGAACAGGCCAGCGTCAACTTCAGTTCGCAAACCGGCTACATGCGTGCGGCTGATCATCAGTTTCAGCAGCCCCTGGTGGTGGGGGTTATGGACAGGCTCGGTGCGCCCGGCGTGAAGTTCGATGTCGAGGGTTCAGGCTATGGTTTTCGTGTGGTGAAAAGCGTGGCGGCAGCCAGTGCCGAGCAGCCCGGCCGCTGCGCCATGCAGCGCCCCTGAGCTTGTGCTCGCCGTTCGAGTGTGGATGCCGGTTTGCCGCCGGGTCATCAGGCTCAGTCTATAATGTCAGACTCTGCAGATCGCAGTAGCGCACGTCAGGGGCAGTTCCAGCGCCTGTCGCAAGTTCTCAAACTACAGGAAATGACATGATTTCATCCAGTATCAAAGCTGCGGTTGTCAAAGACAACGCGCGTCGAGCCGGCGACACCGGCAGTCCCGAAGTCCAGGTGGCTTTACTGACGGCCCGCATCAACGAGCTCATGCCCCACTTCAAGACCCATGCCAAAGACCACCACGGTCGTCGCGGCCTGCTGCGCATGGTGAGCCGCCGCCGCAAACTGCTGGACTACCTCAAGTCCAAGAGCGCCGATCGCTATCTGGCCCTGATCGCCAAGCTGGGCTTGCGCAAGTAATTGGCTGGCAAGGAATGATCAACGCCTGAGTTAGGTCACTAGCTCAGGCGTTTTTTACTTCGGTTTACGTCGAAAGCGGCAAAAACGGAGCGAAGCTGTGTCATTCCAAAGCCTCATGGCCCGACGCCGGGTGAGGCTCTGGAATGGCATCGTGTTCTGTGTTGCGGCTTCCGGGCTTCGGTGGGATGGCCCGCATCCCCCAAACTCACAGGAGAATGAAAAATGACGATGTTCAACAAAGTAACGAAAACCTTTCAATGGGGCCAAAACACGGTCACCATGGAAACCGGCGAAATTGCCCGTCAGGCCACCGGTGCGGTGCTGCTCGATATGGATGGCACCGTGGTGCTGGCCACCGTGGTCGCCAAAACGGATTCCAAGCCGGGCCAGGATTTCTTTCCCTTGACCGTGGATTACGCTGAAAAATCCTATGCCGCAGGCAGGATTCCGGGCAGCTTCTTCAAGCGTGAAGGCCGACCCAGTGAGCTTGAGACACTCACCTGCCGCTTGATTGATCGTCCGATCCGCCCGCTGTTTCCAGAAGGCTTCTACAACGAGGTGCAGGTCATCATCCATGTCATGAGCCTGAACCCGGAAGTGCAGGCTGACATTGCCGCCATGATCGCCACCAGCGCCGCGCTGTCGATTTCCGGCATTCCGTTCAACGGTCCGATCGGCGCAGCCCGCGTGGGTTACATCAACGGTGAATACGTGCTGAACCCGGGTCAAACCCAACTCAGGAACAGCCAGCTTGATCTGGTGGTGGCCGGCACCGAAGCCGCCGTGCTGATGGTCGAGTCCGAGGCCGACCAGTTGCCTGAAGACGTCATGCTTGGTGCGGTGATGTTCGGTCATGAGCAAGGCGTGATTGCCATCAACGCCATCCACGAACTGGTGCGTGATGCCGGCAAGCCGGCCTGGGACTGGCAGGCTCCGGCCAAGGATGAAGCCTTGATCGCCAAGGTGGATGCATTGGCCAAAGACAAGTTGACGGCCGCCTACCAGATCCGCAACAAGCAGGCGCGCACCCAGGCTTGCCGCAGCGCTTACGCCGATGTGATGGCTGGCCTGAAAGCCGAAGGCGTCGAGTTCGACAGCGTCAAGGTCGAGAGCATGCTGTTCGACATCGAAGCCAGGCTTGTGCGCGGCCAGATTCTGGCCGGCGAGCCACGCATTGACGGTCGTGACACGCGCACCGTGCGACCGATCGAAATCCGCAACAGCGTTTTGCCTCGTACTCATGGCTCGGCCCTGTTCACGCGTGGCGAAACCCAGGCGCTGGTGGTCACCACGCTGGGTACCGAGCGGGATGCCCAGCGCATCGATGCGCTGGCCGGTGACTTTGAAGACCGCTTCATGCTGCACTACAACATGCCTCCCTTTGCCACCGGTGAAGCTGGCCGTTTTGGTACGCCCAAGCGCCGCGAGATCGGCCATGGCCGGCTGGCCAAGCGTGCCCTGGTGGCGGTGCTGCCGAGCAAGGAAGACTTCCCCTACACCATGCGGGTGGTATCTGAAGTGACCGAGTCCAACGGCTCGTCGTCGATGGCGTCGGTGTGCGGTGGCTGCCTGAGCCTGATGGACGCGGGCGTGCCGCTGAAAGCGCACGTGGCCGGGATTGCCATGGGACTGATCAAGGAAGACAACCGCTTTGCCGTGCTGACCGACATTCTGGGCGATGAAGATCACCTGGGGGACATGGACTTCAAGGTGGCGGGCACCACCAGCGGCATCACTGCGCTGCAGATGGACATCAAGATTCAGGGTATCACCAAAGAGATCATGCAAGTGGCGCTGGCGCAGGCCAAGGAAGCGCGCATGCACATTCTGGGCAAGATGACCGAGGCCATGGCTGAAGCCAAATCCGAGGTGTCCACGTTTGCGCCGCGCCTGTTTACCATGAAGATCAACCCCGAGAAAATCCGTGACGTGATCGGCAAGGGTGGCGCGGTGATCCGTGCGCTGACCGAAGAAACCGGCACCCAGATCAACATCGAGGAAGATGGCACCATCACCATCGCCTCCGCCGATCCGGCCAAGGCCGAAGAGGCCAAGCGCCGCATCGAACAGATCACCGCCGAGGTTGAAATCGGCAAGGTCTATGAGGGCCCGGTGGTCAAGATTCTCGACTTTGGTGCACTGATCAACCTGCTGCCAGGCAAAGACGGCTTGCTGCACATCAGCCAGATTGCCCATGAGCGTGTTGAAAAAGTCACCGACTACTTGTCTGAAGGCCAAGTGGTCAAGGTCAAGGTGCTGGAAACCGATGAAAAGGGTCGTGTCAAGCTGTCGATGAAAGCGCTGCTGGAGCGACCCGCGCAAGAGAACCGTTCCTGATCGAGTTGCCTCGCAATGCAATGGTTGGCTGACAGCGCTGCTTTGGCAAGTGCTGTCGGCCAAATTGGCCAACCCGCATGAAGGTCATTGAAATCACCCACTTCGGCAAGCCGGGCGTTCTGCGTCCAGCTGAGCGACCCGTGCCCGTAGCGGGCGCCGGGGAATTGCTGATTCGCGTGCTTGCCAGTGGTGTCAACCGACCGGATGTGCTGCAACGCAAGGGCTTGTACCCGGTGCCGCCGGGTGCCTCGGACATTCCTGGGCTGGAGGTTGCGGGTGTGATCGAGCAGGGCGATGTGCTTGAATTGGCTGCGGCGGGCTTGCAGCTGGGCGAGCGGGTCTGCGCGCTGGTGGCGGGGGGTGGTTACGCGCAGTGGTGCGTGGCGCCGATAGCGCAATGCCTGTCGGTGCCGAAAGGTTTCACTGATGTGCAGGCGGCCAGTCTGCCGGAGACGATGTTCACGGTCTGGAGCAACCTGATGGACCGTGGCCACCTGCAAGCCGGTGAAACCGTGTTGATTCAGGGCGGTTCAAGCGGCATTGGCGTCATGGCGATTCAACTGGCGAAAGCGATGGGCGCAAGGGCCCTGGCGACCGCGGGCAGTGACAAAAAATGCGCCGCCTGTGTGGCCTTGGGTGCCGATGCAGCCATCAATTACAAGACGCATGATTTTCAGGCCGAGGTGGCGCGGCTCACCAATGGGCAGGGCGTCGATGTGATTCTGGACATGGTCGCGGGCGGTTACATTGCCAGGGAAGTGCAGTGCTTGCGCGAGGATGGCCGACTGGTCATCATTGCGGTGCAGGGCGGCGTGCAAAGCGAGTTTGATGCCGGGCTGGTGCTGGGTCGTCGCCTGACAATCACCGGTTCCACATTGCGCGCGCGACCGGTGGCGTTCAAGGCCGCAATTGCCCGGGCGTGTTTGAAATCGGTGTGGCCGTTGCTGGAGAGCGGCAGGATCAAACCCGTGATTCACAGTGTGTTTGCCGCCTCGGATGCCGCCCAGGCACATACCCTGATGGAGTCCGGCCAGCACATTGGAAAAATTGTTTTGACTTGGGATAACGCATGAAAAAGAAGCTGATCGCAGGCAACTGGAAAATGAATGGCAGTCTAGCCGCCAATGAGGCCTTGCTCAAAGGCTTGCTGGCAGGTATCGGGCAACCTGCCTGCCATGTGGCGGTGTGTGTGCCCTCGGTCTATCTGGCGCAATGCCAGGCATTGCTTTTGGGCAGTGTCATTGACCTGGGTGCCCAGGATGTTTCCTGCCACGAAAGCGGGGCCTTCACCGGAGAAATTGCACCCGCCATGCTCAAGGAGTTTGGCGCGCGCTATGTCATCGTGGGGCATTCGGAGCGCCGCCAATACCACTTCGAAACCGATGAGGTGGTGGCCGTCAAGGCGCAGCGTGCCCTCAGTCACGGCATCACGCCGATTGTGTGTGTGGGTGAAACACTGGCCGAGCGCGAGGCGGGCAAGACCGTGGAAGTGGTCAAGCGCCAATTGGCAGCGGTGATTCACACCAATGGCCATTGCATCAGTGAAGTGGTGGTTGCCTATGAGCCCGTCTGGGCCATTGGCACCGGACTTTCAGCCACAGCCCAGCAGGCGCAAGAGGTGCATGCGGTGTTGCGTGCGCAATTGAAAGCGGCATCGCCCAGCCCTGATCGCATCAAGTTGCTTTACGGAGGCAGCATGAATGCGGCCAATGCCGGCAGCCTGCTGGCACAGCCTGACATCGATGGCGGCCTGATCGGGGGCGCCGCGCTCAAGGCCCAGGATTTTTTAACCATTATTGCTTCAGCTTCCTGATCCAGGGTGTTGCAGACAATTTATTCAGGAGAGCTTTATGAATGTTTTATTGACCGTCATGCTGGCAGTGCAGATGATTTCAGCCCTTGCCATGGTGGGTCTGATTCTTGTCCAGCACGGTAAGGGTGCTGACATGGGTGCCGCTTTTGGCAGTGGCAGTTCAGGCAGCTTGTTCGGCGCCAGCGGCAGCGCCAATTTCTTGTCACGCACGACAGCCGTGCTGGCGACGCTGTTTTTTGCCAGCACCTTGATGCTGGCCTATTTCGGCTCGGAGCGACCTGCACCGAAATCGGGCAGTGTGCTTGAAAATTCGGTACTGACAGCCCCTGTGCCTGTTGCCATCCCGCCGGTTGAAGCGGCCTCGGGTGCAGCGCAAATACCGTCCAAATAATTGCGCGTGAAAATGCTTTCTCCTCAGGGAATGTGGGGAGATTTCAGGGTAAACTCAAGGCATTCCGGTTCGTTTGGCAGGTGGTTAACACCAGCTTGATGGCTGGTAAAAATCAACAGCCGTCGTGGTGAAATTGGTAGACACGCTATCTTGAGGTGGTAGTGGCGAAAGCTGTGCGAGTTCGAGTCTCGCCGACGGCACCAAGTTAAATTGTTTGATGCAAGTCAATGAGTCAAACAGCCAAATGAATACACTGTAAAAATGAACCTAGAACAGTATTTGCCGGTCATTCTTTTCATTTTGGTTGGCATTTCAGTAGGTGTGATGCCTCAGATCATTGGTTACATTCTTGGGCCGAACCGACCTGACGCAGCAAAAAATTCTCCCTATGAATGCGGTTTTGAAGCTTTCGGCGATGCCCGGATGAAATTCGACGTCCGCTACTATCTGATCGCCATTCTTTTCATACTTTTCGATCTGGAAACCGCTCTCTTGTTTCCCTGGGCGGTGACGCTCAAGGAGTTGGGTCTTGTCGGCTTTTTGGTGGGGCTGGAAATTGTGACCATTCTGACCATCGGCTTTGTTTACATGTGGATCAAAGGCGCCCTGGATTGGGAGTAACACAATGATTGAAGGTATTCTTAAAGAAGGATTCGTCACCACGAGCTATGACGCGGTGGTGAACTGGGCCAAGACCGGTTCTGTCTGGCCCATGACGTTCGGTCTGGCCTGCTGCGCGGTCGAAATGATGCATGCCGCAGCTGCCCGCTATGACATCAGCCGTTTTGGTGCCGAGGTGTTTCGCCCGAGTCCGCGCCAGTCTGACCTGATCATTGTGGCTGGCACGCTCACCAACAAGATGGCACCAGCGTTTCGCAAGGTCTATGACCAGATGGCCGAGCCACGCTGGGTCATCAGCATGGGCTCGTGTGCCAACGGTGGCGGCTATTACCACTACAGTTATTCGGTGGTGCGCGGCTGTGATCGCATCGTGCCGGTGGATGTTTACGTGCCGGGTTGCCCGCCCACCGCCGAGGCGCTGATTTACGGAATTATCCAGTTGCAGCGCAAGATCCGTCGAACGCAAACGATTGCACGCACGTAAAGGGTTGACGATGACTGTGAACGCTGTAAATCCACACATGCTCAAAACGCAGGTTGATGCGGCCTTGGGTGATCTGGTCAAGAGTAGCGTGGTGGCGCTCGACGAGCTGACGGTGGTGGTGGATGCCGCCCATTATTTTCAGGCGGCCAAAATTCTCCGTGATGATCCTGCCTGTTCTTTTGAACAAATGGTGGACTTGTGCGGTGTGGACTATTCCACTTACAAAAACCAGGCCTGGTCAGGCCCCAGGTTTTGTGTGGTGCTGCATCTGTTGTCGGTGAGCATGAACCAGCGCGTGCGCCTGAAGGCTTTCGTGCCTGACGATCTGGCCCCCGTCATGCCTTCGGTTTGCAGCCTCTGGAGCAGCGCCAACTGGTTTGAGCGCGAAGCTTTCGATTTGTTTGGCATCGTGTTCGAAGGCCATGAGGATCTGCGCCGCATCCTGACCGATTACGGCTTTATCGGCCATCCGTTCCGCAAGGATTTTCCGATGCTGGGTCATGTGGAGATGCGTTACGACGCAGAGCTCAAGCGTGTGGTCTATCAGCCGGTCACGATCGAGCCGCGCGAGATCACGCCGCGCATCATCCGTGAGGAAAACTACGGGGGCTCTGCCAACTAGCAGATTCAAATATGGCTGACATCAAGAACTACACCCTGAATTTTGGACCGCAGCACCCGGCTGCCCACGGCGTTCTGCGTCTGGTGCTGGAACTCGATGGCGAAGTCATCCAGCGCGCTGACCCGCACATTGGCCTGCTGCACCGTGCCACAGAAAAGCTCGCTGAAAGCAAAACCTATATCCAGAACCTGCCCTACATGGATCGTCTTGATTACATGTCCATGATGTGCAACGAGCAGGGCTATTGCCTGGCTGTCGAAAAATTGCTTGGGCTTGAAGTGCCCCTGCGTGCCCAGTACATCCGCGTCATGTTTGCCGAAATCACGCGCTTGCTCAACCACTTGTTGTGGGTTGGCGCCCACGCCATCGACTGCGGCGCCATGACGGTCATGCTGTTTGCGTTTCGCGAACGCGAAGATCTGCTCGACATCTATGAGGCGGTCAGCGGTGCACGCCTGCATGCCGCCTACTTCAGGCCGGGTGGTGTCTACCGTGATTTGCCTGACACCATGCCGCGCCACGATGCCAACAAGATTCGCAGCGCCAAATCCACGCAGGCCCTCAACCGCGCCCGTAATGGCAGCCTGCTTGACTTCATCGATGACTTCACCCAGCGTTTTCCCACCTATCTGGCCGAATACCACACACTGCTGACCGACAACCGCATCTGGAAACAACGCACGGTCGGCATTGGCGTGGTCTCGCCCGAGCGTGCCTTGAATCTGGGTTTCACCGGCCCGATGCTGCGCGGTTCTGGCGTGGCCTGGGATTTGCGCAAGAAACAGCCCTATGAGGTCTACGACCGACTTGATTTCGACATTCCGGTAGGCAAGACCGGCGACACCTACGACCGTTACCTGGTGCGCATGGAAGAAATGAAACAGTCCAACCGCATCATCAAGCAGTGCGTGGACTGGTTGCGCGCCAACCCTGGACCAGTCATCACCGACAACCACAAGATTGCGCCGCCCGATCGTGAATCCATGAAGTCCAACATGGAAGAGCTGATTCACCACTTCAAGCTGTTTACCGAAGGCTTTGCCGTGCCGGAGGGCGAGGCCTATGCGGCCATTGAGCATCCCAAGGGCGAGTTTGGCATTTACCTGATCAGCGATGGTGCCAACAAGCCTTACCGTCTGAAGATTCGCCCACCGGCATTTGTGCACCTCTCGGCCCTCAATGAGATGGGCAAGGGTCACATGATTGCTGATGCGGTGGCAATTATTGGAACGATGGACATTGTGTTTGGGGAAGTTGATCGATGATTTCTGAAGAATCCAAAGCGCGCTTCGCCAAAGAAGTTGCCAAATATCCGGCTGACCAAAAACAATCTGCGGTGATGGCCTGCCTGACCATCGTGCAGCAGGAGCTTGGCTATGTCAGTCCCGAAAGCGAGAAGCTGGTGGCTGATTACCTGGGCATGGCGCCCATTGCCGTGCATGAGGTCACCACCTTCTACAACATGTACAACCAGCAACCGGTGGGCAAATACAAGCTCAATGTCTGCACCAATTTGCCCTGCCTGTTGCGTGACGGTGGCAAAGCCATGGCGCATCTGAAGGAAAAGCTGGGCGTGGACAACAACCAGACCACCCCAGACGGTCTGTTTACGCTGCAGCAATGCGAGTGCCTTGGTGCCTGCGCCGACTCGCCCGTGATGCTGGTCAACGACACCACCATGTGCAGTTTCATGACCAATGACAAGCTCGATGAACTCATTGACGGGCTGCGCGCGGCCGAGGTGAAGTCATGAATGCCCGACAAATCCTGGCCCGCTTCGAGGCCACCGGCAAAGAAACGGTTTTCCACAACCGCCACATCAAACCGCAGATTTATGCTGATTTGAACGGCAGCAACTGGCGCGTTAAAGATTATGAAGCGCGTGGCGGCTACCAGGCACTGCGCAAGGTGCTGGGTCTGGATGGCGGTGCCGGCCTGACGCCGGATCAGGTGATTGCCATCGTCAAGGAGTCTTCGCTGCGCGGACGCGGTGGCGCAGGTTTCCCGACCGGTCTCAAGTGGAGTTTCATGCCGCGCCAGTTTTCGGGCCAGAAATATCTGGTCTGCAACTCGGACGAAGGCGAGCCAGGCACCTGCAAAGATCGCGAAATCATGCAGTTCAATCCGCACATCGTGATTGAGGGCATGATCATTGCCGCCTATGCCATGGGAATTTCAGTCGGCTACAACTACATTCACGGCGAAATTTTCCAGACCTACCAGCGTTTTGAAGAGGCGCTGGAAGAAGCCCGCGCGGCGGGCTATCTGGGTGACCACATTCTGGGCAGCAGTTTCAGTTTTCAGCTTCACGCCGCGCATGGTTTCGGCGCCTATATCTGCGGCGAGGAGACCGGCTTGCTGGAGTCGCTTGAAGGCAAAAAGGGGCAGCCCCGCTTCAAGCCGCCGTTTCCCGCCAGCTTCGGTTTGTATGGCAAACCGACCACCATCAACAACACCGAAACCTTTGCGGCGGTGCCTTGGATCATCCGCAACGGCGGCCAGGCCTACGTCGAATGTGGCAAGCCCAACAACGGCGGCACCAAGATTTATTCGGTCAGCGGTGACGTCGAATTGCCCGGCAATTATGAGGTGCCTATGGGGACACCATTCGCCACATTGCTTGAGTTGGCAGGTGGTGTGCGCAAAGGACGCCAGCTCAAGGCGGTGATTCCCGGTGGTTCTTCATCGCCGGTGTTGCCAGCTGAAATCATGATGGCATGCACCATGGACTATGACTCGATTGCCAAAGCCGGCTCGATGCTCGGTTCGGGCGCAGTGATCGTGATGGACGATTCACGCTGCATGGTCAAGAGCCTGCAGCGCCTGAGCTATTTTTACATGCACGAGTCCTGCGGCCAGTGCACACCGTGCCGTGAAGGCACGGGTTGGCTGTCACGCGTGGTGGACCGCATCGAAACAGGTCATGGCCGCGAATCGGACCTTGAGCTGCTCAATTCGGTGGCTGAAAATATCCAGGGACGCACGATTTGCGCGCTGGGTGACGCGGCGGCAATGCCGGTGCGTGCGATGCTCAAGCATTTCATGCCTGAATTTGAATACCATGTGGCCCACAAGTCCTGCATGGTTCCTGCTTACGTTTGAGCGAGTCCCAAGATGATTGAAATTGAACTCGACGGTCAAAAGGTCGATATTGCAGAAGGCAGCACGGTCATGCACGCGGCTGAAAAAGCCGGTACCTTCATTCCCCACTTCTGTTATCACAAAAAATTGAGCATCGCGGCGAATTGCCGCATGTGCCTGGTGGACATTGAAAAAATGCCCAAACCCATGCCCGCCTGCGCCACCACCGTGACGCAAGGCATGATTGTGCGCACCAAATCCGAAAAAGCCATCAAGGCCCAACAGTCGGTGATGGAGTTCCTGCTGATCAACCACCCTCTGGATTGCCCGATTTGTGACCAGGGTGGCGAATGCCAGCTGCAGGACATTGCCGTCGGTTATGGTGCCTCGGCTTCGCGCTATGAGGAGGAAAAGCGTGTCGTTGCGGTCAAGAATGTCGGGCCGCTGATCTCCATGCAGGAGATGACGCGCTGCATCCACTGCACCCGTTGCGTGCGCTTTGGCCAGGAGATCGCCGGTATCATGGAACTGGGCATGTCGCAGCGCGGTGAGCACTCGACCATCGAGACGTTCCTGGGACAGACCATCGACTCCGAGTTGTCGGGCAACATGATCGACATCTGTCCGGTGGGCGCGCTGACCAGCAAACCGTTCCGCTACAGCGCCCGAACCTGGGAATTGTCGCGGCGCAAGTCGGTCAGCCCGCATGACTCGACCGGTGCGAATCTGATCGTGCAGGTCAAGAACAACCGTGTCATGCGCGTGGTGCCGTTCGAGAACGAAGCCGTCAATGAATGCTGGATTGCCGACCGTGACCGCTTCTCCTATGAAGCCCTCAATGGCGACGAACGCCTGACCACGCCCATGATCAAGCAGGGAGGTCAATGGAAGTCTGTGGACTGGCAGATCGCGCTTGAATATGTGGCCCATGGCTTGAAGCACATTGGTGCCGATTTTGGTGCCTCCAGTCTGGGCGCCCTGGTCAGTCCGCATGCCACGCTCGAAGAGTTGTATCTGTCGGTCAAGCTCATGCAGGGGCTCGGATCGAGCAACATTGACCACCGCATGCGCAATGCCGAATTCCCGGTGGCCGAAGGCGTGCGTTATCTGGGAACATCCATCGCTTCCTTGTCAGAACTCGATAGCGTGCTGGTGATCGGCTCCAATCTGCGCAAGGACCATCCCCTGTTTGCCCAGCGCATTCGCCAGTCGGCCCGCAAAGGTTGCCAGGTGAATTCGATCAACGCAGGCAACGATGACTGGGCGATGCCGCTGGCGCAACGCGTCCAGGTGCCCGCAGCACAATGGGTGCAGGCGCTGGCCGCCGTCGCTGTAGCCCTGGCCAAAGAAAAGGCGATCGAGGCTCCCGTCGCGGTTGAAACCAACGACACGTCCATCGCCATTGCACGCAGCTTGCTCTCGGGTGAGCGCAAAGCGATTCTCCTGGGTAACGGCGCCGCACATCATGCCCAGGCTTCAAGCCTGCTGTCGCTGGCGCAATGGATTGCCGGGCAGTCTGGTGCCAGCTTTGGTTATTTGACTGAAGCCGCCGACACCGTGGGTGCGCAACTGGTCGGTGCCGAACCAGCACCAGGCGCGCTGAACGCCGGCCAGATGCTCGGCGGTGCGCTCAAGGCCCTGCTGTTGCTCAATACCGAACCCGAATTCGATTCCGCAGCCGGGGCGCAAGCCGCCGAGGTGCTGGGCAAGGCGCAGATGGTGGTCTCGCTCAATCCTTTCAAGGCCAACATGGCCTTCTGTGACGTGGTGCTGCCGGTTTCGCCTTTCACCGAAACATCGGGCACCTTTGTCAACGCCGAGGGACGTGTTCAAAGTTTCCATGCTGTCGTTGCGCCGCTGGGTGAAACACGCCCGGCCTGGAAAGTGCTGCGTGTGCTGGGCAATCTGCTCGAACTACCCGGCTTTGATTTTGATTCATCGGAACAGGTTCTTCAAAGCATTCCCGGTTTGAAACTGGGAGAGGCCGCACAAGTTTCGCCCGACCGGCTGAGCAATCAGACCAGCGCGGGGATTGATCTGGCGGGGCATGCTGATGCACCAGCGGTCGCCAGCATTTATCAACTCGATGGCATCGTGCGCCGCGCTCCTGCGCTGCAACTCACCGCAGATGCCCGGCCCGCTGAAACCCAGGAGGTGGCTGCATGAGCGACTTCATCTTCAATTTTGGACAAGGCCTGCTGGCTGCACCCTGGTGGGGTGCCCTTGCCTGGCCAACGATCTGGGCCTTGCTCAAGGTCGTGGTGGTTCTCATGGTCGTGTTGGGCGCCGTGACGTACGCCACGCTGTGGGAACGCAAATTGCTGGGCTGGGTGCAGATTCGGCTTGGCCCGAACCGGGTCGGGCCCTGGGGGCTGCTGCAGCCTATTGCCGACGCCCTGAAGCTGATGACCAAGGAAATTGTGCGGCCTGCCAATGCCGACAAATTCCTGTTCTATCTTGGTCCCGTCCTGACGGTTGCTCCGGCGCTGACGGCCTGGGCCGTGATTCCGTTCGGGCCTGAAATTGCGGTTGCCAATCTGAACGCTGGCCTGCTGTTTTTGATGGCGATCGCGTCCATGGAGGTTTACGGCGTGATCATCTCGGGTTGGTCATCCAATTCCAAGTACGCATTTCTGGGCGCCTTGCGTGCCTCCGCGCAGATGGTCAGCTATGAAATTGCCATGGGCTTCTGCTTTCTGATCGTGCTTATGGTGTCATCGAGCATGAACCTTTCGGACATCGTGGCGGGGCAGGGCCAGGGCTATTTCGCACAGTTGGGCCTGAATTTCCTGTCCTGGAACTGGTTGCCGCTACTGCCGATAGTGGTGGTTTTCTTTGTCTCGGGATTGGCTGAAACCAATCGAACGCCCTTCGACGTGATTGAAGGCGAATCTGAAATTGTGGCGGGCCACATGGTCGAGTACTCCGGCATGGCATGGGCCATGTTCCAGATGGCTGAATATGCCAGCATCTGGATGCTCTCAATCTTGTCAGTAACCTTGTTCTTTGGCGGCTGGATGTCGCCGATTGACAGTACGCTCTTCAACTGGATTCCGGGCTGGATCTGGCTTGGGCTCAAAACATTCTTCATGATGACCCTGTTTATCTGGGTGCGGGTGACTTTTCCCCGCTTCCGTTATGACCAGATCATGCGGCTGGGCTGGAAAATCTTTATTCCAGTGACCTTGGTGTGGCTGGTGGTGGTCGGGGTGTGGATGCAGACCCCGTGGAACATTTGGAAGTAATTCGAGCTGTTTATGACTACCCCAAATTCAACGACTGTCAAAATTCCTGCCGCAAGGGCCTTCTCATTGAAGGACTTCCTGTCGAGTTTCATGCTCGTCGAATTGCTCAAGGGCATGCGACTCACGGGCAGATATGCTTTCCGAAGCAAAATCACCCTTGAATACCCTGAAGAAAAAACGCCGTTGTCGCCCCGATTCCGTGGTCTGCATGCGCTGCGCCGTTACGAAAACGGTGAAGAGCGCTGCATCGCCTGCAAGCTGTGCGAAGCGGTTTGCCCGGCGATGGCGATCACCATCGAATCTGAAGTGCGCGCTGACGGATCACGCCGCACCAAGCGCTACGACATTGATCTGACCAAGTGCATTTATTGCGGTTTCTGCGAGGAAAGCTGCCCGGTCGATTCCATTGTTGAAACACACATCCTTGAATACCACGGTGAAAACCGGGGCGACCTGTATTTCACCAAAGAAATGTTGCTGGCAGTCGGCGATCGCTACGAGCGTGAAATTGCCGCCAACAAGGCCGCAGATGCAAAGTACCGCTGACCACTCAGAAAGATAAGTTAACCATGGATGTCAAGACGGGTTTCTTCTATATATTTTCGGCCGTGTTGCTACTGGCGGCATTCCGTGTCATCACGGCGCGCAACCCGGTGCATGCCGTGCTGTTCCTGGTGCTGTCGTTTTTTCAGGCGTCCATGATCTGGATGCTCCTCGAAGCTGAATTTCTGGCAATCACCCTGGTACTGGTGTATGTCGGTGCCGTGATGGTGCTGTTCCTGTTCGTGGTGATGATGCTCGACGTCAAGGTGGACGGCATCCGAAAGGGCTTCTGGAAACATTTCCCGCTGGCTGCCGTGGTTGCCGTGGTCATTATTGTTGAAATGTCAGCTGTCCTGATGGCTGGCTTTCCGATCAGCGAAGCGCCGGCTGCCGCGGCTACCCTCGGGCAGGCGACGGCCCAGGTGTCCAACACCCGGGAGCTTGGCCTGCTGCTTTACACGCACTACCTCTACCCGCTGGAAGTGGCCGCTGCCATCTTGCTGCTGGGCATGATCACCGCCATTGCCCTGACCTTGCGTCATCGCAAAGACACCAAGGCCATCCACCCTGAAGAACAGGTTCGCGTGAAGGCCGGGGATCGCATGGTCGTCGTGAAAATGGATGCCACCCAGCCCGCTTTGCCTGCTCAAAGCGCTGACACACCGATCGTGGAGAACAAAGCATGACGCTTACATTGGGTCACTATCTATCCTTGGGGGCCATGCTGTTTGCGCTCTCGGTGATCGGTATTTATCTGAACCGCAAAAACCTGATAGTGTTGATGATGGCGATTGAGCTGATGCTGCTGGCGGTCAACACCAACTTCGTCGCCTTTTCACATTATCTGGGCGATTTGAACGGACAGATTTTTGTCTTTTTCATCCTGACCGTGGCGGCGGCAGAAGCTGCCATCGGCCTGGCCATCCTGGTTCTGCTGTTCCGGCTGAAATCCAATATCAATGTGGACGAACTTGATTCGTTGAAGGGTTAACAAAATGAGTCAAACCCTTTCTTCTTCAACACTTCTGGTGATTGCCCTGGCTCCTTTGGCGGGGGCGATTGCTGCCGGCTTGCTGGGTACCCGGTTTGGCGGCAATGTGATCGGCCGGCGCATGTCACATTCGCTGGCCATTCTCGGGGTCACGCTGTCTTTTGTCTTGTCGGCCTTGACATTGCAGAGTGTGGTGGTCGATGGCGCCCGCTTCAACGAGACCATCTACACCTGGATGGTGGTGGGTGGCCTCCACATGGAAATCGGCTTTCTGGTCGATGGCCTGACCGCGATGATGATGTGCGTGGTCACTTTCGTGTCGCTGATGGTGCACATCTACACCATTGGCTACATGGAAGAGGACGAAGGCTACAACCGTTTCTTTGCCTACATTTCCCTGTTTACCTTTTCAATGTTGATGCTGGTCATGAGCAACAACATGCTGCAGCTGTTCTTTGGCTGGGAAGCAGTGGGCCTGGTGTCTTACCTGCTGATCGGTTTCTGGTTCAACAAGCCCAGTGCCGTATTTGCCAACATGAAGGCTTTTCTGGTGAATCGGGTCGGTGACTTCGGTTTCATTCTGGGGATCGGTTTGCTGGCGGCCCACACCGGCACACTCAATTACAGCGAAACCTTTGCCAGGTCGGCAGAACTTGCCACGCTGACCCTGCCAGGTACCGGCTGGATGCTGATCACCGTGGCTTGCATCTGCCTGTTCATTGGTGCCATGGGCAAGTCGGCCCAGTTCCCGTTGCACGTCTGGCTGCCCGACTCGATGGAAGGCCCGACCCCCATTTCCGCCCTGATCCACGCCGCCACCATGGTGACCGCCGGCATCTTCATGGTCGCGCGCATGTCACCGCTGTTCGAGCTCAGTGACACCGCACTCAATTTTGTGCTGGTGATTGGCGGCATCACTGCCCTGTTCATGGGTTTTCTTGGCATCATCCAGAACGACATCAAGCGCATCGTGGCGTACTCGACCCTGTCGCAACTGGGCTACATGACGGTGGCGCTGGGCGCCTCGGCCTACTCGGTGGCGGTGTTCCACCTGATGACCCACGCGTTCTTCAAGGCCCTGCTGTTCCTGGCGGCGGGTTCGGTGATCATGGGTGTGCACCACAACCAGGACATCCGCTGGATGGGCGGCCTGCGCAAGTACATGCCGATCACCTGGCTGACCTGCCTGGTGGGTTCGCTGGCCCTGATTGGCACACCGCTGTTTTCAGGCTTCTATTCCAAGGACGAAATCATCATGGCGGTTCACGCCAGCCAGTTGCCGGCGGCCGGGTTTGCCTATTTTGCTGTGCTGGCCGGTGTTTTTGTCACCGCTTTCTATTCCTTCCGCCTCTATTTTCTGGTGTTCCATGGCAAGGAGCGGTTCGACCAGAATCCCGACGCCCATCACGGTCATGGCGATCACGGCCATCACGGCCACGACAGCAAGCCGCATGAATCTCCCTGGGTTGTCACCGTGCCGTTGATCATGCTGGCCATCCCCTCGGTTTTCATTGGATTCATGACCATTGGTCCGATGTTGTTCGGCGACTTCTTCAAGGATTCGATCTTCATCAATCATGAGCTGCACAAGGCCATGGAGATGCTGGGCGAAGAGTTTCATGGCCCCGTCAAAATGGCCGTCCACGGCCTCACCAGCGCGCCTTTCTGGCTGGCCCTGGCCGGCGTGGTCAGCGCCTACTACATGTACATGGTCAACCCGGCCTTGCCGGCCGCGATCAAACGCCGGGTCGAACCGGTCTATACCCTGCTTGAAAACAAATATTACATGGACTGGTTCAATGAAAATGTGCTTGCCCCGGCCGCTCGCGGACTCGGCGTGGTACTTTGGAAAGGCGGCGACCAGGCTGTGATCGATGGTGCCGTTGTCAATGGTTCCTGGCGCATGGTGGGTTGGATTTCTGGCATGGTGCGAAAACTCCAGACGGGTTACCTGTACGACTATGCGCTGACCATGGTGTTGGGTATCTTTGTCCTGATGACGTATTTCGTCTGGCTCAAATAGGAGAAATATAAAAATGGGTTTGCTGAGCCTGGCTATTTGGACACCGATTGCCTTCGGTGTGGTGTTGCTGGCACTTGGTCGGGATGACCAGGCGCAGGCGGTTCGCTGGATCTCCCTGGTGGGTGCGGTGGTGAGTCTGTTGGTGACTTTGCCCCTTTACTCGCGGTTCGATGTGGCCACCGCTGCCATGCAGTTTGTCGAAAAATCATCGTGGATCGAGCGTTTCAATATCAATTACCACCTCGGTATTGACGGCATCTCGGTATGGTTCATCCTGCTGACAGCGTTCATCAACGTGATCGTGGTGATTGCCGGCTGGGAAGTCATCACGCGCCGCGTGAACCAGTACATGGCAGCCTTCCTGATCCTGAGCGGCCTCATGATCGGCGTCTTTGCCGCGCTCGACGGCATGCTGTTCTACGTCTTCTTCGAAGCCACGTTGATACCGATGTACATCATCATTGGCGTCTGGGGCGGGCCCAACAAGATCTACGCGTCATTCAAGTTTTTCCTGTACACCCTGCTGGGCTCCCTGCTCATGCTGATCGCCCTGATCTATCTGTACATCACCTCGGGTGGCAGCTTTGATTTGCTGACCTGGCACAAACTGCCCATCGGGCAGAGCGCGCAGACGCTACTGTTCTTTGCCTTCCTCGCCGCCTTTGCGGTCAAGGTGCCGATGTGGCCGGTGCACACCTGGCTGCCCGATGTGCACGTGGAAGCGCCCACCGGCGGTTCAGCCGTGCTGGCGGCCATCATGCTGAAACTTGGTGCCTACGGTTTCCTGCGCTTTTCGCTGCCGATCACGCCCGATGCCGCGCATGAATGGTCCGGTTTCATGATTGGCTTGTCGCTGGCTGCAGTGATTTATGTAGGTCTGGTAACCATGGTGCAGACCGACATGAAAAAGCTGGTGGCTTATTCATCTGTGGCACACATGGGTTTTGTCACGCTGGGTTTCTTCCTGTTCAGCAATCTGAGTGTGACGGGCGGCATCGTCCAGATGATTTCCCACGGCTTTGTCTCGGCGGCCATGTTCCTGGCGATTGGCGTGCTCTATGACCGCATGCACTCGCGTGACATTGCCGCTTATGGCGGCGTGATCAACACCATGCCCAAATTTGCCGCATTTGCCATGTTGTTTGCCATGGCCAACAGCGGTTTGCCGGGCACGGCCGGGTTTGTCGGTGAGTGGATGGTGATTCTGGCCGCTGTCAAAGTCAACTTCTGGATCGGCATGGCCGCGGCCACCGCGCTGATTTTTGGTGCCGCCTACACCCTCTGGATGGTCAAGCGTGTCTACCTCGGGCCGATGACCAATGACAAGGTCAGGAACCTGAATGACATCAACGCGCGCGAGTTTTTCTTTCTGGCCTTGCTGGGTATTGCGATTCTTTTCATGGGCTTGTATCCCAAGCCATTCACCGATGTGATGGATGTCTCAGTGGCCGAACTGCTGAAACATGTGGCCATGACGAAACTGAACTGATCAGTCTGTACTGACAACTTCGAGACAAGAGATACCTATGATTGACAAACTCAGTGTGATGGCGGTTTATCCAGAAATAATCCTGCTGGTCATGGCCTGCGTGATCGCCCTGTTTGACTTGAGCGTCAAAAGCCGTACCCGCACCGCCACGTATTTGCTCACCATGCTGACGCTGGCGGTTGTGGCTGCCTTGCAGGCCAGTGCCGCCGCCTCGGGCCAGACCGTATATGCCTTTGGCAACATGGTGGTCAGCGATGTCATGGGCAACTGGCTCAAGTGTTTTGCCGCTTTGGCTGTCATGGTGTGCCTGGTTTATGGTCGGCAGTACGCGGCTGAGCGCGACATGCTGCGCGGCGGTGAACTCTTCGTGCTGAGCCTGTTTTCCCTGCTGGGCATGTTTGTCATGGTTTCCGGCAACAACTTCCTGGTGATCTATCTGGGGGTCGAGTTGTTGACACTGTCAAGCTATGCGCTGGTGGCGTTGCGTCGTGATTACGTGCTGTCGGTCGAGGCGGCCATGAAATACTTTGTGCTCGGCGCTCTGGCCTCAGGTTTTCTGCTCTACGGCATGTCGATGCTTTACGGTGCCACCGGCACACTCAATCTGCATGAGGCATTCAACGCCATTCATTCCGGTCAAATCAAGCCCCAGGTACTGGTCTTCGGCCTGGTGTTCATTGTGGCGGGCCTGTCCTTCAAGCTGGGTGTGGTGCCCTTTCACATGTGGATTCCTGACGTGTACCAGGGCGCGCCCACGGTCGTCACCCTCATGATTGGTGGCGCGCCCAAGCTGGCAGCCTTTGCCGTCACGATTCGCCTGCTGGTCGAAGGCCTGATGCCGCTCGCCATTGATTGGCAACAGATGCTGATGCTGCTGGCGATCGGTTCCCTGGCCATTGGCAACCTGGCTGCAATCGCCCAGACCAACCTCAAGCGCATGCTGGCTTTTTCCACGATCTCGCACATGGGTTTTGTGTTGATCGGCTTGATATCTGGCGCCGTGAGCGGGCAGCCGGTCATGGCTGCCAACGCCTACAGTTCCTCCATGTTTTACGTGATCTCCTATGTGCTGACCACGCTGGCCAGTTTTGGCGTGATCCTGTTGTTGTCGCGCAGCGGGTTCGAGAGCGAAGAAATTGCCGACATGGCCGGCCTGAACCAGCGCAATCCGCTTTATGCGGGCATCATGGCGCTTTGCCTTTTCTCTTTGGCCGGCATCCCGCCCATGATTGGTTTCTATGCCAAGCTGGCAGTGTTGCAGGCCCTGGTGGCCTCGGGCGGCACCGCGCACCTCGTGCTCGCCATCTTTGCCGTCATGATGTCGCTGATCGGTGCTTTTTATTATCTGCGCGTGGTCAAGGTCATGTACTTTGACGCGCCTGCGGGTACTTCTGAACTGGCGGCACCGTTAGAGGTGCGTGCCGTGTTGTCGCTCAATGGTGCCTTGCTGCTGATTCTGGGCCTGGTGCCCGGCGGTCTGATGGCCTTGTGTGCCAATGCCGTGGTACAGATGCTGGCCACCTGATCGTTTTGCCCCACAGGTCAAATGGACAGTCGATGGACAAGCCAGGGTTTGACCATTTGATTGAAAAGAAGCTCAGCAGTACCGAACTTTTCAAGGGGCGACTTCTCCACGCCTTTCGGGACCAGGTCATACTGTCCAATGGTGCCCAAGCCACCCGCGAATATGTGGTGCATCCAGGCGCCGTGATGATCGTTCCCCTGCTTGAGGATGCGCCAGGGGGCTTGCAGGTGGTGCTGGAGCGCCAGTTCCGCTATCCCGTCGGCCGCGTCATGATCGAATTTCCTGCCGGCAAGCTCGATCCTGGCGAAGACTGTTTTCACTGCGCGCAACGTGAGTTGCAGGAAGAAACGGGGTACAGCGCCAGCCAGTGGGCCCATGCGGGTGTGCTGCATCCGCTCATCGCCTATTCCACGGAATTCATCGACATCTGGTTTGCGCGCGGCTTGCGTGCCGGGCAGCGGCAACTCGATGCGGGTGAGTTTCTGGATGTGGTGATGGCCACCCCGGCGCAGTTGCTGGACTGGTGCCGCCAGGGTCTGGTCACCGACGGCAAGACACTCACCGCCTCGCTATGGCTGCAAAACGCGCTCTCTGGAGCCTGGTCGCTCGATTGGCAAAATGGTCATTGACTTCCTTATGTGATTTTTGCATATCTGGATGATTCGACCGGGTGCGAGCTTCTGCAAGGCGGCTACGGTTCCTAGAATCCTTGCTGTTCAAAGCATTATCTGGAGAACTGCATGACCCCTGCGAACCTTGCTGACCTGCGTGCCTACACCCTGGAGAACGCCGGTACAGCCGCCGCCGCGCTGGCTGACTTTGTGCCAGCCTATTTTGACAACACCGACCCCGATGAATTGCAGCAGCGCGGCGCAGCCACTCTGCTGGCCCTGGCCACGGCGCACTGGCGCCTGCTGGGCGCCGCGCCTGACAGCTCAGGCCAGCGCATCCGTGTCTTCAACCCCACGCTCGCCGAAGACGGTTTTGACAGTGAGCACACCGTCATTCAACTGGTGCATGATGACATGCCTTTCCTGGTGGACTCGGTCACCATGGCCATCAACCGCAGCGGGCGCATGGTGCACTGGATCGTGCACCCGCTGCTGGCGGTCATGCGCGATGCCAACGGCGTGGTCAGACAGGCCAGGCTGGCCCGGCAGGACGCCGACCCCAACCATCAGATTTCCTCGCTGATTCTTCTGGAGTGCGACCGCGTATTGCTGGAGTCAGACCGGCAGCAGCTCGCCAACGAGCTGTCCGAGGTGCTGCACGATGTGCGCGCCGCAGTCAGCGACTGGACCCCCATGCTCAAACATCTGCAATCCGTCAGGGAAGATTCTGCGCGCTCACCCCTGTCGGCCAAGGGACAACAGGAAGGCGTTGAATTCCTGCACTGGCTGGAAGTGCAGCATTTCACTTTTCTGGGTGCGCGCGACTACGAACTGGTGCGCGACGAGGAGGGCGTCAAGCTGGTGGCGGTGCCTGCGTCGGGCATGGGTATTTTGCGTGGCGAACCCAGGACGCCGTCGAGCCGTTTACCGGTCGATGCGCATGAGTTTCTGGACTCCGACCAGCTGGTGCTGGTCACCAAGGCCATGACGCGTGCCACCGTGCACCGCCCGGCCTGGCTCGACAGTTTGTCGGTCAAACGTTTTGATGCGAGCGGCAAAGTCATTGGCGAAGCGCGCTTTCTGGGGCTTTACACCTCCAAAGCCTACGCCGCCCGGGTCGCAGACATTCCACAAATTCGCCGCCGCTGCGCCGATGTGATGGCCGCCGTGGGCGTGCTGCCCGACAGCCACGCGGCCAAGTCCCTGCAGACGATTCTGGACGATTACCCGCGCGACGAGCTGTTTCAGGTCGATACCGCCACGCTGACCGAACATGCCGTGGGCATTTTGCGGCTGCAGGAGCGCCAGCGTGTGCGCGTCTTTCTGCGCCGCGACCCCTTTGGCCGCTTCACCTCGGTGCAGGTTTTTGTGCCGCGCGACCGTTACAACACCGAGTTGCGCTCCAAAATTGGCGATGAACTGTGTCGCTCACTCAATGGCAAGTCCATCGAATACACGCCGACGCTGACCAACAGCCCGCTGGCGCGCATCCACTACTTCATACGTTCTGGCGATCAGCCCACGGGCAATGTCGACGTTTCGGCGCTCGAGGCACGCATCACCAGGCTTTGCCAGCGCTGGGAAGACGATTGCAGGCAGGCCCTGGTGCACATTCATGGTGAAAGCCAGGGCCTGGCTTTGGCCGCGCGTTTTGCCGACAGCTTTCCAGCCGCTTACCAGGAAGATTTTTCTGGCCGCAGGGCTGCTGATGATGTGCAGGTGCTCGCCAGCCTGTCGCCACTGCAGTCGATGGCGGTGCGCCTGTACCGGCCGCTCGATAGCGCTGCCGGCATGGTGCGCTTCAAAATTTTCTGTCTGAGCAAGGTGGCGTTGTCGGACTCGCTGCCGGTGCTCGAGCGTATGGGCGCGCGCGTGCTCGACGAGCATCCTTACCAGTTGCAGGTGGCTGCACCGGCGGGTGATGGTACGTCATACTGGATTCACGACCTGGGTCTGCAACTGCCGCCCGAGGCCGATATTGCCAGGATCCGAGAGCGCTTTGAGGCCCTTTTTGTGCGGGTCTGGTGCAAGGTGCTCGACAGCGACGATCTCAACAAACTGGTGTTGGGCACCACGCTCGACGCGCGCGCCATTGCGGTGCTGCGCGCTTACACCCGCTACTTCAAGCAGCTCGATTTCCCGTACAGCCAGAGCTATCTGGAGGCCACGCTGAACAAAAACGCCGCCCTGGCGCAAGCCCTGTATCAGCTTTTCGAAGCGCGCTTCGACCCGGCGCAGGATTCTGACCGGCAAGCACGGCAAACGCGTCTGAGTGAGGCCATTGAGGCGCAACTGGGCGCTGTGGCCAGCCTGGATGAAGACCGTATCCTGCGCCAGTACTACCGGACCATCCTGGCCACGTTGCGCACCAATGTCTGGCAGACGACTGCCACGCGTGCTTACAAGCCTTACATGAGCTTCAAGTTCCAGTCGCACGATGTGCCGGGCATGCCTGAACCCAGGCCGATGTTCGAAATCTGGGTCTACTCGCCGCGCGTCGAGGCCATCCATCTGCGCATGAACAAGGTGGCGCGAGGTGGTTTGCGCTGGTCGGATCGGCCCGAAGATTTCCGCACCGAGATTCTTGGACTGGTGAAGGCCCAGCAGGTGAAAAACACGGTGATCGTGCCGGTGGGTTCCAAAGGCGGTTTTGTCCTGAAGAACCCGCCGCCGGTCAGCGACCGCGAAGCCTTCAGGGCCGAGGGCATCGCCTGCTACAAGCTGCTGCTCTCGGGCATGCTCGATGTCACCGACAACCTGGTCAAGGGCCAGGTGGTGGCGTCCGCCAATGTGGTTCGCCACGACGCCGATGACCCTTACCTGGTGGTCGCGGCCGACAAGGGCACCGCCAGTTTTTCAGACATTGCCAACAGCGTCTCGGCCGACTACGGCTTCTGGCTGGGCGATGCGTTTGCCTCGGGCGGCTCGGTCGGCTATGACCACAAGCAAATGGGCATCACCGCGCGTGGCGCCTGGGAATCTGCCAAACGCCATTTCAGGACCCTGTCGCACGACATCCAGACCACACCCTTTACCGTGGTCGGCATTGGCGACATGTCTGGCGACGTGTTTGGCAACGGCATGCTGTTGTCCACCCAGATCAAACTGGTGGCCGCATTTGACCACCGGCACATCTTCATCGACCCGACGCCGGATGTGGCGCGCAGTTTTGCCGAGCGCCAGCGCCTGTTCCAGTTGCCCCGTTCCAGTTGGGACGACTATGACCGCAGCGTGCTGTCGGCAGGCAGCGGCATTTATCCGCGCACGGCCAAGTCGATTGCCTTGTCGGCTCAGGCGCGCGCGGTGCTGGGCATCGAGGCCACCGAGTTGTCTCCCAATGACCTGATCCATGCGCTGCTGCAAGCCCCGGTGGATATGATCTACAACGGCGGCATCGGCACCTACGTCAAGTCGTCGCACGAAAGCCACAGTCAGGTCGGCGACAAGGGCAGCGACGCTTTCCGGGTCAATGGCAGCCAACTGCGCTGCAAGGTGCTGGTCGAAGGCGGCAACCTGGGTTGCACCCAACTGGGGCGCATCGAATTTGCCCAGGCTGGCGGCCTGATCTACACCGACGCGATCGACAACTCGGCCGGTGTCGATTGCTCCGACCACGAGGTCAACATCAAGATCCTGCTCGACCGGGTGGTTGAAGCGGGCGACCTGACGCTCAAGCAGCGCAACGACCTGCTGGCCTCGATGACCGAAGAAGTGAGTCATCTGGTGCTGGCCGACAACTACTACCAGACGCAGGCGCTGGACGTCGCCTGCCACCGCCCCCTGTACCTGCTGGCGGGTCAGCAACGCCTGATCGAGTGGCTCGAAGGGGCAGGGCGCCTGAACCGGGCCATCGAGTTTCTGCCCGACAACGAAGAATTCGTTCACCGGCGCGCGCTCCAGCAGGGCCTGACGGCGCCCGAAGGCGCGGTCTTGCTGGCCTATGCCAAGATGTCGGTGTTCGATGATCTGCTGGCCAGCAATCTGCCCGACGATCCGTACTTCAGCCGTGTGCTCAAGGCTTATTTTCCCAAGGCGCTGACTGAGAAATTCCCGGCAGCCATCGACCAGCATCCGCTCAAGCGCGAAATCATTGCCACCTACATGGCCAATACCGTGGTGAATCGCAGTGGCGCCACCTTTGTGAACTTTTTGGCGACTGAGGCCGCTGCCAGCACGGCAGATGTGGTGCGCGCCTATACCCTGGCACGGGAAATCTTTGATCTGGAGCCGCTATGGGACCAGATCGACGCGCTCGACGGTGTGGTCGCCAGCAGCTTGCAGCTTGACCTGTTGAGCAAGCTCATTGCCATCGCCCAGCGCGCCTCGCGCTGGATGCTGCGCGCGTGCTCGAACTCCTCTGATCTGCCCACCCTGATCGCGCGTTACCAGCCGGGTGCCCGGGCACTGCGTGCCCACCTGAATGACTGGTTGCCTGCCAGCGCCATGGCCAATTGGGAACAGGCCACGGACAAACTGGTGAATGCCGGTGTTGACCTGGAACTGGCGCGCAACCTGAGTGCGCTCGAGTTCGTTTTTCCGGCGCTCGACCTGGTGGACCTGACCGAGCAGGCCAACACCACGCTGGCGCAGGCGGCACAAAGCTACTTTGGTATCGACAGCGTGCTGGGCCTGAGCGCCTGGCGCGTCCAGATCAACCGTCTGCCCACCGAGAGCCTGTGGCAAACCCAGGCCCGGGGCAGCGCGCGCGAGGATATTTATGCCATTGCCAACCAGATCTGCCTGAGCGTGCTGCAAAAGTTTGACGGGGTGACAGCCTGGTCAGAGGCCAATGCGGCCAGCATCGAACGTTTGTGCAAATTGCTGCAAACCATCAGCACCCAGGGCGCAGACCTGGCACCGGTGTCGGTGGCCTTGCGCGAGTTGCGTCACCTGGCTTGAAGACGTTCACAGACCATGAGCCTGACATTGTCATCCCGGACTCGAGGAGCCTGCCCCGGACTACGATCCGGGGGGTCCAGGAAGTCTGGAAGTCATGGATTGCGGGTCGGAGCCCGCAATGACAACCATCTTTCGCGTTAATCGCTGTTGAACTGCAGCGTCGCCAGCCCGGTGTAGAGCCCGCCGGCGGCGAGCAGCTCGGCATGTGTGCGGCGGTCACGCTATTTCGGACAGTCGGCTAAGCTAAAGCTGACCGGTTGAAA
>JBBINL010000001.1:0-50300 GCA_037443905.1 Burkholderiales bacterium | reverse complement strand
GAGGAAGAGCGCTTCTTCGAGACCCTTGAAAACGGCATGGAGATTCTGGATGCCGCGCTGGGCGCCGCCGATGCTGAAGCTCAAGTCGACGGCGCTGCCAGGGTGCTGCCGGGTGAGGTCGCCTTCAAGCTGCACGACACTTACGGCTTTCCGCTGGACCTGACCAACGACGTGTGCCGTGAGCGCGGCGTCACGGTGGACGAAGCCGGCTTTCATGCCGCCATGGAGCGGCAAAAGGCGCAGGCGCGCGCCGCAGGCAAGTTCAGGATGGACCGCGCGCTTGATTACACCGGCAATGGCAACACCTTCACTGGCTACGAACGTCTTGAAGAAGCGTCGGCAAAAATCGTGGCGCTCTACCTGGACGGTGCACCGACGGCAGCACTGAGTGCCGGGCAGGCCGGTGTCGTGGTGCTCGATACCACGCCGTTTTATGCCGAAAGCGGCGGTCAGGTGGGCGATGAAGGCGAGATTGTCAGTGGCTCGGCGCGCTTTGCCGTGGCCGACACGCAGAAGATCAAGGCCGACGTGTTCGGCCACCACGGCACCCTTTGCGAGGGCACGCTGAATGTTGGCGACCATGTTGCGGCGCGCGTCAGCACGACGGTGCGCGCCGCCACCATGCGCAACCACAGCGTCACCCACCTGATGCACAAGGCGCTGCGCGAAGTGCTGGGCAGCCACGTGCAGCAAAAAGGCAGCCTGGTCAACGCCGAGCGCACCCGTTTTGACTTCGCGCACAACGCGCCTGTTACCGACGCGCAGATTCGCGAGATCGAATTGCGGGTCAACGCCGAGATCGTGACCAACACGCCAACCCAGGCGCGCGTGATGGATATCGAGTCCGCCCAGAAAACCGGCGCGATGATGCTGTTTGGCGAGAAATACGGCGAAACGGTACGTGTGCTCGACATCGGCAGCAGCCGCGAACTCTGCGGCGGCACGCACGTGCAGCGCACCGGCGACATCGGTTTCTTCACCATCATTGCCGAGGGTGGCGTGGCCGCTGGCGTGCGCCGCATCGAGGCAGTCACCGGCCTGAACGCCCTGGCCTACGTGCAGGGCATGGAAACCACGCTCGGCGGCGTGGCTGGCACACTGCGTGTGACGCCGGCCGAGGTGCCGGCCCGCATCAGCGCCATGCTGGAGCAGGCGCGTGAACTTGAGAAGGAGATCATGGCCCTGAAGGGCAAGCTGGCCTCAAGCCAGGGTGACGAGCTGGTCAACCGAGCGGTGGATGTCAAAGGCATCAAGGTGCTGGCGGCTCGGCTGGAAGGCGCCGATGTCAAGGTCCTGCGCGAGACGATGGACAAGCTCAAGGACAAACTCAAAACCGCGGTCATCGTGCTCGGCGTGGTCGACGGTGCCAAGGTGCAGATCGCCGCAGGCGTCACGGCAGACACGACCGCCCGCGTCAAGGCCGGCGAGTTGGTCAACTTTGTCGCGGCCCAGGTCGGCGGCAAGGGCGGCGGCAAGCCCGACCTGGCCATGGCCGGCGGCACCGAGCCTGCCAATCTGGCAGCGGCTCTGGCCAGCGTGCCGGGCTGGGTGATAGCCAAATTCTGAATTCCTATTTATTTTCAAACCAGACGAGATCCCATGAGTGCTTTTTTGAATGAAACCGTTTTGAGTGTCCACCACTGGACTGACCGGCTGTTCAGCTTTACCACCACGCGCGATGAAACGCTGCGCTTCTCCAACGGCCACTTCACCATGATCGGGTTGCGCGTGGACGGCAAGCCGCTGCTGCGCGCCTACAGCATCGTCAGTGCCAACTACGAGGACCATCTGGAGTTTTTGAGCATCAAGGTGCAGGACGGCCCGCTCACCTCCAGGCTGCAGCACATCAAGGTCGGCGACAAGATTGTGGTCGGCAAAAAGCCCACCGGCACGCTGTTGATCGACTACCTGCTGCCGGGTAAAAACCTGTACCTGTTTGGCACCGGTACCGGCCTGGCGCCGTTTCTGAGCATCGTGCGCGACCCTGAAACCTACGAGAAGTTTGAAAAAGTCATTCTGGTCCATGGTGTGCGTCAGGTGGCCGAGCTGGCCTACATGGACTACCTCACGGTAGACCTGCCCAAACACGAATTTCTGGGTGAAATGGTCAGCCAGCAAATGTTGTATTACCCCACGGTGACACGCGAACCGTTCAGAAACCGTGGCCGCATCACCAACCTGATTGAGTCAGGCAAGCTGCAGGCGGATCTGGGGTTGCCCAAATTTGACCCGGCCAATGACCGCGCCATGATGTGCGGCAGCCCGGCGCTGCTCAAAGACCTGAAAGCGATTCTGGAAAAACGCGGTTTCCTGGAAGGCAACACCACCAAGCAGGGAGACTTTGTGGTCGAACGCGCCTTTGTGGAACAGTAAGCATGACCTATCACCTCTACGCCATCGGCAACGCGCTGGTCGATACCGAATACGAAGTCTCCGATGCCCAGTTGCAGGCGGCAGGTGTTGAAAAACGCCACATGACGCTAATTGATGCGCCACGCCGTGCCGAACTCCTCAAGCATGTGCACAACGTCAAGTCACATCGCACCGGTGGAGGCTCGGCAGGCAACACCGTGGTGGCGTTGGCGCAGTTGGGCGGGCGCGCGTTTTACTCGTGCCGCGTGGCCGATGACGAACTGGGCGACTTTTACACAAAAGACCTGCTCGCGCATGGGGTTGCCACCAACCTGGCGCACACCAAAGCGCCCGAGGGCCAGACCGGCAGTTGCATGGTGATGGTGACCCCCGACGCCGAACGCAGCATGAGCACGTTTCTGGGAGCCACCGCCGACATCGACAGTACCGCGCTGCACCCGCACAATATTGTCAAGGCCCGCGTCTACTACATGGAAGGCTACTTGGCCGCGTCAGGCAGCGGGCTTGCCGCCGCCTTGCAGGGCAGGGCGATTGCCGCCCAGGCGGGCGTCAAGCTGGCCACCACGCTCAGCGACATGAGCATGATCAACTTTTGCCGTCCTGGCCTGGATGCCATGGTCGGCTGCGACCTGGACTTTCTGTTCTGCAACGAGGAAGAAGCCCAGGTGTGGTGCGGCAGCACGGACCTGGCGCAAATCTGCCAGCAGATGCGCCAACAGGCCAAAACCGTGTGCCTGACGCGCAGCGCCAAGGGCTGCCTGGTGCTTGAAGGCGGCAACATCACCGAAGTGCCTGCAGCACAAGTCAAGGCTGTGGATACCAATGGCGCCGGTGACATGTTTGCCGGCGCTTTTTTGTATGCGGTGACCCACGGCCACAGCCATGTCCAGGCGGCCTGGCTGGCCAACCAGTGTGCAGGCCGCGTGGTCGCCCAATACGGTAACCGCCTCAGCACCGAAGTCATGAGCAGCCTGAAGGCCGATTTCGCCCGCCACGTCGCTGCATGACGTGGCGTGGCGCGCCTGAGCGCCTGCGGCTTTGGCCTCGATAATACAGCCTCGCGCATCAGCTCGGAGGTATCTTTACCTACCTCCGGCTGGTATTCATGTTTCAATTCCGGAGCTCTTTGCATGACCACCGTTCACGATTTGGCACGTCGCCAATTCATTCAAAAATCTTCTCTGACCCTTGCCGCAGCGGTGCTGCCCGCCATGGGCTTTGCGCAATCTGCCGTGCCAGAGCGCAAGTTTGCGCCACAACCTGGCCAATGGCGCACTTTCGACGTCACCACCCGGGTCGATTTGACCAAGCAGCAAGGTGTCACCAAGGTCTGGCTGCCGATTCCCGGCATCGACAGCGACTGGCAAAAGTCGCTGAGCAGCGCCTTCACCAGCAACGGCTCGACGCAATTGACCAGCGACACCGAGTATGGCGCGCGCATGCTCTATGTGGAATTCCCTGAAAGCGTGGCGCAACCCTATGTGGAACTCACCAGTCGCATTCAAACGCAAAACCGTGCGGTCAACTGGTCGCAAAAGCAGGCCCAGCCTGAAGAAGCCGCCACGCTGCAGGCACGCCTTGCTGCCACCGCACTGCTGCCTACCGATGGCATTGTGCGCACAACGGCGCAACAGGCCACCCAGGGCGCCCGCACCGATGTCGAAAAAGCCCAGAAAATCTATGACTGGATCGTCACCAACACCTACCGCGAACCCAAGGTGCTCGGCTGCGGCAAGGGCGACATCAAGTTCATGCTGGAATCGGGCAACCTGGGCGGCAAGTGTGCGGATTTGAACGCGCTGTTTGTCGGCATGTGCCGCTCGGTCTGCTTGCCGGCTCGCGACGTGTATGGCCTGCGCCTGGCCCCCAGCGCATTTGGCTACAAGGAACTGGGTGCCAATCCGGTCAAACTGCAAGGTGCGCAACATTGCCGCGCCGAGGTTTATTTGCAGGGTTACGGTTGGGTGGCGATGGATCCGGCGGATGTGGCCAAGGTGATGCGTCAGGAAACGCCCGAGTGGATCAAATCGACCCAGCACCCGCTGATCGTTCCGGTGAACAAGGCTTTGTTTGGTAGCTGGGAGGGCAACTGGATGGGTTTCAACACCGCGCATGATGTCACGCTGCCGCATGCCACTGGGAAAAAGTTGCCATTTTTCATGTATCCGGTGGCTGAATCCGCTTCAGGCAGGCTCGACTCCTATGCCCCGGACAGCTTCAAGTACCAGATCAGCGCCAGGGAAATCAATGTCTAAGCTGCCAAATTAAGGCTGGAATTCAGGGTTTTCGTTCATTGTCTGTTCAGCTTCAAGCGTTAAACTCGCAATCATGCAGATCAGGCTGTCCATTTTTTCAACTCGAAAGGAAACTTTGCTATGACAACACGTCGCGTATTCATGATGCAATCCGTATTGGGCGCCAGCGCTTTGGCTTCTGGTGTGGCAATGGCTGCGGCCCCCATGGTGGCCGAGACCGATGCCAATGCCAAGGCTTTGGCTTATTCGGCAGATGCCACCAAATCCAAAAATGCCAAATACAAGGCCGGTATGGCTTGCGGCAACTGCGCTCTGTACCAAGGCAAGGCGGGCGAGGCATCTGGTCCCTGCCCACTGTTTGCTGGCAAGCAGGTGTCGGCCAAGGGCTGGTGCAGCGCCTATGCCAAAAAGGCCTAAGCACCAGACCGGATTCGTCCAGCACACAAAACCCACCCTTGCGGTGGGTTTTGTTTTTGGCGCGGCGCCTGCGGGTGAAGCCAAATTCCGGATAATCGGGGTATGAACCCTACTCTCAATGCTGACCCGGCCGAACTGGCCAAATTTTCAGAACTGGCCCACCGCTGGTGGGATGCCGACGGTGAATTCCGTCCGCTGCACCAAATCAACCCCTTGCGCCTGACCTGGATCAACGGCCTGTGTCCGCTCCAGGGCAAAGTTGCGATAGACATCGGATGTGGCGGCGGCATCCTGACCGACTCCCTGGCCCGCGCCGGCGCCGCTGCCACCGGCATCGACCTGTCCACCAAGGCGCTGCGCATTGCCCAATTGCATTGCCTGGATGCGCAAACCGACAACGTGCAATACCGCGAGATCAGCGCCGAGGCCATGGCGCTGGAGCAGCCCGCTGCTTTTGACGTGGTGACCTGCATGGAAATGCTGGAGCATGTGCCCGACCCGGCCTCGGTGGTGCAAGCATGCGCCACCCTGGTCAAGCCTGGCGGCTGGGTTTTTTTCTCCACGCTCAACCGCAACCCCATGTCTTTTGTGCAGGCCATCATCGGCGCTGAGTATGTGCTGGGCATGCTGCCGCGTGGTACCCACGAATATGCCAAATTCATCTGCCCCAGCGAACTGGCGGGCTTTTGTCGCCGGGCCGGCCTGAATGTCATGCACACACGCGGCCTGTCGTTCAACCCGCTGACCCAGCGCTACTGGCTCAACGGCAACACCAGCGTCAACTACCTGCTGGCCACGCAAAAACCGGTGAGCTTGTCCGCGTGAGTGCCCGCTTTGCCAATGTGCAGGCGGTATTGTTTGATCTGGACGGCACACTGATCGACAGCGCCCCCGACCTGGCCGCCGCTGCCGATGCCATGCGGGTGGCACGCGGCCTGCCCTCATTGCCGCTGGCGCAGTATCGTCCCATGGCGGGTGCCGGAGCCCGTGGTTTGCTGGCGGTGGCCTTTGGCATCACGCCCGAACACGTCGATTACGACACCCTGCGCGAAGAATTTTTTTGCATCTACGAGCGCAGCCTGACCGAGCGCACCCGGATCTTCGACGGCGTGCCCGAGGTGTTGAAGACCTTTGCCAAACAAAGTCTGAAGTGGGGTGTGGTGACCAACAAGTCAGAACGCTTTACCCTGCCGTTGACGCGTGCCATGAGCCTGTTTGCGTCTGCCAGCGCCATCGTCAGTGGCGACACCACACCCCACGCCAAACCACACCCGGCACCTCTGCTCGAGGCTGCCCGCCGTTTGGGTGTGGATGCTTGCCGCTGCGTTTATGTGGGCGACGATGAACGAGACATTGTGGCCGGCCAGGCCGCCGGCATGGCCACTGTGGCCGTCACCTATGGCTACCTCGGGCTGCAGGCGGACACCAGCCAATGGGGCGCAAATGCCACGATACATTGTGTGAATGAACTGTTGCCTCTCTTGCAATTTCCGGCAGAGGCCTAAAATACGAGACTTGGGGCTGCACTGGTTTCGACGAGGGTACGGAATCGCTGTGGTGCATGTCGAGCTGAATGAACTCGTAAAACTGATTCAAAAAAAGTAACTGCAAACGACGAACGTTTCGCACTCGCTGCTTAAACACCAGTGAGCCTTACAACAGCAGGCCGATGGGCTGGGCAAGGGGTCTTTGGCGCAAGCCAATGATTCCAGGCTGTAAGGTCATCCACATCGGCTGGCTCTGAACCGGGTACCTTGGTTTGGGGCAAGATCATAGGGTACTGGCAACGGTGAAAGCGTGTGGCTGCGCGTTCACAAGGGCGAGACCCAAATCAGACCACTAAACATGTAGATCTGCTCGAAGATGGCTTTCGGACGGGGGTTCAAATCCCCCCAGCTCCACCATACACAAAAAGCCCAACTGTTTTCAGCTGGGCTTTTTTCTGCCTAAAAACTTAATATTGACGAGCATTTACGCGTTTTGCCCCTTGACTATTCGCAATAGATTTTGGGCATTTTGCCCGTTTTTGGCCGAATTCACCCCGTTTTCTCTCTCTGTTCTCAGTTTGCCTCTTGGCAGTTCAATGAGTCGCCCTCAATGAAATCAACGAGTTACGCGGGGATGGTTTGCAAAATGAGATTGGTGGGCGGTAAAGACATAGGCAAATGATTCTTTCAGTACGTTCGATGGATGAACTGAATGTGCCCTTCAGAAAATCATCGTGCCCAACCTGTTGATTCAGCAACTAAATTGCTGTGGAGTTTGGGGTGCACTGCGGTCAAAAAATTACGCAGTGATTCAGGCTGCTCTGCACCTTTTCGCCAAACCAGTCCCACCTCCAGTTGCGGCAGTGGTTGAGACAGCGGTCGTGCCTCAATACGGTCACCTTCCAAAGACCAGGGTCGATACAACATGTCGGGCAATACCGTGCAGCCAGCGCCAGTGGCCACCAGACTGCGAACCGCCTCCACAGATGAGGTTCGAATCAGCACATTGGGTTCGACAACAGCGCTGCTCCACAGGGTGGTGGATGTGTCACCCAACTCATCGACTTGCAGAACGATCAGGGGCTGCTGTGCCAAGTCGCTAGCGGCAATGCTGTCTTCGTCTGTCAGCCTGTGATTCACCGCAAACCACGCTCGCCAGCCAGAACGCAAAATGGTTTCGGTTTGCAGAGCGCTGCGGTTTTGCAACTGCGAAACCACAATCAGCGCCACATCGAGTTCGCCACTGACCAGCGAATGCTCCAGGTAGTCACGCCGGTCTTCGGTGATCTGCACCGCGATGCGCGGAAACACGCGCCTGAAGCGGTCCAGCAAAAACGGCAGGTAATAGCCCACCATCAAACTCGTCACTCCAATGTTGAGATGGCCGGTCACCGTATGCGGTCTTGAAGACAGCGCCTCGCGCGCGTTACGCATCGCCACCTCGATCTGGTGCGCATGGCGCAGAAACTGGTGCCCGGCGTGGGTCAGCGTCATGCCACGGGCACGGCGCTCAAATAACAAGGTACCCAAATCGGCCTCCACCTGTGCAATGGCTTGTGATACCACTGACTGCGACACGCCCAGTTCATGTATGGCAGCAGAAATCGAGCCCGATTCGGCTACTGCAATGAAATAGCGAATACTTTTGAACGATGTTTTCATTTATTAAAAACCTAGTAATTACCCTAGGATGCGCCATCATTAAACACAAAAAAAGAATGTTTATAGAGCAATTTGGTTCGAGGTTTCTGTTTTTTCGATGGATTGTATTCATGCAACCGTGTGGCAAGCCGTCAGCGCAATTTTTAGAATAAAAGTTGATCCCGATTTCCGGGTTCGCATCTGCTCTTCACCCATCCAGGAGAAACCAATGTCTCACCATCGCAACGTTTTGACCGGGCTGCTGGCTGTCACAGCCGCCGCATCCACCTTGGCAGCACCACCCACCGCTGTGGGCAAGGGCGAAGGACAACTCAATATGATCGCCTGGGCCGGCTACATTGAGCGCGGCGAGTCAGACAAGGCCTACGATTGGGTCACCGGCTTCGAGAAAGCGACAGGCTGCAAGGTCAACGTCAAAACTGCTGCCACCTCAGACGAAATGGTTACCTTGATGAAGGCGGGTGGCTACGATCTGGTAACCGCCTCGGGTGACGCCAGCTTGCGCCTGGTTGCCTCCAAACTGGTTCAAGAGATCAACCCGGCCTTGATTCCCTCCTGGAAAAACATCGACAAGAGGTTGCAAAACGCCTCCTGGCACACCGTCAACGGCAAACACTACGGCACACCCTACCAATGGGGCCCCAACGTGCTGATGTACAACACCGACGTGTTCAAGAAGCCGCCCACTTCCTGGTCGGTGGTGTTTGAAGAGCAACAGCTCCCGGACGGCAAGTCCAACAAGGGGCGTGTGCAAGCGTATGACGGCGCCATTTACATTGCTGATGCGGCGCTCTATCTGATGAGCAAGAAGCCCGAGCTCGGCATCAAAGACCCGTATGAGCTCAACGACAAACAGTACGCCGCAGTACTGGAGTTGCTGCGTGGGCAAAAGAAACTGACCCACCGCTACTGGCACGATGCCACGGTGCAAATGACTGACTTCAAGAGCGAAGGCGTGGTGGCCTCGGGCTCTTGGGGCTACATGGTCAACACCCTCAAGGCCGAGAAGAAGCCCGTGGCCTCCACCATTCCCAAAGAAGGCACCACTGGCTGGGCGGACACCGCCATGCTGCACGCCAATGCCAAAAACGTGAACTGCGCTTACCAGTGGATGGAGCATTCGCTGGGCGATCAGGTGCAGGCACCCTTGGCCGAATGGTTTGGCAGCGACCCCGTGACCCCGGCAGCATGCAAAGCCAAGGCGCCTGGCGGCTCGGACTTCTGCAAAGACAACGGTTTTGCTGACTTCACCAAAATCAAGTTCTGGAAAACACCTGAGTCCAAATGCAGCACCCAAAGCAACTGCGTCCCCTATTCCAAATGGGCTCTGGACTACATCGCCATCCAGGGCGGACACTGAGCCGGGCCAACCGGGAACGCTGATTCATGGGTATCGCCATCGCATTCAAGGACATCTCCAAGCACTATGGAGAGGTCAGTGCCCTCAAGCAAGTGAGCTTCAGCATCGAGGAAGGCGAGTTCTTTTCGATGCTGGGGCCTTCCGGCTCGGGTAAGACCACATCTTTGCGACTGATGGCGGGGTTCGAGCAACCCAGCAGTGGCAGACTGTCGCTGCTGGGTCAGGAGGCTGCCGGCACACCGCCGTATGCGCGCGATGTCAATACCGTGTTTCAGGATTACGCACTGTTTCCTCACATGAATGTGCTCGACAACGTGGCTTACGGTCTGATGGTGCGCAAAATGCCCAAATCCGAACGCCACGCGCTGGCACAGGAAGCGCTGGCGATGGTGGCCTTGCCCGAGCATGGCCAACGCACGCCCGCGCAGTTGTCGGGCGGCCAACGCCAACGCGTGGCGCTGGCGCGTGCCCTGGTCAACCGGCCGCGCATTTTGTTGCTCGACGAGCCACTGGGCGCACTGGATCTGAAGCTGCGCGAGCAGATGCAGGTCGAACTTAAACTGCTGCACCGCAAGCTTGGCATCACCTTTGTCTACGTCACCCATGACCAGGGCGAGGCGTTGTCCATGTCTGACCGCATCGCGGTATTCAATCATGGCCGCATCGAGCAAATTGCTACGCCACGTGAGCTCTACCATCAGCCACGCACGCGTTTCGTGGCCGGCTTTGTAGGCAGTGCCAATGTCTTTGCAGCTGACGTGGCGCAAGCGCTGTGTGGCAGGCGACAGTCTTTTGCCGTGCGACAGGAAAATATCCAGATCGGCGCGGCGGACATTGCGACACCTGACGGGGCGCTTCAGATGCAGGGCGAACTGCTGGCGGTGCAGTTTCTGGGCGCATCACAACGGTTTGAAGTCCAGGTGGGTTCTCACGTCGTCACGGCTCTTGAGGCTGACAAATCAATGGTGAGCAGTGCTTCGATTGAGAGTAACTTGCTTGAACCAGGTCAACACGTCACGTTGCATTGGCGGGAACAGCATATGGTGATGCTCGATGATTGAATCCAGCGCCATGACACACACCGCGTTACCCGCCTTGCCCGCTGTGCGCCACAGCTGGCGCAATAGTTTGTCGACGCTGCTTTACCAGCGTCGCACGATGACGCTTTTTTTGCTGCTGCTGCCACCGCTCATGTGGTTCGGCGTGGTCTACATTGGCTCCTTGTTCACGCTCCTGAGCCAAAGTATTTTCACCTTTGATGAGATGGCGATGTCGGTCAGCACCGAGCTCACGACCGACAACTTTGTCAGCCTGCTCAGCCCGTCTAACTACGACATCGTGCTGCGCACCTTGGGCATGGCGGTGGCGGTCACACTGGGCACGGTGGCCATTGGCTTTCCTGTGGCTTATTACATGGCGCATTACGCCGGGCCCCGTGAGAAAGGCTTTTTCTTTGTCGGCGTGATGCTGCCCATGTGGGCCAGTTACATCGTCAAAGCCTATGCCTGGACGGTACTGCTGGCGCAAGGCGGTGTCATTTATTGGGTGCTACGGCAACTGGGCTTGCAGCCGTTGCTTGAGGCGGTGCTACGACTGCCCGTGATCGGCGGCGATACCCTGGCCACCTCCAATCTGGGCCGATTTCTGGTGCTGACCTATATCTGGCTACCCTTCATGATTTTGCCGATCCAGGCGGCCATCGAGCGTGTGCCCGCCAATTTGCTGCTGGCATCGGCTGACCTGGGTGCGCACCCGTTCAAGACCTTTACCAGCGTGCTCTGGCCGCTGGCTTTCCCAGGGGTGGCGGCGGGCTCGATCTTCACTTTTTCGCTCACACTGGGTGACTACATCATTCCGCAACTGGTCGGCCCCTCAGGTTTGTACATTGGCAACATGGTCTATACCCTGCAAGGCACCATCGGCAACATTCCCATGGCAGCGGCATTTACCTGTGTACCGATCGTGCTGATCACGCTTTATCTGGCCCTGGCGCGGCGTTTGGGGGCTTTTAATGCACTCTGAACAAAGTAGCATCTTACGAAGACTCACCTTGCCAAAAGGGCTGATGTTGCGACTATTCGCCTACACCGGGCTGGCTTTTTTGCATCTGCCGCTGGTGTTTATCGCGCTCTATGCCTTCAATGACAATAGCGCAGGTTACAGTTTTCCTATCACAGGCCTGACGTTGCGTTGGGTAAACCTGGCCTGGGAGCGCGACGACATTCGCGCGGCCATCGGCTTGTCACTGTCGGTTGCCGCCATGGCCACGCTGATCGCCATGGTATTGGGAACACTGACCGCCGCCGCACTCAACCGCGACCGCTTCTTTGGCAAAAACGCTTTCACCACCTTGCTGATTTTGCCGATTGCCCTGCCGGGCATCGTCACCGGCATTGCCCTGCTGTCGGCTTTCAAGCTGATGGATGTCACGCCGGGCTATTGGACGATCGTCGTTGGCCACGCCACTTTTTGCGTGGTTATCGTGCACAACAATGTGGTGGCGCGTTTACGTCGTCTGCCCGCGCGTCTGTGGGAGGCCTCGATGGATCTCGGCGCCGACACGCTGACCACGCTGCGCCACATCATCCTGCCGCAGCTTGGTACAGCGCTGCTGGCTGGCGGCATCCTGGCTTTTGCTTTGTCGGTCGATGAACTGATCGTCACCACTTTCACCGCTGGCAGCGACAAAACACTGCCGATCTGGTTGATGGGGCAACTCAGCCGCCCGCGCGATGCGGCTATCACCAACGTGGTGGCGCTGGCTGTGATGTTGCTGACCGCGCCACTAATCATTCTGGCCTGGCGCCTGACCCGCGATGGTGATCGCTAACCCCAACACGCGCCGAACCTGTTCGAGCCAATTGACCCGCTCTTTTTCATCAACCTTACCACGCAAGACACCATGGCTGCTTTACGTTTTTCCACCCAATTGCTCATCAATGGCACCCCGGTCAACGGCGAGGGGCGTGCCGAACAGGTGTTGAACCCATCAACAGGAGAGACTCTGTGTGAAGTACGCGAGGCCAGTGCCGAACAGCTACGCCTGGCTGTCGATGCCGCCAGTGCGGCCTTCCCGGTGTGGTCTGCCTTCACGCCTAAGGATCGCAGTGCCTGCCTGCTGAAAATTGCCGATGCAATTGAAGCCCATGGTGACGAGCTCGCCATGCTGGAGTCACTCAACTGCGGCAAGCCACTCAGCGCTGCCCGCAACGACGAGATTCCGGCCATCGCCGACGTCTACCGTTTCTTTGCGGGGGCCATCCGCAATATGCCAGGCTCTCTGGCAGGCGAATACCTGCCCGATCACACCAGCATGATCCGGCGTGATCCTTTGGGCGTGGTGGCCTCGATTGCACCCTGGAACTACCCCCAGATGATGGCCGCCTGGAAGCTCGGACCCGCCATTGCCATGGGCAACACGGTGGTGCTCAAACCGTCTGAAATGACACCGCTGTCGACACTGAGGCTGGGGGAACTACTCGCTGATATCTTGCCGCCAGGCGTGGTCAATATCGTTTGTGGCCGCGGTGATACGGTGGGCGCGCCGCTGATTCGCGACCCGCGCATTCGCATGGCTTCGCTCACCGGTGATGTCTCCACCGGCAGCAAGATCATGGAAGCTGCTGCACGCGGAATCAAGCGCACCCATATGGAGCTCGGTGGCAAAGCGCCGGTGATCGTGCTCGATGATGCCGACTTGGCCAGTGTGGTCGAGGGAGTTCGCACTTTTGGCTACTACAACGCCGGTCAAGACTGCACTGCCGCCTGCCGAATTTATGCAGGTGAAAAAATCTACGACCGTCTGGTTGCCGACCTCAGCAGCGCAGTCTCGACCATCAAGGCGGCGACCCAGCAAGAACCGGGTGTCGAAATGGGTCCGCTGATTTCTGCGCGCCAGCGCGACCGCGTGGCCAGCTTTGTCGACCGCGCACGCGAGCTTTCACACATTGAGATCACCACCGGCGGTGGCACGCTGGGCAGCAAAGGCTTTTTCTACAAACCTACCGTTGTGGCCGGTGCCCGCCAGCAAGACGAAATTGTGCGCAGCGAGGTCTTTGGTCCGGTGGTCTCTGTAACCCGCGTCAGGGATGCTGAGCAGGCGTTGGTTTATGCCAATGATTCGGAATACGGCCTGGCTAGTTCGGTATGGACGCAAGATGTGGGCAAGGCCATGGCCATGGCAGCACGCCTGCAATACGGATGCACCTGGGTCAACACGCACTTCATGTTGGTATCCGAAATGCCGCACGGTGGTTTGAAACAGTCGGGTTACGGCAAAGACATGTCAGTGTATGCACTCGAGGATTACAGCTGTGCACGTCACGTGATGATTAAACATAGATGAGCTACCAAGTTCATAAGACCGAATCGCTACCTGACGTTTTCGTGAAGAGGAAAGCTGACACAAAATGGTTCAGGCAACTGATCGTCTTCGAAACGCCACATCAGCGAATTTTTGAGCACGCTTAGGGCTTGGATAGTTATTGACTTGCACAGCGTCAGGTAGATTGATCGTCGATTATCTTTGTTGACCTCGGTTCCTGGGGGCAACGTTGCAGCTACGATCACACCATGTGCAGCCAATACCAAGCCATCAAGGAGAGCGAACGCTACTTCAAGCACTTCGGCATCGAGCCACCCATGGACATGGGCAAGCAAGACGTCTGGCCGTGCTACCCGGCCAGCTTCATTCGCAGGCCCCGTGAAGCTGAGGTGGGTGATGAGGCGGTGTCCAACCTGGCCATCCAGAAGGCAGAAGGGCTGATGACATCTGCAGCCACGATGCGATCATTCAGGACGTGGTCTCACTGATAAGCGGGGTCGATGGCTTTGAGGCTGCGGGGCCTGTTGATGTCCCCAAACCATGGTTTCCAATGGGATATTCTGACCGGCAACCTCAGGCTCACTCCAAACGCACGGCCATGTCGAAGTGCCAGGTGCGTCGGATTTCGACAACGTCGTACTGTCGAGCCAGGGCTGGCGAGAATGCCGGGTAGTTCGCCTGGCTGCGCACGATGCGCTCAACGGCCTCGTCAATGGCGGCCACGCCGCTGGAGCGCACGATGGTCACTGACTCCACTGTGCCGTCGCTGCGAATGGCCACCGTCACGACGGGCTGGGTGTGGGGTTGCCTGGCTGCCTCGCGGACCTGATCAATGGTCATGTTCATCTGGATTTTGCGTGCCCAGGCCTCCGCGTACAGGATGAGATCGGTATTGGGGTCGGAGCGCCCGAAGAGGCGCACCCGGCGCGCGGTGCTCAAGGAATAGGGCAACTGTTTTGCTGCAGCGGCTGCCGCATCGCGCCGGTCGGCTTCCTCGTTGAGCTGACGGCCAATGGCGCGCAGCCGTTCTTGGCGTTGTGCTTCAGCCTCCTGCCGCTCGGCTTGCGCCAGTTCAGCCTCGGCTTGAGCCGCTTGTGCTGCCTGCTGGCGGCTGGCTTCCTGCTGTGCGGCCTGATGCGCGGCGGCCTGACGCTCACCCTCTAACCGTTCGGCCTCCATCTTTGAGGCTTCGGCCTGCGCAGCTTGCCGACGGTCTTCCTCCTGTTGTGCCGCGGCCTGACGCAGAGCCTCCAGTCGGGCTGCTTCTTGTTTCGCCAGCACTTGCTGTGCGGCCGTTTCGCGTTCAGCATCCAGCCGCGCAGCCTCCAGGCGTTCGGCTTCAATGCGCAGCGCCGCTTCTGCGCGCGCAGCTTGCCGGCGTTCTGCATCCAGTTGCGCCAGGGCGCGCTGTTGCGCTGCCTGGTGCTCGGCCTCCAGCTGGCGCGCTGCCTCAACTTCTGCGGCTTTATGGCGAGCTGTTTCCTGTCGCTCCAATTCCATCTGTGCAGCCTCGACTTGCGCCGCTGCCTGGCTTGCGGCCTGTTGCCGGTCAGACTCCAGCCGCTTGACCTCGGCCCGAGCCAGTTCCTGCTGTGCCGCTTCGGGTTGTGTGGCTTCACTTTGAACCGCCTCCTGCCGGGCAAGCTCTTGCCATGCGGCTTCCTGGTTTTCGATTTCAAGCCTCGCGGCCTCTGCCTGTGCGACCGCTTGCCGGGCAGCTTCTTGTTGCGCTGCTTCCTGGCGAGTTGCTTCGGGCCGGGCAGCTTCCTTGCGCTCCACCATCAGCTGCGTTGACTCCTGCTGTAGCTCGTCAGGAACCGCAGGCGCAGGCAAAGCCACTTCGGCGGGTAGCTTCAGCAAATTGGGTGTTATTGGTTCGTTTGCCGATACGGCGACCCCTCGGACCGGTGGCAAAGCAAGCTCAGGAACGGTCGCCATCGGCGCAGCCTCGATAAAAGGTGTTGGCGCAGTGTCGGTGACGTTGGCTTGCGCTGTTGGTTCAGGACCTGGCAGCAAGGGCTCGAAAGATCGCAGTGCGGACCGACCGCCAACAGGCTGTGCGACCGGAGTCGACGGCAAAGGTTCCACAATCGGCTCGGGCTCGGTTGCCGGTTCAGCTGCAAAGCTTGGTGCCGGCGCCAGCAAGATGTTCAGTTGGGGCACTTCGATGCGCCGGTCCTGCCAGGGGAAACCAAAACCTGGCAGTCCGATGCCCAGGCCACCAAAGGTCAGGCTGAGCAGTAGCGCGTGCACCAGCAGGGACAGCAGCAGCGCGACGGTCATGCGTTTGCGCTCAGAGCTCTTGCGCCAATGCTCCGGCCAGTCGCTCGAAGTGCCCCACGGCGAAGCCGCAAGTTCCGGGATGGATGGGGTCTGACCCGTCGCGGCGCAAGAACCCGTGGTACTCAAAAATCCTCCGCTATTGCTGCGCCGACACTGGCCTGCCCGGCAGTGCCAAGCCAAAGTGCCAGGGTGTGTGTTGTGAGCCGCATCAGGCCGATTGTCCTATCCAAACCACTTGCCTTGCGGGCAGTGCGGGGCGGGTGACGCAACCATCTGCGCAGCCTGTGCAAATCCATCTTGTGAATGGATGATTGTCAAGCGTGGGGCGAGCCCGTTGAACCACTGACCTTGAGCCGGATGCTCTTGACTTCGAGCTGGTGCATGCGCAGGTGTGCCTCGAAGGCGGGCAAGAGCTGGCGCAGCTTGGCCGCCGTTGTGGTGTTGCTCAGCAACAGACACCAGACACCGTCGTTGAGGGGGCCGGCGGTCACGTTGGCCCGCAGTGGCTCAGGGATCAGTTCAGCAACCGCGTCATAGCGCGCCCTGGAGGCACGGCTCAGTTCCATCAGTTTGGCCAGGCTGGCATGGCTTTGGCTGGCTTGCAGCAGGGTCACGGATGGCTGATGTCGGCTCATGTTGCTGGGGTTGATAAGGCTCTAGGTTGATCAACATGAGCGCCTGGCGAACCGGACCAGGCGATCAAGCGCAATCCTGTGCCAAGTTTGTCATATTGTCGGACAGGTAAAATCGGCACGTTAATGGTGTTGGCCCTAGTCTGACTCGGGTTGCACCGTCCCGTTCCAGTCAGATTGTAAAAAAGGATTGCGTTGCAGGATCGACCCCGTTGGTTGAAATCGTACGCCCCGTATTCATGCCCATCCACTTCCTCACCAAAATTTTCGGCAGTCGCAATGATCGCCTGCTCAAAAAATACCGCAACACGATAGCCAAAATCAATGCCCTGGAAGCCGGCTTCGAGAAACTCTCGGATGACGATCTGCGGGCCAAGACCGAGGCCTTCAAAGACCGGCTGGCCAAGGGTGAATCGCTCGATGAGCTGTTGCCGGAAGCTTTTGCCGTGGTGCGCGAGGGCTCCAAGCGCGTCATGAAAATGCGCCCGTTTGACGTGCAACTGATCGGCGGCATGTCGTTGCACTACGGCAAGATTTCTGAAATGGGCACCGGCGAAGGCAAAACCCTGACCGCCACCTTGCCGGTTTATCTGAATGCGTTGAGCGGCAAGGGTGTGCATGTGGTCACGGTCAATGACTATCTGGCCAATCGGGACGCCCAATGGATGGGGCGTCTGTACAACTTTCTGGGCCTGTCGGTGGGCATCAACCTGCCCAACATGTCGCGCGAGGAAAAGCAGGCTGCTTACCGCGCCGACATCACCTACGGCACCAACAACGAATACGGCTTTGACTACCTGCGCGACAACATGGTCCACGAGGCCGGTGACCGGGTGCAGCGCGGCCTGAACTATGCCATCGTCGACGAGGTGGACTCGATCCTGATCGACGAGGCGCGCACGCCGCTCATCATCAGCGGCCAGGCTGAAGACCAGACCGACTTGTATGTGGCCATCAACCGCATCGTGCCGCAACTGGAAAAACAAGAGGGTGAAGCCGACCCGCACACCGGCGAAGGCATCATCAAGGTGGGCGACTTCACCCTGGATGAAAAGACCCGCCAGGTGTTCCTGACCGAGCGCGGCCACGAAAACGCCGAGCGCATCCTCAACGAGATGGGCCTGCTGCCCGAAGGCGCCAGCCTGTACGACCCGGCCAACATCACCCTGATGCACCATTTGTATGCCGCGCTACGCGCCAATCATCTGTACCTGCGTGACCAGCATTACGTGGTCCAGGCCGGCGAGGTGGTGATTGTGGACGAGTTCACCGGGCGCCTGATGAGCGGGCGGCGCTGGAGCGAAGGACTGCACCAGGCGGTGGAGGCCAAGGAAGGCGTGGCGATCCAGCCCGAAAACCAGACCATGGCGTCGATCACGTTCCAGAACTATTTCAGGCTCTACAGCAAGCTGGCCGGCATGACCGGTACGGCCGACACCGAAGCCTATGAGTTTCAGGAAATTTACGGCCTCGAAACCGTGGTCATTCCGCCCAACAAACCGAGTCGGCGAGATGACCAGCTTGACCGGGTGTACAAGACCACCAAGGAGAAATACGACGCTGCCATCAAGGATATCCGCGACTGTTACGAACGTGGCCAGCCAGTGCTGGTGGGTACCACCTCGATCGAAAATTCCGAGGTGATTGCCGAACTGCTGACCAGGGCAAAGCTGCCGCACCAGGTGCTCAACGCCAAGCAGCACGCCCGCGAGGCCGAGATCGTGGCGCAGGCCGGTCGCCCCAAGATGATCACCATTGCCACCAACATGGCCGGTCGTGGAACCGACATCGTGCTGGGAGGCAATATCAGCAAAACCATCGAGGCGATCGAGAATGACGAAACGCTTGATGCCGCGCAGAAGCAGCAGCAGATCGATGCCTTGCAGGCCCAATGGACCAAAGACCATGAGCTGGTCACCTCGCTGGGAGGGCTGCGCATCATTGCCACCGAGCGCCATGAGTCGCGCCGCATCGACAACCAGTTGCGCGGTCGCTCGGGCCGTCAGGGCGACCCGGGCTCGTCGCGTTTTTACCTGAGCCTGGACGATGCGCTGATGCGCATTTTTGCCGGTGAACGCGTCAAGGCGATCATGGACAAGCTCAAGATGCCCGAGGGTGAAGCCATCGAGGCGGGCATGGTGACGCGCTCGATCGAGAGCGCCCAACGCAAGGTGGAAGCGCGCAACTTCGACATGCGCAAGCAACTGCTCGAGTACGATGACGTGGCCAACGACCAGCGCAAGGTGATCTACCAGCAGCGCAACGAGATTCTGGATGCCAGCGATCTGTCGGCGCAAATCCGGTCGCTGCGCGAGGGCTGTTTTGAAGACCTCGTGCGCCAGTACGTGCCGGTTGAATCGGTGGAAGAGCAATGGGACTTGCCGGCGCTGGAGCGCGTGCTGTCCGACGAGTGGCAAATGACCCTGCCGCTGCAACACCAGGTGAATGCTGCCAGCGCCATCACCGACCACGACATTCTGGACACCGTGCGCAACCATGCCAACACCGTGTTCGAGGAAAAGGTGGCATTGGTGGGACTGGAAAACTTTACCCAGTTAGAGCGCATGGTGCTGTTGCAAACCATCGACAGCAACTGGCGCGACCACCTGAGTTCGCTGGACTACCTGCGCCAGGGCATTCACTTGCGCGGCTACGCCCAGAAGCAGCCCAAGCAGGAGTACAAGCGCGAAGCTTTCGAGCTTTTTGGCCAGATGCTCGATGCCGTCAAGAACGAAGTCACCAAAATCCTGATGACGGTACGTATCCAGTCCCATGAAGAAGCCGCCGCCGCCGCTCAGGAGCTGGAAAGCCGTGCCGAAAGTGTCAGCAATGTCACCTACACCGCGCCCACCGAGACCGGCGGGGTGGAAATCAAGGTGGACGAAACCACCATGCCCCTGCAAGTGCCGCGCGTGGGCCGCAACGAGCCCTGTCCCTGCGGCAGTGGCAAAAAATACAAGCACTGCCACGGCAAGCTGGTCTGAAAGCGCGCGATGTCCGTCCATCTTCCTGCCCCCAACCCCGCCGTGCTGTTCCCCATTACCGGGGTAAAGATCGGTGTCACCGAGGCCGGCATCCGCAAGGCCGATCGCAAAGACCTGACGGTGGTGCTGATTGACGACGGTGCATCAGTGGCAGGCGTGTTCACGCAAAACCGGTTTTGTGCCGCGCCGGTGCAGCTTTGCCGCGAGCACCTGGCATCCGGACAAGGCATTCGCGCGATGCTGATCAACACCGGCAATGCCAATGCCGGCACCGGTGAAGACGGTCGCGCGCGCGCCTTGAGCACCTGCCGGTCGCTGGCCGCGCGGCTGGGCCTGCAGCCGCAGCAGGTGCTGCCATTTTCCACCGGCGTCATCATGGAAACCCTGCCGGTTGACCGCATCGAAGCCGGGCTCGATGCTGCCCTGCGCGATGCCAAACCAGGCAACTGGCTGCGCGCGGCTGAAGCCATCATGACCACCGACACCGTGCCCAAGGCTTTTGGCGCCCAGGTGTGGATCGACGGTGTGCAGGTCAGCATCACCGGTATCAGCAAGGGCGCCGGCATGATCCGTCCCAACATGGCGACCATGCTCGGTTTCATGGCGACCGATGCCTGTGTCAGCCAAAGACTCATGGCGCAGCTGGCGCTGGAACTGGCCGAAGGCTCGTTCAACCGCGTCACGGTCGATGGCGACACCTCGACCAACGATTCGTTTGTGGTCATTGCGACCAACCAGGCAGCGCATGCGCCGATCACCGCGCTCGACAGCCCGGCCGGCCAGGCGCTCAAGGCCGCCATGCTGGGCGTGGCGCGCCAGCTGGCGCAGGCGATTGTGCGCGACGGCGAGGGCGCAACCAAGTTCATCACGCTCCAGGTCGAAGGCGGCAAGACCAAGGCCGAGTGCCGCCAGGTGGCCTACGCCATTGCCCATTCTCCGCTGGTCAAGACCGCTTTTTTTGCCAGCGACCCCAACCTGGGCCGCATTCTGGCCGCCGTGGGTTATGCCGGCATTGCCGACCTGGACCAGACCGGTATCGATTTGTACCTGGACGATGTGCTGGTGGCGAGCAAGGGCGCACGCAACCCGGCTTACCGCGAGGAAGACGGTCAGCGTGTCATGCAGCAGGCCGAAATCACGGTGCGCGTGCTGCTCGGTCGTGGCGATGCGGCGGACACGGTGTGGACCTGCGATTTAAGCCACGACTACGTCTCGATCAATGCGGACTACCGCTCATGAACGCCAGCTTCGAGCACCTGCTGCAACGCGCCGAGCAACTCATTACCCGCATCGAAGCGGTGCTGCCGCAAGCGCTGGCGCAGCCTGATTGGGCTGCCTCCAGCGCTTTCCGTTACCGCAAGCGTAGCTCGGGTCGCGCCACGCTGGAGCCGGTGCGCCAAGTCGGTGCCATGGCGCTGACCGACCTGAAAGAGATCAAGCCGCAGAAAGAAAAAATCCGCCGCAACACGCTGCAGTTTGTCAACGGCCAGCCAGCCAACAATGTGCTGCTGACCGGCGCGCGCGGTACCGGCAAATCCTCGCTGATTCGTGCTTGTCTGAATGCATTTGCCGCGCGGGGTTTGCGCCTGATCGAGGTGGACAAGGCCGACCTGATCGACCTTCCCGACATTGTCGATCTGGTGTCTGCGCGGCCCGAGAAATTCATCGTTTTTTGCGATGACCTGAGCTTTGACGAGGGCGAACCAGGCTACAAGGCACTGAAGTCGATTCTGGACGGTTCGGTGGCTGCCAGCACCGCCAACGTGCTGATCTATGCCACCAGCAACCGGCGCCATCTGTTGCCGGAGTTCATGAAGGAAAACCTCAGCTACACCCATACCGATGACGGCGAGGTGCATCCGGGCGAGGGCGTGGAAGAAAAAATCTCGCTCTCCGAACGCTTTGGCCTGTGGGTGAGCTTTTACCCTTTCTCGCAAGACGAATACCTGACCATTGTGGCCCAGTGGCTGGCGTCCTTCGGCGTGGCTCCTGAAGCCATCGAGGCAGCGCGCGCGCAAGCACTGGTCTGGGCGCTGGAACGCGGCTCTCGCAGCGGTCGCGTGGCCTACCAGTTTGCCCGCGATTACGCTGGCCAGCACGCCGTGGCCGCATGATCCGGGTGCCCGGGCCATCCAGGCCGCTGGTGGCTGACGCCGCCCTGCCACGCCAGGGTGGCATACATCGTGACGTGGTTGATGTGGCCGTGGGTGTGCTGATCCGGCCAGAGGGAGATTTTTTGCTGACCTCGCGCCCGACCGGCAAAGTTTATGCCGGTTACTGGGAGTTCCCGGGCGGCAAGTTCGAGCCGGGTGAGTCGGTGCAGCAAGCCCTGCAACGTGAGTTGCAGGAAGAATTGGGACTGCAGATTGACCAGATCGAGCCCTGGCGGCAGGAGCTGGTGGATTACCCGCACGCCCTGGTGCGCCTGCATTTTTGCAAGGTCTGGCATTGGACAGGTGAACTGCAGATGCGCGAGGCCCAGTCGTTTGCCTGGCAGCGACTGCCGGTGTCGGTGAGTCCGGTGTTGCCCGGCACGGTGCCGGTGTTGCAGTGGCTGGCGCAGGAGCGCGCCGGCTAATTTTTCAGATCTTCGGGGGCGTCGCAGCGGGCACGGCAAACTGCTCGCTGGCCCAGGCGCCCAGATCGATCTTTTTGCAGCGCTCGCTGCAAAAAGGCCGGTAGCGGTTGCTGGCGGCATAGACGCTCACGCCACCACAGCAAGGGCACTTGACGATTCTTGCCGGCACGTCGGTCTCCGGGGCAGGGCTGCTCACGCGCACAAGGCCATCTCCATGCTGACATCTTCCGTGGTGGCTTGCAAACGGTTGTCTTGCCCTTGGAGCATCAACCGCATCGAGATCATCAGCCGGTTGCCGCTGATTTCGGGCACCAGCTCCAGGGTTTCGTCAAGCGCCAGGCGCAGCAACAAATAGGTGCGTCCTTGTGGCAGGCTTTGCTGCAACTGGCCACCGATGGCAATCACTTTTTGCGGTGCGCCGGAGTCGCGCAACAACTTGAGCAACAGGTGCACCGCACCAGCCAGTGGCTCTAGGCTCAGGGTCCATAGATGCAATTGCTCCTGGCGCAGATGGCTGGGTTTGTGTTGCCAGGCGAAATAGGACGGCAGATCAAAACCACAGGTGCCGCCGGGGATGACAATACGGCTGCGGATGGCCATGAGCCACTCGTTTTCGGTCAGGCTCTGGCCAATTTTGCCGGGCAGGTTGTTCAGGGCCTCGAATTTCTGGTCCAGTTGCCCGATCACCTCATCAAGCACCGCTTCGGCAATGGCAGGATTGCCCCGGTAACTGTCAAGCATGTGCTTTTGCTTGTCGAGGTCTTTCAGCAGGTCGGTTTTCAGGTCGGCGCGTGCGCTCACCTCCAGGATCTCGAACAGGGATGCCAGCGCAAAGTGGTGATCCATGGCATTCACGCGCGGCAACAACAGCTGCAATTGGAGGAATAGATGTTCCAGTCGCAAATAGGTGCGAATGCGTTCTTGCAAGGGGTATTCGTAAAGGATCACGCTAAGGTTCAATCGATCAAGGTTCAGGGTGTAATGATAGCTTGAAGCGTGGTGCCAGGGCGGCGACTTCTAGGCTCAAATCCGCAAGCGACAAGCCGTCATTGAAGATCACGCTGTCGGCCGCCTTCAAGCGGCTGAGGCGACTGCTCTGGGCAGCCATGATCGCCTCGATGGCAGCAGGGGCCAGCGCATTGCGTGCCACCACTCGCCTGACTTGTGTTTCCGGCAGGCAGTCCACCACCAGCACATGGTCCACTTTTTGGCGCCAGCTGCTCGATTCCACCAGCAGGGGAACATCGAACACCAGGCAAGGATGACCGGCCGCCTGGGCCGCGCGGGCCTGGCGCCAGGTTTCTGCGCCCACCAGTGGATGGATGATGGCTTCGAGTTGCTGCCTGGCCCGGGGGGTGGTGTAGGCCAGGGCGCGCATCCGGTCGCGATCGAGCGCGCCCTCGGCGGTGATGAAATCGGCGCCGAAATCGCGGGCAATGGCCGCCATGGCCGCGCCACCGGAGGCGGTGAGCTGGCGCGAGATGGCATCGGCATCAATCACGGCGGCGCCGTGTTGGGCCAGCAGGGCAGCCACGGTGCTTTTGCCGCTGCCTATGCCGCCGGTCAAGCCGACATGAAACGGTGTCGGTCCGTTTTTACAGTCCGACGGCCTTGAGGATGGCATTGGGGCCAATCACCATGGCCGTCAGACCGGCCATCGACAAAAAAGGACCAAACGGGACATAACCGCCTTCGCGCAGATTTTTGGCGAACTTCATGGCAATGCCCACCACGGCACCAATGACCGATGCCATCAGGATGATGGGGATGAGTGCTTGCCAGCCGAACCAGGCGCCCAGGGCAGCGAAGAGCTTGAAGTCGCCATAACCCATGCCCTCCTTGCCGGTGGCCAGCTTGAACGCCCAGTACACCAGCCAGAGCGACAGATAGCCGCCCACTGCGCCCCAGAAGGCTTCGCCAAGGCCGATGGAGGTCAGATTCAGCGCGGCAAACGCCAGGCCGGCCCACAGCAGCGGCAGCGTCAGGTCATCGGGCAACAGCGTGGTGTCCCAGTCAATCAGGGTGAGCGTCAGCAAGGCTGCACAAAAGCCGCACCAGGCCAGGCCGGTGGCGCTGGCGCCCCATTGCCAGCCGCACCATGTAAAAAGCAGGCCAGTGATCAGTTCAACCGCTGGATAGCGCAGGCTGATCGCCGCTTTGCAGTGACCGCATTTCCCGCGCAACACCAGGAAGCTCAGGACGGGGATGTTTTCAAACCAGCTGATCTGATGGCCGCAACTCTGGCAGCGCGAGCGCGGCACCAGCAGATTGAAGGGCGCGGTCTCGGGCAGGGTCTGGCCCTGCAGGTCGGCGCATTCGGCTTTCCACCGGGCCTCGAGCATGACCGGCAAGCGGTAAATGACCACGTTGAGAAAGCTGCCGATCAGCAATCCCAATATGCCCAGCAAACCGGCATCCAGACCTGAACCGCTCATCAAACCACCTGCCCAAGCTTGAAGATGGGCAGATACATGGCCACCACGATGCCACCGATGACGATACCCAGAATCACGATGATGATGGGTTCCATCAGGCTTGAGATGCCGGCCACCATGTCGTCCACTTCCGACTCGAAAAAGTCGGCCGCCTTGCCCAGCATGTGATCGAGCGAGCCTGATTCTTCACCGATGGCGGACATCTGAAGCACCATCGACGGGAACAGGTTGGTGTTGGTCATGGCCGCTGTCAACGCGGTGCCGGTGGAGACTTCCTGCTGGATTTTGACCGTTGCCATTTCATAGACCGAGTTGCCGGAGGCTCCCCCCACCGAGTCCAGCGCCTCGACCAGCGGCACACCGGCGGCAAACATGGTGGACAGGGTGCGTGTCCAGCGGGCAATGCACGATTTTTCCACCAGGGTGCCAAAAATGGGCATTTTCAACATGATGCGATCCATCACAAGCTGCATTTTTTTGCTGCGCCGCCAGGCCTGCATGAAGAAATACAAACCACCGCCGATGCCGCCAAATATCAGCCACCAGTACTGCACAAAAAATTCACTGACGGCGATCACCACCAGGGTAGGTGCCGGCAGGTCGGCGCCGAAGTTGGAAAACACTTCCTTGAACGCCGGCACGACAAAAATCATGATCACCGCCGTCACCACAAAAGCCACGACCAGCACCGAGATGGGGTACATCAGGGCCGACTTGATCTTGGACTTCATGGCCTCGGTTTTTTCCATGTAAACCGCCAGCCGGTCGAGCAATTGGTCAAGGATACCGGCGGCTTCGCCAGCCTCGACCAGATTGCAGTACAGGTTGTCAAAGTACAGCGGGTATTTGCGAAATGCCGCACTGAGCGAGGTCCCGGTTTCGACATCGTTGCGAATGTCATTGAGCAGCCGGGTCAAGTTCGGGTTGGGGTTGCCACGGCCTACGATGTCAAAGGCCTGCAGTAGCGGCACGCCCGCCTTCATCATGGTGGCGAGCTGGCGTGTGAAGATGGCGATGTCCTTGGGCTTGATGGACTTGCCCGAACTCATGCGCCTTTTTTTGATCTTGGTGGGCATGATGCCCTGACGGCGCAGCGAGGCCTGCACCTGGTTTTCGCCTCCCGCACGGGTTTCGCCGCGCACCTGCTTGCCATTGCGGTCCTTGCCTTCCCATTCGTAGACAAATTCCTTGATGGATTTTTTTTCAGTTGCCATAAAGATCTTGAAAGGTTGGGTTAATCGTTGCTGACCGCAAGCATTTCTTTCAGCTAGACAAATGCTATTTTCACTTTTTTCAGGTCAGATTGGCCCGGCGCGGCAAAACCAGTTGCCGCAGGGTTGCTTTCAGACCACTTGAGGAGTCAGCACGCGCGTCAAAAAGACCGCGATATCGGCCACCTCATGCGGGTGCACGCTATGCGCCATGGGGTAGCTGTGCCATTGCACCTCGTAACCCAGGCTGCGCAGCACGTCACGGCTGGCAGCGCCGCGTGCCGGATCCACCACCGGGTCCTGATTGCCATGGGCCATGAAGATCGGTGTGTGGGCGTTGGCCGGGGAGCGCTCAGCTGCAAAGCGCTCGGCCAACGGCAGGTAGCCCGACAGGGCCATGATGCCGGCCAATGATTGGGGAAAGCGCAGTCCTGTGTGAAGGGCCATGGCGCTGCCTTGCGAGAAACCCGCCAGCACGATTTTCTGAGCTGAAATGCCTCGGGCAATTTCGCGCTCGATCAGCGCCGCAATGGCTTTTTCCGAAGCGCGAATGCCTGCCTCATCTTGTTGACTGAGCAAGTCCACGCCACGAATGTCATACCAGGCGGGCATCACGTAACCGCCGTTGATCGTCACCGGCATGCTGGGTGCGTGCGGAAAAATGAAGCGAATGCCGGGACAGCCGGAAAGGTCGAGTTCGGGCACCAGGGCAGCAAAGTCGTTGCCGTCGGCGCCCAAGCCATGCAGCCAGATCACGGCAGTGCCGGGATTCGGGGCGGTTTCGATCTGGATATGGGGAAGTAATGTGGTCATGGGGTCAGCCTGGTTGGGGTGCGAATAACAGCTCAGGAGATCAGCGCCTGTGCAAATTCACGGGCATTGAAGGTTTCCAGGTCTTCCAGTTTTTCGCCCACGCCAATGAAATACACCGGAACAGGCCGTTCGCGCGCGATGGCCGCCAGCACGCCACCCTTGGCGGTGCCGTCGAGCTTGGTCACGATCAGGCCGGTCAAACCGAGTGCGTCATCAAAGGCTTTCACTTGCGTCAGCGCGTTTTGGCCGGTGTTGCCGTCAATCACCAGCAGCACTTCGTGCGGTGGCGTGGCGAGTCTGTCTGCCTCCGGTTCCGTGCTGGCTGTGGCAGGTTCCGGATGATCCAGGGCCGGCCCCGTTTTCTGAATCACGCGCTTGATCTTGACAAGCTCCTGCATCAGGTGCAGTTGGGTCGGCAGGCGACCGGCGGTGTCCACCAGCACCACGTCGCGGCCGCGCGCCTTGCCGGCGCTGACGGCATCGAAGGCCACCGCGGCCGGGTCGCCGCCGTCCTGGCTGATGATGTCAACCGCGGTGCGGTCGGCCCACACCCCCAGCTGCTCACGCGCGGCGGCGCGAAAGGTGTCGGCGGCGGCCAGCAGCACACTGGCGTGGCTGCTGGCCAGATGCCGGGTGAGCTTGCCGATCGAGGTGGTCTTGCCGGCGCCGTTGACGCCTGCGACCATGATCACGGTGGGCTTGAAGCGGCCGATCACCAGCGATTTTTGCAGCGGTGCCAGCAGGCTGGCGAGCGACTCCACCAGCAAGCCCTTGACTGCCGCCGGGTCGGTGGTTTTGCTCTCCTTGACGCGTCGTTTCAGGTCCTGCAGCAAATGTTCGGTGGCCTTGACGCCGGTGTCGGCCATCAGCAGCGCGGTTTCCAGATCTTCGTAGAGCGCGTCGTCGATTTGTGTGCCGGTGAAGACGGTGGCAATGCTGGCGCCGGTTTTGCGCAAACCGGCCTTGAGTTTGTCGATCCAGGATTTTCTTCCCGGTTCCGGTACGGGTATTGGCTCGGGGGCAGAATACGGCGGCTTTGGCGCCGCAGCAGAAGACATCGCTGTACTCTGCAAGGGTGCGGCTGCCGGAGCCGGCGTTTCAGCGGGCGTCTCAGCGACCGCCTGGGGCGGGATCTTTTTTTTGAAAAAACTGAACATTTGAAGAGGTCGTGGTATCACTGCATTCTATGAAACACAAAGCAGCTTCAATTTTTGCCACCGGCATCACCCGATGGTGCCTTGCTCCGATGCTCTGGGTCAGCCTGGCAACGGCCAGCGCGCAAGCCACCAGCGCGCTCGAGTCGCCGTCAGTCCAGGCACAACAATTCACCTTGGCCAACGGCATGAGCCTGATCGTCAAACCCGACCGGCGCGCGCCCACGGCGGTGCACATGCTGTGGCTGCGCGTGGGCTCGATGGACGAGGTGGATGGCGCCTCGGGCGTGGCGCATGTGCTCGAGCACATGCTGTTCAAGGGCACGCCGAGTGTGCCGGCGGGCGAGTTTTCGCGCCGTGTTGCCGCATTGGGTGGTCGCGACAACGCTTTTACCAGCCTTGACTACACCGGCTACTACCAGCAAATTCCGGCCAACCGGCTGGCCGATGTGATGCAGCTCGAAGCCGACCGGTTTGCCCACAACCAGTGGCCAGACGAAGAGTTCAGGAAAGAGCTGGAAGTCGTCAAGGAAGAGCGCCGCATGCGCACCGAAGACAACCCGCGGGCGCTGATGCACGAGGCGCTCAACGCCACGGCTTTTGTTGCCTCACCCTACCGCCGCCCGATCGTCGGCTGGATGAGTGACCTCGATGCCCTCAAGCCCGATGATGCCCGTGCCTTTTACCAGCGCTGGTATGTGCCCGCCAATGCCGCTGTGGTGGTGGCCGGCGATGTCGATGTGGGCGAGGTGCGCCGCCTGGCTGAAAAGTACTATGGCAGCCTGCCAGGCCGGGCCTTGCCAGAGCGCAAGCCGCGCGAGGAGCCGGTCCAGACGGGTGTCAAGCGCATCACCTTCAAGGCACCCGCCGAACAGGCCCTGGTCACGCTGGCTTTCAAAGTGCCGTCGTTCCAGTCCTTCGAGGGCGGACCGGATGAAGCCGACGCGCTGGCCCTGACCGTGCTGTCCGCGGTGCTCGACGGTTACAGCGGCGCCCGGCTGGAGCGTGCCCTGACCCAGGGGCCCGACCGCGTGGCCGACAGCGCCGGGGCCGACAACGGTTTGTGGGGTCGCGGTCCGCAATTGTTCACCCTGTCGGGGGTGCCCGCCCAGGGCAAAACGGCTGCACAGGTGGAGACCGCGCTGCGTGAGCAGGTGGCGCGCATTGCCACTGAGGGCGTGTCCGAAGCCGAACTCAACCGTGTCAAAACGCAGTGGGTGGCCAGTGAGGTTTACAAGCTTGACTCGGTTTTCAACCAGGCGCGTGAGCTGGGCAGCAACTGGGTACAGGGGCTGCCGCTCAATGCCAGCGAGCGCCTGATCGAGCGCCTGCGCGACGTGACGGCAGACCAGGTCAAGGCGGTGGCTGGCAAATACTTTGGCGACGACCAGTTGACGGTGGCCCAGTTGCTGCCCCAGCCCTTGAAAAAAGAACGCCAGCCACGCACTGCCAAAGCCGGTGCACGGCACTGAAACCGTTGCCAAATTCAATCCATGATCTCGTTCAAAAAAACATTCATTCACGCGCTGGCCACAGCCGGCACCAGTCTTTTATTCATGCATGCCTCGGTGGCAGGAATTGCCATCGAGCATTGGACGCAACCCAGCGGTGCCCAAGTGTTTCTGGTGCAGAGCCATGCCATCCCGATGGTCGACGTGCAGCTCGACTTCGATGCCGGCAGCCGCCGCGACCCGGCCAGCCAGGCCGGCCTGGCAAGCGTCACGGCCAGCATGAGCGGCATGGGTGTGCTGGCCGATCCGGCCCGGGGTGAGCCGGCGCTGGATGAAAATGCGCTGGGCGAGGCCTGGGCCGACCTGGGTGCCAGCTTTGGCGGCCACGCCAGCAGCGACCGCATGAGTTTTGCACTGCGCACGCTCACCTACCCGGATCTGCTTGCCAAAGCGGTGCGGCTGGCGGCGCGGCAACTGGCCAGGCCGGCGTTTCCAGCCGACATCTGGCAGCGCGAACGCGCCACCATGAGTGCCGCCATCAGGGAAGCCAACACGCGACCTGCCACGGTGGCGCAGCGCGCTTTTGACCAGGCGGTGTTTGGCAACCATCCCTACGGCTATGACACCACCGAGGACAGCCTCAAGCGCATCGAGGTCACGCACATGGCAGACCTGTACCGCCGGTTGATTCAGCCTTGTCGCGCCAAGGTCACCCTGGTGGGCGCCTTGACCCGTGACCAGGCGGACAGCCTGGTGACGCAGTTGCTCGACGGGTTGACCGGTTCACAAGCAACAACAGGCGGAAAACTGCACTGCCCGGCGCTGCCCCCGGTGGCTGAGGTGGCGCCACTGACCGAGTCCAGCGAACAGCGCATTGCGTTTGATTCGGCGCAGGCCCATGTGCTGATGGGCCAGCCGGGCTACAAGCGCAGCGACCCTGATTTTTTTGCCTTGCTGGTTGGCAATTACATCCTGGGCGGCGGCGGTTTCGTTTCGCGACTGACCAACGAGGTGCGCGAAAAACGCGGCCTGAGTTACAGCGTCTACAGTTATTTTTCTCCCAGTCTGCACGCCGGTGCTTTCACGCTTGGCCTGCAGACCCGCCCGGATCAGGCCGAACAGGCGCTGCAAGTCTCGCGCGACGTGTTGGCCCGTTTCGTCGCTGACGGCCCCACAGGGCAGGAGCTTCAGGCCGCCAAGGACAACCTGATCGGCGGCTTTGCCCTGCGCCTGGACAGCAATCGCAAACTGCTTGATAACGTGGCCAACATCGCCTGGAATGACTTGCCGCTGGACTATCTCGATAGCTGGTCGCAGCGCGTGCAGGACATCACCCTGGCGGATATCAGGGCGGCCTTCCAGCGCGTGCTGCAACCCGACCGGATGGTGACCGTGGTGCTGGGTGGGGCCGGGGCGGCGCGCTAGCGTGCAACACCACACTAGGGGCCTTGAACCAGGCCATGCCGGGTTGGGCCGCAGGTAAGATGCAGCGCATGAAGCGACCCCCATCCCAGCCCAAGCCCAGGGCATCGCGCCCGCGGGCAGGACAAAGCCATGAAGTGCGCATCATCGGCGGCCATTACAAACGCAGAAAACTGAAAGTGGCAGACAAGCCAGGATTGCGTCCCACGCCAGACCGGGTGCGCGAAACCCTGTTCAACTGGCTCGGGCAGGACCTGAACGGCTGGCGCTGCCTGGACGCCTTTGCCGGCACCGGCGCACTGGGTTTCGAGGCAGCCTCGCGCGGCGCGGCACAGGTGCTGCTGGTCGAACAGGACGGCGCAGTGGTGGCGCAACTCAGGCGAGCGCAGGAACAACTCGATGCGACCGCGCTGCAAGTGCAGCGCGGCGACGGCGTGGCCGCGTTGCGCCATGCCTTGCCTGCCAGTCTGGAACTGGTCTTTCTGGACCCACCATTTGACTCGAATCTGTTCGAGGTGTCGCTGCAGGCAGCTGCACGCGCGCTCAGCGTGGCAGGTTTTGTCTATCTGGAAGCGCCCAAACGCTGGCTTGATGCCGAACTGCTGGCGCTCGGCTTGCAGGCGCATCGCTACCTCAGGGCGGGTTTGGTGCACGCGCACTTGCTCAGGCGAGTTGATCCAGCGCCAGCGGGTTGATAATGACCCTATGTCAACTCCAACCCGCTATTTGCCATGGCCAATGAACTGATTGCCGTGTATCCCGGCACCTTCGATCCGATCACGCTGGGTCATGAAGACGTGGTGCGTCGCGCGGCCCAGTTGTTCAGCCATGTGATTGTGGCGGTGGCCGCCGGTCACCATAAAAAGGCCATGTTTTCCCTGGGTGAGCGCATGACCATGGCGTCTGAGGCAGTCAAGGCTTACCCCAATGTCAAAGTGGAAAGCTTTAATGGCTTGATGCGTGATTTTGTCGTGACGCGCGGCGCCAGGGCAATGGTGCGGGGCTTGCGCGCCGTGACCGATTTTGATTACGAGTTTCAGTTGGCTGGCATGAACCGCAGCCTGATGCCCGATGTTGAAACCGTATTTTTGACGCCTGGCGACAGGTTCCAGTTCATTTCCAGCACCTTTGTGCGTGAAATTGCCACGCTAGGTGGCGAAGTGGATAAATTTGTCTCGCCCGAGGTCAATCAGCGGCTGCTGCAAAAAGTGCGCAGCCAAAAGGGCACTGCCCCCTGAATTTCTGGAGAAAAAGATGAAAATCCTTTTGCCTTTTGATGGCTCGGCTGTGGCGCTGGAAGCGGTGCGTTTTGTCATCCGCATGGCGGGCGACGGCCTGCAGACCAGCCTGGTGCTGGCCAATGTGCAGGAACCCGCCACCTTGTATGAGCTGATGGTGGCGCATGACCCGGCGGTGATCGAGCAAGTCAGCGCGGTGGCGGGGGCCAACACCCTGCAGCCCGCTCAGGCGTTGCTGGATGCTGCGGGACTGGCGTACGAGCTTGAAGTCGCCTCGGGCGACCCGGCGCACACGCTGGTTGACATTCTCGAAAACTACGGCTGCGATCTGGTGGTCATGGGCGCCAGCGGCATCAGTGCGCTGCGCAGCGCGCTGCTGGGCTCGGTCTCCAACGAGGTGCTGCATGCCTCTGGCGTGCCGGTGATGATTGTCAAGGGCGCAGAGCAAGTCATTGCTGACGTCACGGAATAAGCCGGACTTTTAAAATCGGGCTCACCTCAATTTTGCCAGCTTGCGCTTATGGCCCTGTGGATCACCGACGAATGCATCAACTGCGATGTTTGCGAGCCTGAATGCCCCAACGATGCCATTTACCTGGGCCCGGAAATCTACGAGATCGACCCGCACAAATGCACCGAATGCGTCGGCCATTTTGACGAGCCGCAGTGCGTGCAGGTGTGCCCGGTGAACTGCATCCCCGTCAATCCTGCTTTTGTCGAGGATAAGGAAACACTGTGGCAAAAGTTCCGGCGCCTGCAGGCCCAGGCCGTGGCTGAGTCAACGCGTTGATCGGATCTTCAGCGGGTTGGCCCTGACCGCAAGCTGCCGCTGAGCCTATTGGGCCAGGCTTGTCACATTGTCCATTTGAGCCGTAGCAGGCAGGGTTGTTGCCTTTTTGCGCTTGGATCGATTTCGCTTGGGTTTGCGTTTCGGGATTTGGTCCAAGGCCTTGACCGAGCTATTCGGTGGTGTGTTGGTGGCGTCGGGGAGATTGTTCGCCAACTGACGTTTTTCTTCTGCCAGACGTTCCTGTTCCAGCTTATCAGCCAAGCGGGCGTCGTTTTGCGCAGCCGCTTGCGTCTGCTCTCTTTGCTCTTTCAGTCGGGTGTCACTCAGATCACTCAAATCCATGGTCACGGCACCCGGGCAGGGAGCCTGGCTGTAACTGTTGCCGCATCGGTAAATGGTTTGAGACTGCACATGCCATGCGCCAGCAAGTCCCGTGACCAGGATCAAAGCGCGCCAGAAGTGATTTCGCATCGACATTCCCTTGTTCCCTGCAGGGTGGAACTGGGTGAAGGATATCACGCGTCGCCGGGCGTGGCTTTCTGAGCGGCATGGGCGGCTGGTTTGGGCTTGGCCGGCCGGGGAGGTTTGCTGGTGTGCACCTGGCGTGTGGCCTGTTCCATGTCACCCGAAAGAAAGCAGGGCAAGGCCTTGAGGGCACGATCAATCGCCTGATCGATGGCGATGCGGTGATCCAGCGAGGGTTTCTTCAATACCCAGTTCAGCACCTCTGACTTGCTCCCTGGGTGGCCAATGCCAAGACGCAGCCGCCAGTACTGGTCGCCTCCGAGTTGCGCATGAATGTCGCGCAGGCCGTTGTGGCCGGCGTGGCTGCCACCGAGCTTGAGCTTGGCTTGCCCTGGGGCGATGTCCAGATCGTCGTGGGCGACCAGAATTTCCTGCGGTGCGATTTTGAAAAAATTGGCCAGGGCAGCCACCGATTTGCCGCTCAGGTTCATGAAGGTTTGCGGTGCCAGCAGCCAGACCGACTGTCCGCCGACACTGGTGCGCGCCACCAGACCATGGTAACTTTTGTCGGGCATCAAATTGACCTTGAGCTCGCGCGCCAGGGCATCGAGCCACCAGAATCCGGCGTTATGGCGGGTCTGTTCGTATTCCGGACCCGGATTGCCGAGCCCCACAAAGAGTCTGATCATGGGCACATTATTGAACATGATTGCAAATGGGCGGGCAAAAAAAGGGCTCACCTCGGTGAGCCCTTTTGGGTAAAGCGCCGAAAGGCTTATTTCTTGCTGGCTTTTTCAGCCGGTTTGGCAGCAGCTTCAGCAGCAGCCGGCTCGGCCGGGGCGGCCGCAGCCGCTTCAGGTTCGCCGCCAGCGACAGCAACCACCGAGACGACCACCGGGTTCTTGTCGCTGCCGTGTATCACCACCGACACGCCCTTGGGCAGGCTGATATTGGCCAGGTGCAGGGATGCGCCTTTTTTCAGGCCGCTCAAGTCGACCTTGATGAACTCGGGCAGGTCACCTGGCAGGCACAGCACGTCAAGCTCGCTCATGACGTGGTTGGCAATGCAGCCTTCGGCCTTCACGGCGGGCGAATTTTCATCGCCAAAGAAGTGCAATGGCACTTTCATGTGAAGTTTGGTCGTGGCATCGACGCGTTGAAAGTCGACATGCAAGATGAGTTGCTTGTATGGATGGACCTGTACGTCACGCAGCAGAACCGGGCTGCTGGTGTCGCCAATTTCCATGTTCAGCACGCTGGAGTGGAATGCTTCTTTTTTCAGCGCATGCCAGAGTGCGTTGTGATCCAATTCGATCAATTGGGGGGGCGTTGCACCACCGTAAACAATACCCGGTGTGCGACCGGAGATGCGCAGACGGCGGCTCGCACCCGTGCCCTGCTTGGAACGCTCAAAAGCGACAAATTTCATGACTGACTCCTGGTAGAGCCCACCGCGACCAGTGGGGCCCTGATTGAAAAAACCGGGCACTTTTGAGGGCGACACCGGCGACTTGAAATCCGATCAGAAAAGGTTTTCCTGATCAGAAAAAAAACTCATCACTGATTTTCCCTTGGCAATGCGCTGAATGGTCTCGCCAATGAGCGGCGCCACGCTGAGCTGGCGAATCTTGGGGCAGGCCATGGCAGCGGGAGTCAGGGGAATCGTGTTAGTGACGACAACTTCATCGAGTGCCGCACCGATGGTGATGCGCTCGATGGCAGGGCCTGAAAAAATGGGATGCGTGCAATAGGCGTAAACCTTTTTGGCGCCGCGCTCCTTGAGCACTTCAGCCGCCTTGACCAGGGTGCCTGCGGTGTCAATCATGTCGTCCATGACAACGCAGTTGCGGCCATCGATTTCGCCGATCACATGCATCACTTCGCTGACATTGGCTTTCGGGCGGCGCTTGTCGATGATGGCCAGATCGCAGTTGAGCTGCTTGGCCAGTGCCCGGGCACGCACCACGCCGCCCACATCGGGCGAGACCACGATCAGGTCGTCGTAATTTTTTTGCCGCAAGTCGCCGAGCAACACGGGCGAGGCGTAAATATTGTCCACTGGAATGTCGAAAAACCCCTGGATCTGGTCGGCATGCAAATCCATGGTCAAAACCCGTGCCACACCCACCGCTTGCAGCATGTTGGCCACCACTTTGGCAGAGATTGGCACGCGGCTGGAGCGCGGACGGCGATCCTGCCGGGCGTAGCCAAAATAGGGAATGACGGCGCTGATGCGCTCGGCGGATGCGCGCTTGAGCGCGTCCACCATGATCAGCAGTTCCATCAGGTTTTCATTGGTGGGGGCGCAGGTGCTTTGCACCACAAAGACGTCGCGGGCGCGCACATTCTGCTTGATCTCGACGGTGACTTCGCCGTCAGAGAAGCGTCCGACCTCTGCATCGCCGAGGCTGATGTGGAGGTAATGCGCTATTTCACTGGCCAGAACGGGATTGGCATTGCCTGTAAAAACCATGAAGTCAGGCGTTTGATCGGCGTGCATGGAAATCCCAATTAATGAATCGCTAGTTGCATGTCACATCTGGACAAGTGTCAATTTGGCAGGGGAGGAAGGATTCGAACCTTCGCATGCTGGAATCAAAATCCAGTGCCTTAACCAGCTTGGCGACTCCCCTACACGGGTTGAACATGAGACATGTGCAACCGAAAACTCAATCCACAGCCCAGCCCTGAAGTGGGTGAGCTGCCAAATTCCTGCATTGTCTGATCAGAAAACCAGCCTCTTGGCCAATTTCAAAATCTCCAATGACGCGTGCAAACACAGCGCTTCCAGAACCTGTCATTCTGCCCTTGAGCCCACGCTCGCTGCACCAGGCGAGTGCCTGTGTGACCGAGGGGCAAAGTAGCTGAGCCACAGGCTGCAAGTCGTTGTGACCAAAGTCAAATGCGTCTGCAGCGAAGTCCGAGATTGTAGCGGTTTTGGTGTCTCTTTTCAGATCAGGATGCGAAAAAATTAGCCCGGTCTGCAAACCTTGTGCAGGTTTGACCACCACAAAACTGGCGGCTTGCAGCTCGACCTGCGTCATCTGCTCGCCAATTCCGCTGACCCAGGCAGATTGGCCATGCAAAAAGAAGGGCACGTCGGCTCCGAGTTGCAAGCCGACCTGCATGAGTTGTGTCAGGCTCAGATCAAGATGCCACAAACGGTTGAGTGCCAGCAGGGTCGAGGCTGCATCCGAGGAGCCGCCGCCGAGCCCGGCCTGCTCCGGAATGTGCTTGGCAATGCTGATGTGCACGCCATGGGAGGTGCCGCTGACGACCTGCAGGGCGCGGGCGGCACGAACGGTCAGGTCATCGACGGGCAACGCTGAGGTCAGGTCTTCGCGGCTGATGGCGCGCTCGGGCCGTAGCTCAAAGTGCAGGGTGTCGCACCAGTCGATCAGCATGAACACCGATTCCAGCAGGTGGTAGCCGTCGGCGCGGCGGCCGACGATGTGCAAAAACAGGTTGAGCTTTGCCGGTGCCGGTACGTCAAGCAAGGATTTCATGAAAATGGCTCGGAGCTGGCGCCGGTTGCAGCGGTTCAGGGTTCAAGGACGATGCGGATTTCTGCCTGGGGAGCGGGGCTGATGCGTCGTGCCGTGATTTTGCCATGCTCGAACTGGGACTGGTCCACCTGCCATCCGTCCAGGCTTGATGTTTCGCCGGCCAGCCAGGCAAACAGCGCCGTGACCGGTACGGCTGTGCCCAGCACCTGTGCGATGAGGTCGGTGATGTTGCTGAAATACTGGATGTCGCTGCCGCTTTGCATTTGCGCCTGTTTGGGCGACCAGACAATGGCTGCCGCGGTGCTCCCCAGCGGGGTATAAAAGCGCAGTTCCCCGTGCTCGGGCCTGCCTTGCAGTTCAAAAGTTGATGAAAACGCTTGCGCCGCGAGCGTTTCCGTGGCCTCCACCCGCACCGCCAAGCGGCCATTCCAGCTGGCGCTGGGGGCATTGTTTTCAGCAGGGGTGCGGATGGGCACGGTGCAGCCACCGGCCATGAAAAGCGTCAGCAGGCAAAGCAGCAGAAACGCGAAACGCTGGCTCACAGTTCAACACGCAGACGTTGCAGTGTTTCCCGCAGGGTCTCGTTTTCGGGTTGGGCTTGGAGGCCTTCGCGCCAGATTTTCAGGGCCTCATCGCGTTGCCCGGCAGCCCAAAGCACTTCGCCCAGATGGGCCGCAATTTCTGTGTCGGGGCGTTGGCTGTAGGCCGTGCGCAGCAAACGCAGTGCTTCATCGGTCTGGTCCATGCGAAATGCCACCCAGCCCATGCTGTCAATAATAAACGGGTCATTGGGGGCCAATGCCAACGCCTTTTCAATCAGTTGCCTGGCTTCGGGCAAGCGCAGTTTGCGGTCAGCCAGCGCATAGCCGAGCGCGTTATAGGCTTGTGGATCATCGGGTTTGGCCTGGATCAGGTCGCGCAGGAGTCGTTCCATTTCGGCCAGGTCGCCTGTTTTTTCGGCCAGCATGGCCAGGTCATAAACCACATCGATATCTTCCGGGTTGTCGGCCAGTGCCGCTTCGAGCAGTTGGCGGGCACGGTCGAACTGCTTCTGGTTGCGCAGAATTTCTATCTCTGTGCCGCGCTTGAGTCGAATGTCGGTCCGGGATTGTTCCGGCAGACTGTGGATCAGCGCCAGCGCTTCTTCAGGCTTACCCTGCTGCGCCATCAGACTGGCGCGCCTGAGCTGGGCTGACAAAAAGTCGTCCGGGTGCGTGACGCGTTCGAGCCATTGCTGGGCCTGCTGCAGGTCTTTGCGCTGCACGGCAATTTGCGCCAGCGACTGGTAAGCCTGTGAAAGCCCACGGGGATTTGGCGTGTCGGCATGCTTCTGTGTTGGCTCTTTCATCAACTCGAGGTAGTGCAGGAAATGGCTTTCTGCGCTGTCCCACTCGCGCATTTGCAATTGCATGGCGCCTTGCAGCAACCAGGCCGGGGCATAGTCGGGCTGCTGCTGATTGATGTTGTGCAGTTCAGCGTGGGCTTCGGAATTTCGCTTGGCCAGCAGCAGGGTTTGCACGTATGCCATCCGGAAATCGATGCTTGGGTTGTTCGTCAGATAATTCTTGACCAGGTTTTCTGCCTGGCTCACATCTTCACGCATCAGGGCCAGGGCCAGCCAGGCCGGGTGATCCTGCTGTGTGCGAAAGGTTTGGCCTTTTTCTGCGGCATGCAAGGCTGCCTGCTGGTCGCCCGCAGCAAGCCACATGCGGCCCAGCGTGGCCCACGCCGTGGCGCCCAGGGCAGGGTCGGTGAGCATCGGGGTCAAGGCTTTTTGCACCACCGAGACCGCCAGCTGCTTGTCGCTGGCGCGTTCATAGAGCGACGGAAGGGCCCAGATCGTTTCCACCCGTTCTGCCTTGGGTGTTTGCGCAAGCAGGTGTTTGAGTGGTTCGAGCGTGTTCGCCAGACGATTCAGGCTCAACAAGATCTGCAACACATAGCGATTGGCTTCGGCTGAAGCGGGAACCGCATCCTGCCAGGCTTTGGCCGCCTGCAATGCCGAGTCCCCCGAGCGCGCGCGCAGCGCAATTTCCACCGAGCGCCGGAAAAGGGACTCGTCCCCGGTCCTGTGCGCGGCATCTAGCATCAGGGAAAAGGCGGCAGCGGGCTCCTGCGCCTGGGCGTTGAGCTCACCGAGCAGCAATTGGTAAAAAAGGCCACTGTCGAGTGCCGTACTCCGCACGGTTGACTCAGGCGGGGCGGGTGTCTGTGCCTGAACGGTGGCCTGGCATGTCAGCAGCAGGATGAATAGAAGTCGGTAAGTTTGACGCATGTGGTCATAATAATTCATGTCTGCCAGATCAGAAGATCATGCCTGAATTACCCGAAGTTGAAGTCACCCGGCGCAGTTTTGCCGATGCCATTGAAAATGCCGTTGTGCTGGGGGTGCGACTGGGCAAACCCCTGCGCTGGCCGCTGGGCTGTGCACCCGAATCATTGGTCAACCGAAGGGTGCTGGCGGTGGCGCGGCGCGGCAAGTACCTGTTGCTTGAGCTCGATCGCGGCCTGGTGCTGCTGCATCTGGGCATGTCGGGCAGTTTGCGTTTTGCCCCGACCCTGCCCGCTGCGGGCGTGCATGACCATTTTGACCTGATCACCTCGCAAGGCACACTGCGTCTGCACGACCCGCGCCGCTTCGGCGCCGTGGTTCATGTTGACAGCCTGAGCGACCCGGTAGCGCGCAAGCTGCTGGGCCGCCTGGGGCCGGAGCCCTTGTCTGAAGCCTTCGATCTGGCACAGTTCCAGGCGCAGCTCAAGCGCCACCAGAGCGCCATCAAATCGGTGCTGCTGGCGGGCGAAGCGGTGGTGGGCGTGGGCAATATTTATGCATGCGAGGCGTTGTTTCTGGCCGGTATTCGACCCACCGTGCGCGCCGCCAGGCTGAGCCGGCCCAGAGTTGCCCGTCTGCATGCCGCCATCGTGCAGGTGCTGGGTCAGGCCGTGGCGCTGGGCGGCAGCACACTGCGCGATTTCTCCAGTGCCAGCGGCCAGGCGGGCTATTTCCAGTTGCAGACCAAGGTCTATGGCCGCGCCGGTCTGCCCTGCCACATTTGCGCCAGCCCGGTTCGTCTGCTCAGGCAGGGTCAGCGTTCCACTTTTTACTGCGCCACCTGTCAAAAGCCATGAGATCATTGTCGTGAGGCTTTGCTGATGGACGGCTTTCTGGCATCGCAGGTGGTGCGCTGGCAAGCGCTTTTCGGGCGCCACGATTTGCCCTGGCAAGCCACCCGCGACCCCTACCGCGTCTGGCTCTCCGAGATCATGCTGCAGCAAACGCAGGTGGTCACGGTGCAAGACTACTTTGTCCGCTTTCTGGCGCACTTTCCAAATGTGATGGCGTTGGCGCAAGCGTCGCAGGACGAGGTGTTGCACCAGTGGGCCGGCCTGGGCTACTACAGTCGCGCGCGCAACCTGCACCGCTGCGCGCAGGACGTGGTGAGCCTGCATGGCGGTGTGTTACCGCAGACCGCGCAGGGCTTGCAGACCCTGCCAGGCATCGGCCGCTCCACCGCGGCGGCCATTGCCGCCCTGTGCTTTGGTGAGCGGGTGGCCATTCTGGATGGCAATGTCAAAAGGGTGTTGACCCGCTATCTGGGTTTTGCCGATGATCTGGCGCAGACGGTGCACGAGCGCCGCTTGTGGGAACTGGCGACAGCACTGTTGCCGCAAGACGATCTGCAGCGCAACATGGCGCGCTACACCCAGGGCATGATGGACCTGGGCGCGACGCTGTGCACCCGCAAAAACCCGGCTTGCGCGGTTTGCCCGCTGGCAAGCCGTTGTGTCGCCCGCGCCTTGGGTTCAGCAGACAGGTTCCCGGTCAAAACGCGCAAACTCAAACGCAGTGCCGAGTCGATCTGGCTGCTTTGTGCACTGGCCGACGATGGTGCGGTCTGGTTGAGCCGTCGGCCCGTGCCCGGTGTCTGGGCGGGCTTGTATTGCCTGCCCTTGTTCGATGACCGGCAGGCCCTGCAAGCCGTGGTGGCTCAACCAGTCCAGCCGGAGTTGCGGGACTTGCCTGCATTCAGGCATGTGCTGACGCACAAGGACCTGCATCTGCACCCGGTGCTGCTGTGTCTGCCGCACCGGACAACGCTGGCGCTTGAGGGGCAATGGGTTGATGCAGCGAAACTGGCGCAAATCGGCTTGCCGGCGCCCATCAAGAAATTGCTGTCTGGCGTTGCGCGTCATGGATTGATCAAGCAGTTTTAGCGCGCAAGCATTTCCCGATGCCTCTTGAGCGTGCTCCAGCGCTGCTCCAGGCGGGCATTCAATTGCTCCACCAGATAGACCGAGCGGTGCTGGCCGCCGGTGCAGCCAATGGCCACGGTCACATAACTGCGGTGATTGCGCACCATGGCTGGCAGCCAGTGGTCCAGAAAGTCCAGGATCTGCGCCAGCATGGCTTGCACATCGGCTTGCTGTTGCAAGAACTCGATCACCGGCGCGTCGCAGCCGGTGAGCTCGCGCAGCCCGGGTTCGTAGTGTGGATTGGGCAGCATGCGCACATCAAAAACAAAGTCGGCATCGTTGGGGACGCCGCGTTTGAAAGCAAACGACTCGAACACCAGCGTCAGCTGATCATCGGGCGCATTGATGAAGGACTTGACGTAAGCCTGCAATTGCGTCGGACGAATGATGCTGGTGTCGATCACATGGGAATCAGCGCGCAATTCACTGAGCAGTTCACGTTCCAGCTCGATGGCTTCGGCCAGTGCCCGGTGCTGGTCATGGCCATGATCCGGCGCGTCGGTTTTGGACAGGGGGTGGCGTCGACGTGTTTCGGAAAAGCGTCGCATCAGCGTGTCGGCGCTGGCGTCCAGAAAAATGGCGTCCACCTGCACACCCTGGTCTTTGAGCTGCGCCAGCTGGCTTGGAACCAGTGGCAGTGAGCCGGCACTGCGTACATCCATGGCAATGGCCAATTGGCCGTCGCGGTTGCTGCGCTCCAGCCGGATCAGCGGCAGCAGCAGTTCGGGCGGCAGGTTGTCTATGCAATAAAAGCCCAGATCTTCCAGCGCATTGAGGGCCACCGACTTGCCCGAGCCGGACATGCCCGTGATCAACACCAGGTGCAATTTGGGGGAGGGAAGTGCCATTTGGGTTCAGGGAGTTTGAATTTGCAGCAGTTGGCGTGCATGCGCCATGGTGCTGCCGAGCAGGCGCTCACCGCCAAGCATGCGCGCCAGTTCGGCCACCCGTGCCTCGTTTTCCGCGGCACTGACCGTGCTCAGGGTGACGCCATCGGCCAGCTGCTTGCGCACCACCAGATGATGGTCGGCGCAAGCCGCCACCTGCGGCAAATGCGTGACGGCCAGCACCTGGCGATCCTGGCCGAGCTGTTTCATGAGCAGGCCAACGGTTTCGGCCACCGCCCCGCCCACGCCGGCATCCACCTCGTCAAAAATCAGTGTCTGGGCGGTGCCCAGCTGGCTGGTAGTGACCGCAATGGCCAGCGCTATGCGCGACAGCTCGCCGCCTGAGGCCACCTTGTTGACCGGGCGCGGCGTGCTGCCGGCATGGCCCGCCACCAGAAAGCTCACCTCTTCGAGTCCGCTTTGCAGCGCCTGCCCGGAGGTCTGCAAAAGAACCTCGAACAAACCGCCCTGCATGCCCAGGCCCTGCATGGCGCGGGTGATGGCTTGCGCCAGTCTGGGGGCACTGCGGGTGCGCGCGCGCGTCAGCGCCCTGGCTTCCTGCAGATAGCCTTGCCATGCCGCCTCCAGCGCGTTTTCAAGACCCTGGATGTCGGCACTGGCCTCAAGCCGCGTCAATTCCTGGCGCCAGCCGGCCAGCAATTGCGGCAGTTCGTGCGGGCTGCGCTTGTAGCGCCGCGCCAACGACAGCCACAGCCCCATGCGTTCATCGAGCACGGCCAGCCGTTGCGGGTCGAGTTCGGTCTTGCGCAGGTAACTGCGCAGCGCATGTGCGCTGTCCTGCACTTGTGCCAGGCTGGATGCCAGCACCTCGGTGATCTCGCTGAACCGGGGTTCCAGGTGTTCCTGTTGTTGCAGCACCTGGCAGGCCTGGCTCAGGCGACTGATCGCGTTGCCCTCGTCTTCATCCAGGGTCAGGGCGGCGGCCTGGGCGGCATCGAGCAAGGCTTGTCCGTTGGCCAGCCGCGTGTGCTCGGTGTTGAGCGCCTGCCACTCGTCGGCAGCGGGGGACAGTTTGTCAAGCTCGCCAATCTGCCAGCTCAGGCGCTCGCGCTCGCGCAACAGTGAATCCTGCGCGGCGCGCGCCTGCGTCAACTGGTTTTGCGCCGCGCGCCAAAGGTGCCATTTTTCTGCCACCGCCGCACTTGACACCCGGGCATAGGCATCAAGCAGGCTGCGCATCGCGTCAGGGCGTGTCAGGCTTTGCCAGGCGTGCTGACCGTGGATGTCGAGCAATTGCTCGCCGAGCTGGCGCAGTTGCGTGACAGTGGCCGGGCTGCCATTGATCCAGCCCCGGCTCTTGCCCTGGGTGTCGAGCGTGCGGCGCAGCAGCAGCGTGGTGTCCGATTCGAATCCTGCTTCTTCGAGCCACTGCGTCACGCCGGGGGTGCTGTCAAATTCGGCGCTGACCTCGCAGCGGCTGGCGCCCTCGCGGATCAGGTTGACATCTGCGCGACCGCCGGTGGCCAGTTGCAGTGCGTCGATCAAGATCGATTTGCCGGCGCCGGTCTCGCCCGTCAACACGGTGAAGCGGTTGTCAAAATCAAGGTCGAGTTCGCTGACGATGACAAAATCGCGCAGCACCAGGCGTTTCAGGCTCATGTTGCTGTCACTCCTTCGTTCCAGTGCAGTTTTTCCCGCAGCGTGTCAAAGTAAGACCAGCCCTGCGGGTGCAGAAAGCGCACATGGTGTCTGGAGCGCGTGACTTCAATGCGGTCGCCGTGCATCAGCGAGGCCAGCGACTGCGTGTCAAAACTGGCACTGGCATCGCGGCCAGAGACGATCTCGATGGCGATTTTGGTGCTGTTGGCCAGCACGATGGGCCGGTTGGACAGGGTGTGCGGCGCGATCGGCACCATCACCCAGCCCGGTATCGACGGGTGGATCAGCGGTCCTCCCGAAGACAGCGCATAGGCGGTGGAGCCGGTGGGTGTGGCAATGATCAGGCCATCGGCGCGCTGGTTGGCCACAAAATGGCCATCCACCTCCACATGAAGTTCCACCATGCCCGACGCGGCGCCGCGGTTGACCACCACATCGTTCATGGCCGTGGCCTCGTAAACGCAAAGGCCGTCACGCAGCACCCGGGCGTTGATCAGGCTGCGGTGGTCTTCCTCGTAGGCGCCTCGCAGCATGGGCTTCAGACTGGTGGCAAAGCTGTCATAAGGCACATCGGTGATGAAGCCCAGGCGCCCCTGGTTGATACCGATCAGCGGCACGCCGTAAGGCGCCATCTGGCGGCCAATGCCGAGCATGGTGCCGTCGCCCCCGACGACCATGCCCAAATCACATTTGTTTCCGATCTGTGCCACGCTCAGGGCTGGGTAGTCGGTCAGGCCCATGTTGAGCGCGGTGTCCATTTCGAGCGATACATCGCAGCCCTGGTCGTCCAGGAAATGGGCCACAGCCAGCAAGGCCGCGCGCGAGTTGGCGCCGCTGGTGCTGGAAGTGGTCATCTGGTATTTGCCGATCAGGGCAACATGCTGGAATTTGGACTTCATTTGCAAATTACATCACTAAAATGAAATCATGCTTGATGATCGTGCCAAGTTATTGCTCAAAGCGCTGGTGGAACGCTACATTGCCGACGGCCAGCCGGTGGGTTCGCGCACGTTGTCGCGCGCCTCCGGCCTGGATTTGTCGCCGGCCACCATCCGCAATGTGATGTCCGACCTGGAAGAACTGGGTCTGATCGCCAGCCCCCACACCTCGGCCGGGCGCGTTCCCACGGCGCGCGGCTATCGTCTGTTTGTCGACACCATGCTGACGGTGCAGCGCGGCCAGATCGGCACGCCCAGTCTGGCGCATGACCAGCCGCAAAAAGTGATTTCCAACGCGGCCAACCTGCTGTCGAGTCTGTCGCAGTTCGTCGGTGTCGTCATTGCGCCCAAGCGCACCTCGGTGTTCAGGCATATCGAGTTCCTGAGGCTGTCAGAACGCCGTTTGCTGGTCATCCTCGTGTCACCCGAAGGCGATGTGCAAAACCGGGTGATCTTTACTGAAGCGGACTACACGCAGGCGCAGCTGGTGGAGGCGGCCAATTACCTCAACACCCATTTCGTCGGCCTGGCCTTGGAGCAGGTGCGTGAGCGTCTCAAGCATGAAGTGGACTGCTTGCGGGCAGAAATTGCCGGCCTGATGAACGCGGCTGTGGCAGCCAACACCGAGGCCTTGACCGAGGCACAGGACGAGGTGATCATTTCTGGCGAGAAAAACCTGCTGTCGGTCAGTGATTTTTCCAAAGACATGAGCCATCTGCGCCGTGCCTTTGACCTGTTTGAACAAAAAGCCCAGTTGATGCGCCTGCTCGATGTCACCGGCCAGGCCGAGGGCGTGCGCATTTTCATCGGTGGTGAAAGTCAGGTGGTGCCGTTTGAAGACCTCTCGATTGTCAGTGCGCCCTACGAGGTGGACGGTCAGGTGGTGGGCACGCTGGGCGTGGTCGGACCGACCCGCATGCCCTATGACCGCATGATCCAGATTGTGGATATCACGTCCAAACTGGTCAGCAACGCGCTGAGCCACCACAAATAACACCCCTGCCGGCCCTTACAATCCACAGCTCGGTCGGGCCCCTAGCTCATGCCTGGTTAGAGCAGTGGACTCATAATCCATTGGTGCCGTGTTCGACTCACGGGGGGCCCACCACGATTTTCCCAGGCTTCATTTGTCGGGGTTTTTGCCTCTGCAATTCGTCCTGATGCTGCTACGGTCAATCAGGCATAGACTCCGGGGTGCGTTTTTTAACCCTTCCAACATGCCTGACATCTCCAACTCCCTGTTCTGGATCGCCGTGCTGCAGATCATCGCCATCGACATCATGCTTGGTGGCGACAATGCCGTGGTCATTGCCCTGGCCTGCCGCAAGCTGCCGCCCGGGCAGCGCAACAAAGGCATCTTCTGGGGGGTGTTCGGCGCCATCGGACTGCGCGTGGTGATGATTTTTTTTGCATTGCAACTGCTGGCCCTTCCCTACCTGAAAATCGTCGGCGCGCTGCTTTTGCTGTGGATCGGCATCAAACTGCTGCTGCCCGAGCACGAAAATGACGGCCATGTCGCCATTGACGGTGGCACCACCCTGATGGCCGCCATCAAGACCATCGTGGTCGCCGATGCCGTCATGAGCCTGGACAACGTCATTGCCGTGGCGGGTGCCTCGCACGGCTCCATGGTGCTGGTCACCGTGGGTATTCTGGTGTCGATTCCGATCGTGGTCTGGGGCAGCAAGCTGGTGCTGGCGATGATGGACCGCTTCCCCCTGGTGATTACACTCGGTGCTGCGCTGCTGGGCTGGATCGCCGGCGGCATGCTGCTCACCGACCCGGCCTTGCCGCCATCGGTCAGGACGAGCATCCCGTACCCCAATTTCGTCCTCTCAGGCACAGGAGCGCTGCTGGTGGTGATCGTGGGCAAATGGCTGGGCCGCCGCCATCAACTCAAGAAGTCTCTGAAACAGCCTGCCGAACCCGTCATCCCCAAACCCTGAGGCGCACTGCGATGAACACTGCAACGAACACTGCAACGAAAACTTCCTGGCTGATCGCCATCGACGGCTCGGCGCCATCACTCAAGATCATTGACTTCGTGATCTCCGAGGCCACCAGTCGGGTCACCCGGCCAGAACTCATTCTGGTCAATGTGCAGGCACCGCTGTCAACCGACATCACCCGCTTTATCGACGACAAAGTCGTTGCCGACTACCACCGCGAGGCGGGTGAAGCGGCGCTGGCGCAGGCCAGGCAAAAACTCGACGCGGCTGGACTGGCGTATTCATCCCGCATCCTGATGGGAGGCGCAGCCCAGACCATTGTCGACTTTGCCAAGGATAAAAGCTGCCGCCAGATCATCATGGGCGCCCACGGCTTTGGCAGTGTGGTGGGCATGCTCCTGGGCTCGGTCACCACCAAGGTGGTGAAATTGTCCACGGTGCCGGTGCTGGTGGTGAAGTGAGCCTGTCGCCACGACAGAGCCCCAAGCATGACCCTGCAAACTTACTGGCTGCCGATTGATTTCTGCAAGATCGCCAGCACCGTTTTCATGTCTTCAATCGGCACCTGACCTGGCGCCGAACTGTTTGCGCCGACGGCGAAAGTCAGGCTTGAACCGAAGACCCAGCCCAACAGGCGGGTCATGGCACCATAAGGAGGACCCATCGACATGGAAATCAGCGGGATGCGAAGCTGCTGGCTGGCTTGCCGCGTGGCACTGAGCAACGTCAGCACATCGTCCAGGTCGCGCGGCATGACGGCCACTTTGGCCACATCAGCGCCCAACTGCTCGGCGCGCTGAAACCTGGCTGCCAGTGTTTCAAGTCCAGGTGTGCATGAGAAGTTGTGAAAAGACAGCACCAACTTGACGTCGTTGGCTTTTGCCACGGCCCGCACCCGGGCAATGTCGGTCGCATCGTTGGCCATTTCGTAGTCGATCAGGTCGATGCTTTTGCTCTCGCGCACCGCCGCATACATGGCCAACACCTGTGCTTCGGTGAGGCCAATTTATTCACCGCCTTCGAGGGTGGAGCGGCGGGTGAACAGCACCGGGATGCCGCCGGCGGCTTGCTTGATCGCCCTGGCTGCGGCAATGACGGCGGCGGTGTCGCCGATGGCTTCAAAATGATCAACGCGCCATTCGAGCACGTCGGGCTGTTTGGGCAGCACCACGGCCAGCTCCGTCATGAGTTTGTCCAGCGTGCGACCCACCAGCGGGACGCAGATCAGCGCAATCTTGCCGCCAGCAATGGCTCGGCCGTGTAATTCGATGGATTTTGCGGTATGCATAGTGGATTCCTGCCAAAAAAAGCCTGCTATTGCCATGCGCGCACAGGCAGGCACTTTACGTCAAATTCCTTCATGAGAGTCGCGCCCCGGGCGCTCGGCATGAACCCGCGCAGTATTCTCGACAACAACGACGCCCACAGCTTTTTTCAGATCCTGGACGATTGTCAGCTTGTAAAAACAGATGTTGGAGATGGCACCACAATGTTGAACAGGGGATTGAGGCATGGCCATGGACGTGCCCGTTTGCCTTGCTGTCACGACAAGAATCGGGTGCATGGTGAACAGTTTCCATGACCCGAACAGGGCAATGCTGCGCTGCGGTAACATCGCCTGCCCAGCTTGGGCCAGCCTGTAACAGGGCAACAACGCCTGCGATGGTTGTTACCACACACTTTGATGAACGCTCCCACCCAGCTCAAGACTTTGTTGCCCGATGGTGCCATGGCGCCGATCGGACAAGAACGCATCCGCGAAATTCCGTACAACTACACCTCTTTTTCTGACCGAGAAATTGTCATTCGCCTGCTCGGTTCAGAGGCGTGGGACTGGTTGAACAGACTGCGCGATGAACGGCGCACCGGTCGCTCGGCGCGCATGCTCTATGAAGTGCTGGGTGACATCTGGGTGGTGCAGCGCAACCCCTATTTGCAGGACGACCTGCTTGACAACCCGAAGCGCCGCATCTTGCTGGTGCAGGCGCTTCGTCACCGTCTGGGAGAAATTGAAAAGCGCCGCAAGCCTGGCGATGACCCGGAGCGCGATACGCTGGTGGGTCATCTGCTTGACGCGGCGAACCAGGCCGTGCAAGCCTTCGATGCCCATTTTGTCGAAACCGCCTTTTTGCGCCGACAGGCGCAAAAAGTGCTGGCCAGGTTGACGGCCAGGGACAACATCAAGTTTGATGGACTGAGCCGCGTCAGCCACGTCACCGACGCGACCGACTGGCGTGTGGAATACCCGTTTGTGGTGCTGACGCCCGACTCAGAGGCCGAGATGGCGCACCTGGTCAAGGGCTGCATCGAGCTGGGGCTGACGATCATTCCGCGCGGCGGTGGTACCGGCTACACCGGCGGTGCGATTCCGCTGACCTGGAAAAGCGTGGTCATCAATACCGAAAAACTGGAGGCCATGACCGAGGTCGAAATGCGCCGCTTGCCCGGGCTTGACCACGATGTCGCCACGATCTGGACCGAGGCCGGCGTGGTGACCAACCGTGTGGCACAGGCTGCCGAGCGTGCCGGCTTTGTTTTTGCGGTGGACCCGACTTCGGCCGACGCCTCGTGCGTTGGCGGCAACATTGCCATGAACGCCGGCGGCAAAAAAGCGGTGCTGTGGGGCACCTCGCTGGACAACCTGGCGAGCTGGCGAATGGTGACACCTCAGGCCGAGTGGCTGGAGGTGACGCGGCTGAACCACAACCTGGGCAAGATTCATGATGTGGATGTGGCCAGCTTCGAGTTGGCGTATTTCAAGGCCGATGGCAAAACACCGATTCGCAAACAGCAACTGGATATTCCTGGCAAGACTTTCCGCAAGGAGGGCCTGGGCAAAGACGTGACCGACAAGTTTCTCAGCGGCCTGCCCGGTATCCAGAAAGAAGGCTGCGACGGCCTGATCACCAGCGCGCGCTGGGTGGTGCACAAGATGCCGGCACACACTCGCACCGTCTGCCTGGAGTTTTTTGGCAACGCCAAGGACGCCGTGCCGAGCATTGTCGAGATCAAGGACTTCATGTTTGCCGAGCAAAAGCGCTCGGGCGTGGTGCTGGCCGGTCTGGAGCACCTGGACGACCGATATTTGAAAGCCGTGGGTTACACCACCAAGAGCAAACGCGGCGCGGCCATGAATGCGGGTGGCGTGCCAAAGATGGTGCTGTTCGGTGACATTGCCGGCAACGATGCCGACGCGGTGGCGCGTGTCACCAGCGAGGTGGTGCGGTTGGCCAATTCGCGCAGCGGCGAGGGCTTTGTTGCCATCAGCCCCGAGGCGCGCAAAAAATTCTGGCTCGACCGCAAGCGCACGGCGGCCATCAGTCGCCACACCAACGCCTTCAAGATCAATGAGGACGTGGTGATTCCGTTGCCGCGCATGGCCGAGTACACCGACGGCATCGAGCGCATCAACATCGAGTTGAGCCTGCGCAACAAGCTGGCGCTGTGCGACGCGCTGACGGATTTTTTCAGCCAGGGCCATTTGCCCGTGGGCCGTCAGGATGATGCCAGCGAGATCAGCGCCGAAGAACTGCTCGAAGACCGCGTGGCGCAGGCGCTGGCGCTGATTGCCGATGTGCGAACCTTGTGGTCTGGCTGGCTGCACGACGTGGAGTCGCTGTTCCCCCGGCTACAGGACCATTCCCTGCGGGCCAGCTGGAAGACGCAAATCCGCAAGCAGCTGCAGCAAATTTTCAGCGGGGTGGCATTCGAGCCGATCCTGAAGGAATGCAACGCGATTCACCAGCGTGTGCTCAAAGGCCGCGTCTGGGTGGCGCTGCACATGCACGCCGGTGACGGCAACGTGCACACCA